>PHBI01000227.1 GCA_002841945.1 Deltaproteobacteria bacterium HGW-Deltaproteobacteria-14
GGTCGCGGGGGGCGGCGGGCGACTGCCGCACCTCGACCGCATCCAGGCGGCCTTCGGCGCCCACGACGTCAGCGGCGTGCAGGCCCACGTCGGCGGCGCGGCCCGGGCGGCGTCGGAGGCCATCGGCGCCGAGGCCTACGCGACCGGCAGCCACGTGGCCTTCCGCGGGGCCCCCGACCTCCACACCGCCGCCCACGAGGCGGCGCACATCGTGCAGCAGCGCGCCGGCGTGTCGCTGTCCGGCGGCGTCGGCCAGGTCGGCGACCGCTACGAGCGCCACGCGGACGCCGTCGCCGACCTCGTGGTGCAGGGCAAGAGCGCCGAGGCGCTGCTCGGCGGCGGCGCCGCCGGGGGAGGCGGCGAGGCGCTGCAGCGGATCACCGGGCCGGAGGGACCGGCGACGACGCCTGCGCTGGCCGACGGAGCGGTCGTGCAGCGAGAGGGGTCCGGCGAGCACGGGCAGAAGGCCGCCAGCGGCACCGACTACGCGCTCAAGGTGGCCTGGCAAGCCGCCGGGGTCTTCGCGGCGCTGTCGCTCCCGAACGCCGCGGCCAACCTCCGCCACTACCTCGGAAACACCGGCGACACGCGCGCGATCGACATCTTCGCGATCTTCGGCAGCGACCCCACCTTCAGGGCCAAGGTGGAGGGCGAGATGGACGCGCTCGCCCGCCCCATCGCGATGCAGGCGGCGAAGTCCGGCAAGCCGGTGAAGTTCGCGTCTGGCCGCAAGAACCACTACTTCACGACCGAGGAGTCCAAGGACTGGTACTTCGCCGTCGGCGGGTGCCACTACTTCATCGTCGGCGAGGCCTCCTACGACGCGTCCCGCAAGCGCATCGTCGTCTCCGCGACGATCACCTTGAAGGACCGCTACAACTGGGACGGCGGCAAGAGCGTGGACATCGCCGGCGTGAAGGTGACCGACGAGCTGATGGGGCGGTTGCACAAGGCCGGGGTGGCCAAGGAGTTCGACTTCGTGGCCAAGGGGCGACACGGCATCGCGTTTGCGCATGACGCGACCCCGAAGAACACGGCCCAGCCCACCGCGTGACCGGCGAGAGGCGACGGCGACCGGTGATTTTGGCGATCGCGAGATCGGGCTGAACCCGGGGCCGACAACTGCCGTTGTAGTTGCATGACGCAGCGCACACCGTCAGCGCGAGGGACCCGAGGCGCCGCGAGGCGCTCGCGGCGCCGCTTCGTGCTCGGGGTGCTGGCCGCGGAGGCGCTGATCGCCCTGCTGCTGCGGCTCGCCGTGGGCGCGCCCCCGGCCGCCGCGACGGTCACGGCGAGCGCGCTGGCGCCGCTCGAGGTGCCGGCGGCCCCGGCGCTGATCGCGGCGTGCGATGAGCTGCGTCGACCCACGTCGACGCTTCGGGTCTGCGCGCGGCTCTGAGCGCTCAGGGCCAGCGCAGGCCGAGCCCGTCGGCGAGGGCGGGGACGGAGTCGGCGAGCAGGCGCGGCCAGGTGACCTCGAGGGCGGACCGCTCGGCGTAGCCCCAGGTGACCGCGACGCAGCACATGCCGGCCGCGCGCGCCGTCTCGATGTCGACCGTGGAGTCGCCGACGAAGGTGCAGCGGTCGGGCTCGAGCTCGAGGGCCGCGGCGATCTCGAGGGCCGCCAGCGGATCCGGCTTGGCGGGGACCCCATCGCGCTGGCCGCGGACGATCTCGAAGGGCACCTCCGCGAGCAGCGCCGCCGCGACCCGCTTGGTCTGGGACTCCGGCTTGTTGCTCAGGATCGCCAGGCGCGTCCCGCGCTCGGCGAGGCGCGCGAGGAGCGCGAGGATGTCCGGGAACGGGCGGGTGTGATCGATCAGGTGCGCGTCGTAGCGGCTCAGGAAGTCCGCCGACGCAGCGTCCACCTCGGCCGCAGCGCCCTCCGGGAGCGCCCGGGCGACGAGCTCGCGCACGCCGTGCCCGACGAAGCCGCGGTACGCTGAGACGGGGTGCTCGGGCCACCCCCGCGCCGCGAGGACGTGGTTCATCGCCGCGGCGATGTCGAGGATCGTGTCGACGAGGGTTCCGTCGAGGTCGAAGAGCACGGCGTCGGGGACCATGGCGCCCAAGCTCCGGCGTCCCCGCGCTCGAGTCAAGCGTTCCGCGACGGTCGCCCCTCCTCGACCGCGGCGGCGGGACCTGGCAAACGGTCTCCACGCTGGACATCCGGAGCCGCCCTGATAGAACGCCGCTTCATTCGCATCCGTCCCCACCGCGTGCGCCAGCCCGCGCACGGAGGAACGCCCATGGCCACCCGCAACGAGGATGGCGTCCAGCTGCCCGCTGGCGTCTCCGGCTCCCGCTTCTTTCACGGCGTCCTGAACGACACCGTCGCCGCGTTTCCCCGCGTCTTTGGCGGCGTCCGCGTCCCGGGAGCCGGCAAGCCCTTCAAGCAGCGCTACGACGAGGCGCTCGTGCGCTTCGAGGCCGCCCGCGTCGCGTCCAGCGAGCGCGCCACGGTCGCGCGCTTCATGACGCGGCGCACTCACGACCAGCTCGTGATTCGGCACAATGGGCGAACGACGCCGCTGCGAGACCATCTCGCAACGCACCACGACACCCCCCGATTGGTCACGCGCAAGCTCCCCGGGACCGCCGGGCTGATCCCGGCGGTGCCGTTCGAGGGGCACGTGTACCGCGGGCGCGAGGTGGCGTCGGTGGTGGCGCTGCTGCGCGAGCGGAACCACCTGACGGACGGGGCGGCCGCTGGGCTCGCGTGGACGGTCGGCCGCGCGGAGATCGACGGTGGCGCCCTCGATCTGACCGGTCAGCGCTTCGCCATCCTGGGGGCCGGCGCGGAGCTCGCGCCCACGATCGCGCTGCTGCGCGCCGGGGCGACGGTCCTGTGGATCGATCTCGCCGACCCCGACGAGGCCGTCGCGCGCGCCTCGGCCGACGCGCCCCTCGCGGGCACGCTGGTCACGGCCCCGAACGCGCGCAACATCCTCGAGCAGCCGCGCGAGATCGCGGCCGCCATCACCGCCTTCGCGGCCGACGGCCCGGTCCACCTCGGCCTCTTCGCGTACGCCCCGGGGGCCGGGCGCGAGCTGCGCCTCGCCGCGGCGATGGACGCCATCGCGCGCAGCCTGGCGCCGGCCGACGTCGCGTCGGTCGGCATGTACATCTCGCCGACGACCCCGGCGACGGTGCAGCCAGAGGACCGCGAGGCGTCGGCGCGCCTCTTCGCCGACCAGCCGTTCTGGACCGCCACCCTCTCGCGGCTGCGGGCGCTGCCGGGCAACCCGCACCACGTCCACGGCGACCACGCCATCGCGCGCGCGGTCGTGCCCCTGCAGGGCCCCGGCTATCAGGCGGCGCAGTACCTCGCGAAGATGGCGACGGCGGAGAGCTGGGCGACCCACGGGGCCGACCTCGACGGCGGCGCCCCGCGCCCGATGACGGTGAGCGCCAACGTCGCGGGCATCTCGAAGACGCGCTCCCTCGAGCACCCGCTGTTCAAGGCGGCCTTCATCGGCGCGCCGAGCTTCGGCGTGCAGATCTTCGACGTCCCGACGACGCGCTCGCTGAGCGCGCTGCTGATGCTCCACGATCTGCTCGACACGAGCGCCCCGGGGGCCGCGACGTCGAACGGCGTCGCCCCGGCGCAGAAGGCGGCGCAGACCCTGTCGCAGCAGGTCCACGGCGGGGTCTACTCGCTGCCGTGGCACTTCCAATCGACGATCCGCACCGCCGCCGTCGTCGGGCTGGCCAAGCGCCCGTCGCTGCTCTTCGCCAGGCGGTAGCCTCGGGGCGGGGCGTTTGCGACGCACCAAGGCTCGGGCCTTGACGAGCCCTTGACCCGGTCTTTGGCGACGTGAGACGCTGAAGCCAGCGGTGTGCAATGCGGCATGGTCTGACCGTTCGCGCAAGTACGTCGCCGCGCCAGACTCCCCACACACAGCTGCTCGCCGGCGGGTCCACCGCTCGGCGCGCCCCGAGGTGCTCATGAAGGTGGCAACGATCGGGCTCTCCTGCATCGCCCTGGCGGCCTGCGTCGAGGTCGGCCCGCCGGGGCCGGTCGGCAGCCCGGACGCCGCGGTCGAGATCCGCGTCGGGGCTCTGAACCTGGAGGGGGTCGGCGAGGTCGTCTGGGATCTCGAGGTGGACAACGGCCGCGACGAGGTCGTCTGGCAGCGGCGGATCACCTCGAGCGGGTACGGCGACGGCGCCGGTTCGGCGGCCTACGTGGGTCCATGCGACGCCGACCCGGCCGCGGACGAGAACACGGTCAAGGTCTGGGTCGTCGGCGCGTACGCGGCCCCGGTGTCGACCGCCAACGCCGGGAGCTTCGCGGCTGGCGACGACAGCGCGGTGGTCGGGACGCCGGTCGCCTTCCAGAACCCGACCAGCGTCGCGGCGCTGAGCCAGGACGTCGTCTGCGCGGCGAACAGCGACATCGCCGTGCGCTTCGACGTCGCCCTGATGCGCCCGGCGCTGCAGGGCTTCTTCGACATCGCCGTGACCTTCGACGACATCTACTGCAGCGCCAAGCTCGACTGCTGCCAGGACAGCGACGACGACGGCTGCAGCGCCGACGAGGAGATCGACCTGCTGTTCGACCCCGACGGGGACCGGGCACGCACCTTCGTGCTGGGCTTCGCGTGCACCGCCGGGGTCGCGGCGGACGTCGAGACCACGCTGTGGTTGGACCCGCTCGTGCTCGACTGCGACGTCAACTCCGACGGCGCGACGGTGGCGGCGGACGTGACGATCAACCCGGCGGCGGCGAGCGGCCCCGGCAACCTGTGCGAGTCGGGGGCGATGTCCGGCTGCGCGGCGATCACCGAGGCCGACGGCGCGGACGCGGACACCTGGCTGTATCAGGTCGCGGCCTACCGGGGGGTCGAGCGGCTGACGAGCGGCGGCGTCGACGCGCAGAAGCTCTACTGGAACGTCGCCCTCGGCGTGAAGGCGGCGATCTCGGCGTGCACCCTCCACACCACCGGCACCGCCGAGGACGCGGCCGACCCCGACGACCTGATCGACGGCGGTGTCGTCGCGGCGGGGGCGGTCTATCCTTTCATTATATGGAGCGTGCCCCTCGACGCGACCTGCGGCTCGGAGGCGCTGACCTTCGGGGTCCCCGGGGCGAGCGTCACCACGGGGTACACCGCCACCGGTGACGACGCCACGACGTTCGCCTACGGCTTCGCGCCCGCGCTGCCCGTGGCCGGGGTCGAGGCGCGCGCGACCTCCGGCGAGACGAGCTTCGTCGTCCCCGCTGGGGTGAGCGCGCTGACCGCCAAGCTGTGGGGCGGCGGCGGCGGCGGCGCCGGCGCGTACAACGTCGGGGCCATCCAGGGGCTCAACGGCCACGGCGGCGCGGGCGGCTTCGCCAGCTGCACGATGGCGGTCAGCCCCGGAGAGACGCTGACCGTCCGCGTGGGCGGCGGCGGCCTCAACGACGGCTACTCCGGCTCGGCGAACGGCACCGGCGGCTACAACGGGGGGGCGCCGGGCTACAACACCCACAGCGCGAGCTGGGGCGGCTCGGGGCCGGGCGGCGGGGCCTCCGAGGTCTTGCGCGGGACGACGCAGCTGTGCGTCGCGGGCGGCGGCGGCGGCGGTGGCTACTCCTATCCGACCGAGGTGATCGGCACCGGCTACGGGCGCGGCGGTGGCGGCGGGCAGCGCGGGGAGATCGGGCGTGGGCACAACGGCACCGACACCCTCGGCGGCGGCGCGGGCGGGGAGAGCGGCAAGAGCGGGAGCCAGGGGACCGTCACGTCGAACCTGTACGGCGGCGGGGGAGGCGGCGGCGGCTACCGCGGGGGCACCGGCGGGACGGCGGGCGACGGGAGCAACGGCGGCATCGGCTGCGGCGGCGGTGGCGGGACGAGCTACGCCCCCGGCGGCGCGGTCATCGACGCCGTCTACGAGGCGGTGCCCAACACCACCGACGGCGACTACGTCTCGGGCGCCGCGGCGGGCGGAGCGGCGAGTCAGAGCGCGCCGGCCTCCGGGGGCGACGGTCTGGTCGTGCTCCGTTGGGGGATCTGACGCGGGTCCGGCCCCCTCGGAGCGCACATTGTTTTGCGATGCGTCAAATTCCGCCCTGGCCGCGCCTCTGGAGTATGTGACGTCGCGGCCGAGCCGCGTCCGTCGCCCGTGATTCGTGCGTGATCCGAGGGTGCTCTCGGCGCGTCATCCCTGACTCAGCGACCCGACCACGCGACGAGCGAGGCGCGATCGATGTCGCGCGCGAATCTGACGCGAGGCTGTTGTGTCGCAGTGCAAGATCGGTGTAGCGTACGGTGTCGAACGTCTCGTGAGAAGTCGCCCTAATCGGCGCCCCGGCGAGCTTCGGTGGTCGGTCCCTTCCCCCCCTCGGAGTCAACATGGATCTCCAACTCAAGGAGCGGCAGGATCAGGCCGCCCCCGCGCCCCCGTCACAGGCCGCCGCCGAGACCGACAAGAAGTCATCGGGAAACGAGCTTCGTGGGATGAGCTTCGCCGAAGGGCAGCAGAAGCTCGCCCCGGGCGCCGACGCCGCGGGAGCGGCGAAGCCTGAGGCGAAGGCCGACGCGAAGGCCGACGACGAGGGCGGCCCCGGGACCACGGTCATCCGCGACGAGAAGCCCGACAAGCGCCTCGGCCCGACGAAGGCCGCGGTCAAGATCGCGGTCAAGGACACCCAGGTCGACGAGAACCAGACCGCGAACCTGAAGGTCGAGGCGAACGACCCGGAGGCGCCCGGGCAGACGAACCAGCTGTGGTTCAACTGGGCGCACACCGGCGGCCCGAGCTGGGAGAAGGCGAGCGGCACCTACAAGCAGGAGCTCTCGTTCACCGCGCCCGAGGTCGAGCAGGACGAAGAGCTGACCGGTGAGGTCAGCGTCGCCAAGCGCGGCTACCTGAAGGTCAAGGGCGTCACGACCAAGAAGCCGTTCTCGGTGAAGGTGAAGGAGGTCGCGAAGCCGGAGCCGAAGGAGGAGGCGCCGCCGGCGGCCGAGGAGAAGCCCGCCGAGGAGCAGCAGCCCGAGCCCCAGAAGACCCCGGCGGAGGAGGCCGGCAAGCCCGGCAACCCGGCGCTGCCCGACCTCGCGTCGATCGCGGCGCTGCTCGCCGCGCTCGGTGGGCCCAAGAAGGAGGAGCAGCCGGCGGCCCCGCAGCCGCAGGCCCCGGCCCCGGTGCCCGAGGCGCCGGCCCCCGAGCCGCACAGCACCGCGCCGCCGGCGACCACGCCCGAGCCCGCGGCCCCGGCCAAGGAAGAGGCGCCCGCGCCCGAGGTCGCGCCCGCGCCGCCCGTCCACCGCCACCACCACCACCACCGCCGGCCGCGGCACCGCCATCACTACCTGGCGCGCCGCCACCGGCGCCATCACAAGCACCGGCTTCACAGGCACCACCTGCACCGGCACCACTTCCTGGCGCGCCGGCACCGGTTCCACCACCGCGATCACCACCTCAAGCGCCGGGGGCACGCGCCGCTGCACGGGCGCCACGCGCCGCACCTGCGCCACCCGCACCACAGCCTGATGCAGGACATCATGCGGGGGATGGGGCACATGATCCGGCACCACCACACGCCGACGATGCCGCACATCCACGCCCCCAAGCCGGTGCCGCACGTGCATCGTCCGCCTTGGATGCCGAAGCCCAAGCTGAAGCCCCAGGTGACCGCGCCGGCGCCGAAGTCGCTGCAGTCCGGCGAGCGCGGGACGATGTCCGCGAAGGTCGTCGACCCCGATCAGGGCAAGCTCGGCGGGCCGCGGGTCGAGTGGCGTCAGGACAAGGGCACGAAGCTCGAGAAGATCACCGGACAGGGGACGCCGAACATCGAGTTCACGGCCCCCAAGGTGTCGCAGAAGGCCATCCTGACCGGCATCGTGCTGGCGACGGACGCCGACGGGCTGCAGGATCAGAAGGCGTTCAGCATCACCGTCGAGCCGACCGTGGCGGCGGGCGAGAAGGCGCTGGCCTGGGGTGACCCGCACTTCGTCGGCGGCGACGGCGGCAAGTACGACATCATGGGCAAGCCGGGCGGGACCTACAACCTGCTGTCGGACACCGGCGTGCGCGTGACCGGCCTGATGAAGCGCTACAACCGCGAGGACATCACGGTCTTCGATCAGGGCGGCGTGACGGTCACGGGCAAGGGGCCGAAGGGCGTCGTCCGCAACAACATCCAGTATCTGCCCGGCAAGGGCGCGACCATCGACGGCAAGGCGATCGGGGGCGGCAAGATGATGCCGCTCGCCGACGGGGGATCGGCGCTGTACATCGGCGGCAACCTCCACATCGACACGCGCGAGGGCTACAAGGTCACCTTCCTGGCGCGCAAGTCCGGGGCGATCAGCTACCTCGACGTCGAGATCAAGACCGGCGCGCGCGGCGTCGGGTCGGGGGCGGACCCCGACGGGCTCATGGGGCAGACCTTCGACGCCGACGACAAGGCGAAGAACGGCAAGAAGGGCGCGGGGGCCCAGGGCGAGGGCGCCATCGCGGGCGTGGTCGGCGACTACGAGACCGCGGGGCTGTTCGGCGCCGGCAAGGGCAAGCACGCCAAGGCGGGCCTCGACGCCGCCACGGACGAGCGCCGGCTGTTCCGCAAGACGGTGCTGGTCAACGCCAACCCGGGGCTCGGGGCCTCTGGCTTCGTGGACTCGGGGATCCAGGTGCAGCCGGGCGACAGCATCATGATCAACGCGACCGGTCAGGCCGGCGAGAACCGGAAGCTGAACCGGGGCCCCGACGGCGACGCGCGCTACACGCACCCGCGCAAGTCGGCCTTCATGTCGCCCGCGGCGCCGGCCTTCTCGCTGGTCGGGCGTGTGGCGGGCGAGAAGACGGGCTTCATGGTCGGCTCGAACTTCAAGGGCGGCGTCAACAAGCCCGGTAAGCTCGAGCTCGCGTTCAACGACCTCGCCGGGACCTTCGGCGACAACGTGGGCTACTACCTCGCCGACGTGCAGGTCGTGAAGGGCGTCGTCTGATCGGGCGCTGAGCTTCTACGCGCGACGCCGTCGCCCCGGTCCGGGTCGACGGCGTCGTCGTCTCTTGGGACGGGCGAGAGCGGGCTGGGCTATGCCCGCGGCGGGACTTCGCCTACCGTGGGGGCATGCGCACGATCCTCCCCACGCTGCTCCTCCTCGGCCTCGTCGGCACATCGCTGGCAGGCTGCCCCAAGAAGTACAACCCCGGGCCGGACGCCGCCGCGACGCCGCCCGCC
>PHBI01000010.1 GCA_002841945.1 Deltaproteobacteria bacterium HGW-Deltaproteobacteria-14
GAGCGCCCTGGCGGCCCTGCTCCCCGAGTCCGCCCGGGCAGCCGCCCTGAGACCGCCGGCGCCGCCCGCCCCCGCGGCCCCCTCCTCCGAGGGCGCCGCGGCGGTCCCGACCCCGCCGGCGACCGCCCCGGCCGCCTTCGACCCCGCCACCTTTGGCCCGCTCCCGGCGCTGCTGCTCGGCCTCCTCGACGACCCAGCGGCCCCCGTGCGGCGAGCCGCCGGCGTGCTCCTCGCGCTGCACCTCCCGGGGCCGATCACGGCCGCGGCGCTCGACGTCCGCGTGGACCGCGAGGACGACGCCGTCACCCAGCAGGTGCTGCTGTCGGCCCTCGCCCGCGTCGCGACCCGAGACGCCTTCGCCCGCGTCATCGCGCGGCTCGAGGCCGAGCCCATCGGCAAGCTCGCGCACATCGCCCTCATCCAGACCGCCGGGACGGAGATCCCGCGGGACGTCGCGGCCTGGACCGCGTGGCTAAACGCCCGCTTCGGTGCGCCGCGCGCGATCGCCGAGCCCCCTGACGCCGCCGCCCCCGAGGGTGACGCGGCGGTCGGCGCCGAGCCCGCCGCGGTGGCTCCGTCCGAGGTCGTCCCGCTCCCCGACGGGTCGCTGCCGGCCCACGTCGATCCCAACGGGCGCTGGATCCCGCGCAAGCCGCTGCCGCTCCCGCCGGGCTACAAGAAGCCCGATACGCCGCGGCCCCAGGTCACCGACGCCCCCGGCTGAGGTGCGCGCGCTGACGGCGTGGCTCCCGCGGTCGCGAGGGGGCCACGGAGTCGGCGACACCGCAATCAGCCGCGCTTGGACTTGCGGATGCTCTTGTCGAAGCGGAGCTTCACGAGGTTGACCACGGCCTCGCGCACGATGCTGCCCGACATCTTCGACTGCCCGACCTGGCGGTCGGGGAAGATGATCGGCACCTCGGCGACGCGGAAACCCAGCTTGTGGGCGCGGTAGGTGAGCTCGATCTGGAAGGCGTAGCCGGTCGACTTCACCCCGTCGAGGTCGAGCGCCTCGAGGACCTCGCGCCGAAAGCACTTGAAGCCGCCGGTCAGGTCGTGGAACGGGAGCCACAGGACCATGCGCGCGTAGAGGTTGCCGCCGCGGCTCACGAACTTGCGCCACAGCCCCCAGTCCTCGGTCCCGCCGCCCTTGATGTAGCGGCACCCGAGCACCACGTCGGCGTCGGCCGCCGCGGCGATGAACTCGGGGATGTAGCGGGGCTGGTGGCTGAAGTCGGCGTCCATCTCGAAGACCAGCGGGTAGTCGCGCTCGAGCGCCCACTTGAAGCCGGCGATGTAGGCCGTCCCGAGCCCGAGCTTGCCGGCGCGGTGCAGCACGTGGACCCGGGGGTCCGCCGCGGCGAGCTCGTCGGCGAGCGCCCCGGTCCCGTCGGGCGAGCCGTCGTCGACGACCAACAGGTGCACGTCCGCGGCGACCGCGAAGATGGCCTTCACGAGCTCCGGTAGGTTCTCGAGCTCGTTGTAGGTCGGGATGATGATGAGGGCGGGGGCGGTCGGCATGAGGGCTTCTCAGAAGGGCTCGGAGTAGAAGGAGTCGAGCAGCGCCTTGTACTTCTCGGCGGCCACCCGGCGCTTGAGGCGCAGCGTCGGCGTGAGATCCCCCGCCTCGGTCGTCGGCTCGCTCTGGAGGATGGCGAACTTGCGGATGACCTCGTGCGGGGCGAGCGTGGCGTTGACGCGGTCGACGACCATGTCGACCGCCGCGAAGACCCGCGGGTGGCGCGTCAGCGCCTCGTAGTCGCCCTCGAGGCCGTGCTCCTCGGCGAACCGCATGAGCGGGTCGCGGCGCAGGCTCACCAGCGCCGTGATGAAGGTGCGCCGGTCGCCGTGGATGAGCACCTGGCCGATGAGCGGATCGGCCCGCAGGCGCTCGGCGATGGGTCGCGGGGCGATGGCCTTGCCGTTGGCGGTGACGATGATGTCGCGCTTGCGATCGGTGATGACCAGCCGCCCGTCGTCGTCGACCTCGGCCAGGTCGCCGGTGTGAAACCAGCCGTCGTCGTCGAGGACCTTCCGGGTCTCGTCGCGATTGCCCCAGTATCCCGGGGTGACGTTCTTGCCACGCACACAGAGCTCGCCGTCCTCGAGGAGCCTGAACTCGACCCCGGGTAGAGCGCGCCCGACGGTGCCGATGCCGCAGTCACCGAGGCGGTTGATGTGCGTCGCAGCGCAGGTCTCGACCATCCCGTAGCCCTCGAGCAGCGGGAGCCCGTGGGCCACGAAGAAGCGCGCGGTCTCGACCCCGAGCGGCGCGCCCCCAGAGAACGCGAACCGGAGCTTGCCGCCGAAGCGATCGCGCAGCCGCCGGGTGACGAGCCGCGTGCCGAGCTCGCGCCGGGCGCGGGCGAAGACGCCCTCGTTGGCCGTGTTGTCGCGCTTCTGATTGCCGACGACCCAGCCCGCGACGAGGCTCGTCCAGCCCCCAGCCGCGAGGAGCTCCGCCTCGACCTCCTCCTGGGTCTTCTCGAAGAGCCGTGGCACCCCCGCGAGGTACGTCGGCTGGAACGTCCGCGCGTCCTCGAAGACCGTCCGGTAGCTGCGCGCGAAGGCGGTCGGGACCCCCGCGCGCACCCCGACCCACAGCGCCAGCCGCGCGAACGCCTGGGCGAGGGGCAGGTACAGGAGCTGCGTGTCCTGGGGGCCGAGGCCGAGGAGCTGGTCGAGGACGTGGCACGTGAACGCGAAGTTCTCGTGCGTCAGCATCACCCCCTTCTCCTGCCCTTCGGTCCCGGGGGTGTAGCAGATGGTGGCGCAGCCGTCGGGCTCGGTGGCCGCGATGCGCGCGGCGAGCTCGCGCTCGGTCTGCTTGCCGGGCCGGGCCGCGCCCCGAGCCTCGAGCTCGTCGAGGGTGAGCACGCGGTGAGGCGACACCCCGAACTCGGCCGACGTCATGACCGCGCCCGTGGCCAGCGTCATCTCCTCGTCGATGAGGACCAGCTGGAGCTCGCTCGCGAGCGCCGGATCCGCCTCGAGGAGCTTCTTCAGCTGCCACGGGTTCTCCGCGATGGCCACGCGCGCGCCGCTGTCGCGCAGCACGCGGTTGCACGACGCCGGCAGCTCGCTCGGGAAGATCGGCACGCTGATCCCGCCCGCCATCAGGATGGCGACGTCCAGCCACGCCCACTCCACCCGGGTGCGCGACAGCACGACGACCCGCGCCCCCGGCGCCATGCCGATCTCGATGAGGCCCGACGCCAGCGCGCGCGCCTTCGCGTCCCACTCGGCCCAGGTCGTCGCGCACAGCGCCCCCTCCGGGCCGAGCCAGCGCATCGCCTCGGCTTCAGGCGCGACCTTCACCCGCTCGAAGAAGACGTCCAGCAGCGTCCGAGGTGTGGTGTGCCGTTCTGACATGCCCCCGTCTTCACCGTGTCGCTCGAGGACCCGCGCCCTCCGCGGCCGCGCGTCCCGGTCCGCGACGCGCCGCCGTTGGCCCCTCGCCCTTTGGTGCCGCCTTCGCGGCCCGGTTTGCATCCCACACCGCGACGGCCTGGTCAACGCCGCTCGCCGCGCGGGTCGGGCGGCCCTCGCGAGACCGACCGAGAAAATGGACAGCCCGGCGCCACGCCGCGATGATCTGATCGTGCTCGGTGCCGACCAGATCCGTCGTCGCGCTCGCAAGGCTGCGGCGATCGGCCTCGCAGGTGGGCTCCTCTACGTCTTGGTCGGCCCCGGCACGGGGCCGCCTGCGGCGGGCGAGGAGATCCCCACCGCCCCCGAGGTCCGCGCGCTGCACCCCGACACGGGCGAGACCGGCGGAGGCCCTGCGGAAAGCTCGCTCGCCGCGCTGCAGGCCGACCTCACCTACGCGCTCCCCGCCGCCCAGGTCGACCCCGCGCTGGCCGCTGTGGAGGGCGACCGGCTCGTCCAGGTGATGGACGACGGCACCCGGATCGAGCTGACCCTCGACCCGATGCTCCAGCGCGCCGCGACCCGCACCCTCGAGAAGTACAAGGTCGACTACGGTGTGGTCATCGCGATCCGTCCGGCGACCGGCGAGATCCTGGCCCTGGCCGAGCACGCCGAGCACCGCCCGGAGCTCACCCACCTCGCGCTCCAGGCCGAGGGCCCGGCGGCGAGCCTGTTCAAGCTCGTGAGCGCGGCGGCCCTGCTCGAGCTGACCGACCTGAAGCCCGAGGACAGCATCTGCACCCACGGCGGGCTCAAGGGCCTCGGTCTCGAGCACCTCCGCGCCAACAGCGCCCTCGACAAGCGCTGCCAGACCTTCGCCGAGGCGCTCGGGGCCAGCAACAACCCGGCCTTCGCCCGCTGGGCCGACCAGCTCCTGCGCCCGGCCCAGCTCCAGGCGATGGCGGATCGCTTCCTCTTCAACCGCCGCCTGCCGTTTCTGTGGGGGGTCGCGGTGAGCCGCGTCCGCATCCCGACCGGCAGCCGCCTCGCGTTCGCTCGCTCCGCCGCCGGCTTCGAGGGCAGCCAGCTCAGCCCGCTGCACGCCGCGCTCATCGTCGCGGCGATCGCCAACGACGGCGTGATGATGGCCCCGCGCCTGGTCGCGCGCGCAGTGCGGGGCGAGCAGGAGCTCTACCGTGCCACGCCGGCGCGCTTGACCCAGGTCCTGCGGCCGGAGATCGCCAGACAGCTGCGGCAGATGATGGTGGAGACCACCACGAGCGGGACCGGACGGAAGTTCTTCGAGAAGGGCGGTAAGCCGCGCCTCCCGGTCGCCGTGGCCGGAAAGACGGGCAGCCTCTCGGCCCACGACACCGGCGTGACGCGGCACTACAGCTGGTTCGTCGGCGCCGCGCCGGCCGAGGCGCCGGAGATCGCCGTCGCGTCCCTGGTCGTCAACGGCGAAGAGTGGACGGTGAAGGGGATCGTGCCCGCACGCGAGATCCTCGACACCTACTTCAAGATGAAGGAAACGGGCTCTCCTGCCGCCCGTTGACGCTGTGCCCTTTCCGCGACCGCGGCTTTGCGCCATGGTGGTCGCAATCGACCTCACCCCGGAGGGCTCGTATGCCCCGCGCTCGAATTCGCCCAGCCCTGCTGCTCGCCCTCGTTCTCGTGTCCGGCGGCTGCGCGACGGGCGGGGGCGTCCCCCTCAAGAGCCCGCAGCTCACCTTCGTCAACGACGAGAGCCTCCTCGAGGAGCGGGTCGGCACCTTCCTCGAGTCGAAGGGGCTCAAGGTCGCGCGGGTCGGCAGCTCGGGTGACACCTGGCTCGTCCTGGTCTGGGACGGCGGCGACCGCCCGACCTTCCGGATCACCATCGACAGCTTCGTGTCGAGCTCCGACGAGGGCGTCGCCAAGGAGCGCGCGCTGCTGTTGCGCCTGGAGACCGGCGTGCACGTCGGCCCGAGCGACGTGCGCGACGTGCTCGAGCGGCTCAACGCGCACCACGCCCGCAACTGGGCCGGCACCTGGTACATCGACCCCGAGGACGGGCAGCTCGAGGCGACGTGGGCTTTGAACATCCCTCAGGAGGTCGCCAGCATCGAGGCCGGGCTCGTCCACGACGCGCTCGTCCGCCTCGTTGTCAGCTGGGGCGAGCTCTCCGAACTCCTCGGGCAGGCCGCCACCCCGAGCGACGTCCTGTAAGGGTCCGCGCAGGGACAACTCAGCAGGTTGGCCAAGGAGGCGGCCCGCTGGGCGATCCCACGAAAGCGCAGTCAGACCGCACGCATGCTTCTCCCCGCGCTAGCACGGCAACCGATAGAGCCGCCGCGCGTTGCCTGCGGTAGCCTCCGCGACGGCCGCCACCGACTCCCCACGGGCCGCCGCGAGCGCCACGAGCACCAGCGGCAGCAGCGCCGGCCGATTCACCTCTCCGCGATGGGGGTGCGGCGCCTGATCCGGGGTGTCGGTCTCGATCAGCACCCGGTCGAGAGGCAGCGCCGCCGCCGCCGCCACCAGCCGCCGCGACTGCGGGAACGTCAGCGTCCCACAGAACGACACGTGGAGCCCGAGCCTCACGTACTCGAGCGCCACCTCCGGCGGCCCGCCGAAGCTGTGCACGATCCCGCCGGCCGGCGGCACGCCGACCTCGCGCAGGATCTCGAGCGCCCGCCCGGTCGCCCTGAGCAGATGCAGCACAACGGGTCTATCAAACCGCATAGCGATACGAAGATGCTCACGAAATGAGTCTTCTTGCAGCGCAAGGCGATCGCGCCGCTCCGGGGTGTAGGCGTCGAGCCCGGTCTCCCCGATGGCGACCGGCGGAGCGTCCCCGGCGAGCTCTCGGTCGAGCGCCGTGAGCCCGTCGGCGACCTGCTCGGCGGACAGCTCCGCGACGAGCTGCGGGTGCAACCCGAACACCGGGAACATGACCCCGGGGTAGCGCACGACGAGGGCCCGCTGCGCCAGCCACTCCTCGGGACCGACCCCCGCGAGCACGAAGGTCTCGACCCCGACCGCCCGCGCCTCGGCCACCACGGCGTCCACCGGCCCGCCGAGCCGCTCGCTGTTCAGGTGACAGTGCGCGTCGACGAGCCCCGAGACGCGGCTCACGGGGCTCGGCGCTCGCGCTGGCCCTCGCGCATCGGCGACGCCTCCGCGTCGGGCGACAGCGGCCGGTCCGAGCTCCGATCGACGATGCGGTTGGGCGGGGGAAAGAACACCATCCAGTGCTCGTCGAGCCACCCGCGATAGCTCGCGACCCCGAGCATCACCCGGCGCGTGGCGTCCTGCTCGCCGGCCGTGTCCGAGCGCGCGTGGGCGTCGGCGGCGACCTTCAGCTGGCTGATGACCTCTTCGCGGGCGTCGGACGCCTGCCCGCCGAGCGACCCGGTCGTGCTGAAGCAGGTGATGGCGTCCTGCACCCTGCCCGCGTCCACCGCGAGTCCGCCCAGCGTCAGCGCGTTGCTCGCCCGCACCATGCAGGTCGTGACGCCGTCGACGTCCTTCGTGCTGCCTCGGGTGAGCGACAGCCCCATCATGACCCCAGCCACGACGGTCACGACCGCGAGGCCCGTGGTCAGGAGCATGAGCCCCACCGCACCCGCCTTGGACAGCCGCACCCTGGTCAAGAGCCACGCGATCGCCGCACCGGGGACGATGCCGCCCACGTGCGCCGCGTTGTCCACGCGCGCCACGACCAGGCCGAAGATGGCCGTCAGCACGATGAGCTGGATGATCCACATGGTGATGGGGTTTCTGAAGTCGCCGTCCACCAGGCGCCGCCGGACCAGCACGAAGCCGAGGAGCCCGCTCACGGCGCCCGACGCGCCGCCGCTGAGCGCGGTCCCCGTCGCGTAGCTCGCCACGAAACCCAAGATCCCCGTGGCCATGTAGACGAAGAACATCAGCCGCGGCCCGACCTCCTCCTCCACGTGCCGGCCCGCCACCCAGAGGATGTAGGTGTTGAAGAACACGTGGAGGACGCCGAGGTGCAGAAACACCGGGGTGACGAGCCGCCACCAGTCCCCGGCGGCGATGGCGGGCGGGTACATCAGGCCGAGACGGTAGACGAACTCGATGTCCGGGGCGCCGAGGCTCATCACCCCGGATGACGGCGCGAGCCCCCCGATGGCGATCGCCAACACGTACATGAAGACGTTGACGATGACGAAGCCCATCGTCACCGGGTAGGGGGTCTTGCCGCCCTCCGCCCGCGCCATCGCGCGCTTGAGCTTGAGCGACACCTTCTTGTTGTCGGCGCCGCAGTAGGGGCACACGTCGGCGACCCCCATGAGCTTACCGCAGCTCGCGCACATCCTCGGCCGTCCCGCCACCCCTCACCTCTCATGACAACGCGAGCCCACGCCCGCCGGGCATAGGTAGGCCCCGAGCGCCGCGAACTCAAGCGCGAAGCGGGGAGCTACTGGCAGCTCGGGAACGCGTTCCCGTTGGCGCAGAGCCCCGGGCTGGCCACCGCCCCACCCGCGGTGGTCGCCGCGTTGTGGAGCACGAAGCTCCCGGTCGTCTCGGGATCCCGCACCCACGTGACGCCGGCGGTCGCGTTGCGCTGCGGGAAGCTGTCGAGGGTCGCGCCGCCAGCGTCGAGCAGCGTCAACGACTCGTCGGTGTTGTTGAGGCTCGGAGCACCCTTCTGCGGGGCCGCGTTGCCCGCCGGCAGCGCCGACACCGAGAACAGCGTGCCGCCGCCGCCAAAGACGAGCACGGCGTTGCCCGCCTCGAGGCACAGGTTCGGGAAGGTGAACGCCCCGCCCGACTTGTCCTGGATCTTGACCCCCGCGAGCTGAATGGCACCCGCCGCGGTGCTCACGACCTCGACGAACTCGTCCTGGGTGTTGTTGGGCGTACCGTCCTGGTTCCAGTCGAGCCCGTTCGGGTTCAAGCCCACCTCGTTCAACACCAGGTCGCCGACGCCCGCGGCGGGACCGCAGGTCGGGCCCACCTCGTCGGCGGTCGCGGTGTCGGTCGCCGTGGTGTCGGTCGGCGTCACGGCGTCGCCGCTCGTGTCCTCGACGACGTCGCCCGTCCCCTCGACCGGCGGCTCGCCGCAGTCCGGGAACGCCTTGCCCGACTGGCAGCGCCCGGGGCTCATCCGCGTCCCGCCCGAGCCCGCCGCGAGGGTGTGCTTGACGAAGACCGACGCGATGTCGCCGTCGACCGCGCGGGTGACCGACTGGTCGCTGTCGGCGTCGCCGCCGTAGGTCACGCTGTCGATCGTCGTCCCCGCACCGTCCTTGACGACCACCGTGTCGCCGCCGTTGTTGAGCCCGAAGGTCCCGTTGTAGCCGAAGGCCAGCGCGCCGCCGAAGTCGCCGCCCCCGGCGTAGGTCCCGAACATCACCGCCGAGCGCCCCGCCTCGAGGCAGGTCCCCGCCGGGAAGGTGAACTTCTTGCCGCCCCCCTCGCTGATCGTGACGCCGCTCAGCAGCAGCGTGCTCGCGCTGACGTTGACGATCTCGACGAACTCGTCCTGGGAGCCGTCGAAGGTGCCGTCCTGGTTGGCGTCGTTGACCGCGCCGGGATCGGCCAGGATCTCGTTGATCACCAGGTCACCGGCGACCGGGAGGGTCGAGCAGGCGGCCACGATCTCGCTGTCGCTGACGTCCGCGTCCCCCTCGACCGGCGGGCTGCCGGCGCAGTCGGGGAAGGCGTTGCCGTTGGCGCAGGTGCCCGCGGAGTACGGCGCTGTCGAGATCTCCTTGTGCTTCACCCAGCTCGAGGTGGGGTCGAGCTGGACCGCCAGGGTCAGCGACTGGTCGCTGCCCCCCTCGGAGCCGTAGGTGTGGGTCTGGACCGTGAGCCCGTCGACCAGCAGCGACACGCTGGCGCCGCCGTTGGTGAGGGCCGGCAGGCCGTCGGTGTGAAACACCACCCGCGCGGCGTTCGGCGGCAGGCAGAACGCCCCGGCGACGACGGTCTTGTCGTTGACCTTGATGGTCACGTTCGTCAGCGCGACGTCCCGGTTCGACACGTTCACGAGCTCGACGAACTCGTCGTCGGTGGTGCTCGCGGTGCCGTCGCCGTTGACGTCGGCGCCCGACGGAGGATCGGCGAGGATCTCGTTCATCACGAGGTCCGTCGCCCCAGCCGGGTCGCAGTTCAGCGTGACGTCGAAGAGCGCGTCGGCGTCGCCGGTGACGAGGGTGTCGGTGAGACCCGGGTCCCGCGCACACAGCCCGACCCGACAGATCTTGCCCGCCGGGCAGTCGTCGTTGGTCTTGCACGTGTCGTTGCCGCACGCGCCGCTCCCGACCGGGAGCGCAAGGAGCGCGCAGAGGGCGATGGGACGTAGGGCTCGCATGGACTTCCCGCGTGGTGGGTGGGGCGCAGACGCGCTCAAGGTAGCGATTGGCCCGTGCGAGCGCAATCTGCTTGGGAGCGACCCGCCCATTCCCACACGTTCCCGACGCGTCCGCGCTGTCCGCCGCCTGCGCTCACTGACGGTGGCCGAACATCTCGCGGTCGATGCGCCAGTTGCCGACCTCGCTCATCCCGATCCGCACCCCGATGGCGATCGCCTGGTCCCACAGGGCGCCGGCCTCCTCCCGCTCCTCGGCGCGCACCGCGAAGCCCGCCGCGCGCGCGAAGGCGGTCGCGGCCCCGGCGTGTCGCCCGGCCTCGAGCTCGGCCTGGGCCAGCAGCACCATGATCTCGCGCCCATAGTCCGGCCGCTGCGCGGCCTCGAGCTTGTCGCAGATCTCCTCGAGCTCGTCCGCCACCAGAAACCGCGTGCCGCTGCGCCGAAGCGCCTCGATGAACTCGTCGGCGAGCACCACGGCGTCGAGATCCTCGATCGCGAGCGTCGCGTCGAGCGCGCGCAGCAGGTAGCGCACCTCCCCGGCGAAGTCACCGAGCTCGCCCTTGACGCGGGCCGCGAGCCGGAGCCGGTCGAGCGCCAGCTTGCCCTGCCCCATCGTCACCGCGATCCGCACCGCGAGCTCGGTGCACAGCTCGAGCCCCTCCATGTCACCGAGACGCTGGCTCACCTCGAGCGCCTTGTCGATGGCCTCGTCCGCCCGGATGGTGTCGCCGGCGTCGAAGTAGCAGCGCGCCAGGCTGTAGGCCGCCGGCCCGATGCGCGACCGGTCCCCGAGCCGCTCGTAGTCCTCGAGGGCGGCCATGAGCAGCGCCCCGGCCTGCTGGGGACCGTCTGTCAGCTCGATCGACCGCCCGAACGCCAGCATCAGGTCCGCCCGACGGCCGACCGCTCCCCCGCGCGCCAGGAGCTCGAGCGCCCGCTTGAACTCCTCGAGCGCCCGCTCGCGCTCGCCGGCCTCGAGGTAGAACCGCGCGGTCAGCGCGAGCCCACGCCCCGCGGTCGCGTCGTCGAGGCCGAGCTCGAGCTCGGTCTCGACCGGCGCGAGGGTGTTGATCGCGCGCACGTGGTCGCCGAGCTCCAGCTCGCACTCGGCGACACCGATTGTGCAGCGCACACGCCCGATGGCGTCGCCCGTCCGTGAGAATAGGCGCAGCGCCTCACGATATTTCGCAAGTGCGTCAGCGACATAGCTGAGCGCGGCGGCGGCCTCGGCCGCTTGCTCCATGGCGGCGGCGAGGAGCGCGTCGTCCTCCTGGGAGCGCGCCAGGTCGATCGCGTCCTGGAGCAACCGCAGCGCCTCGGAGGGGCCCTCGGTCATGATGCGGCAGCGGGCGGACGCCTGGAGCGCCATCACCTGGTCGGGGACGTCGCCCTCGGACGCGAAGACCTCGGCCGCCCGCTCGTACCAGCGCGCCCCGCCGACCGGGCGCCGGAGGCCCTCGTTGACCTGCCCGAGGCGCCAGTAGACGTCGCCCAGCTGTCGGCTCTGCCCGGCGCGGTCGGCGTGGGTGACCGCCTCCTCGAAGGCCGCCACGGCCGCCCTACCGTCGCCCGCGAGGGCCAGCGCGTCGCCGACGTCGGTCAGGATCCGCGCCGCCGCGTCGTCGTCGCCCTCGCGCTGGGCGACCTCGAGCTGGTAGCCGAGCCGCGCCCCCCGCGGACCGAGGACGGCGAGCAGCCCGGCGTCCCAGCCGGCCGGACGGGGGATCGGCCGGCGCACGCCGCTCAGCCCCCCTGGCGCAGGTCGAACGGCGCCAGGCTCACAGGGCCTCGAGCTCCTCGCGGCTGTTCACGATGCGCGCCACGAGCCCGTAGTTGACGGCCTCGTCGGCGCTCATCCAGTAGTCGCGCTGGGTGTGCGACTCGACCACCTCGAGGGGCTGGCCCGTCGCATCGGAGAGCATCCGGTTGATGCGCTCACGGGTCTTGATGATGTTGCGGGCGGTGATCTCGAGGTCGGCCGCGCGCCCATACACCGTCCCCGGGATGAGCGGCTGGTGGATGAGGAACTCCGTGTTCGGGAGGGTCACCCGGTGCTCCTTCTTGGCGCCGAGCAGGGTGATCGTCGCGATCGAGGCGGTGAGGCCCACGCAGACCACGCGCACGTCGGGCTTCACGAAGCGCATCGCGTCGTAGATGGCGAAGCCGTCCGTCACCGAGCCACCTGGGCTGTTCTGGACGATCGTGATCGGGCGCTCCGGGTCGTCGGCCTCGAGGAAGAAGAGGCCGCTGATGACCTTCTTCGCGAGGGCGTTGTTGACCGGGCCAAAGAGCTCGATGGTCCGCGTCTTGCGGAGGTAGTCGAGCTGCCAGTTCTTGCCCTGGTCCTTGTCCTTGCCGTTGTCGTCGTCGTCGTCGGGGTCGTGATCGACGACCCGCTGCGACGGGGCGGTGGACTGGGCGATGAGGTGGTCGAGGCGATGACTCATGAGCTCCTCTGTTCTGCAACGGCAGGGCGGGATCCGGAGGTCGTAGCTGTTCTCGGAGGGCGACGAAGTCGGCCGCCGGGCCCCGCGGCGACCGCAGGAGCCCGACCGATACGACGCTGAGGTTTCGTGCCCGTAGGTCCTGCGGTGGGTTGAGATGATGGTCTGAGCGGGCACCCCGCCGTCTCGCGGGGAGTTACCATAGGGACGCGGCGGCTCGCAATCCAGCGACGGCGAGCATCGCCGCACACGACGCGACGAGGCGCTCCAACGCGCGCGCGTCTGCTCGGCGACCGGTCAACTCATTGACATTGGTGGCGTCCTTCCCTATGGTCCGCGCCCACGACGGGACCGCGACAACAAGCGAACCCCACGTGATTCTTGACCTTTCACACTTTTCGTCTGGAAAAACTCTACCTTGACTACCCACACCACAACCCATGATGCCGACCTCCCCGCTGACTTCGAAGACTTCGAGGCCCTCCTCGAGGAGTACGAAGCCAAGTCCGGGGCCAAGGAAGGCGAGATCGTCACCGGCACGGTGATCGCGATCGGCGGCGACTACGTCACCGTCGACATCGGCTACAAGTCCGAGGGCCAGATCCCGGTCGAGGAGTTCGCCGGCACCGCCGCCGGGATGAAGCTCAAGGTCGGTGACAAGATCGACGTGTACCTCGAGTCCCAGGAGAACGAGCACGGTCAGGTCGAGCTCTCCAAGGAGAAGGCCGACAAGCTCAAGATCTGGGACGAGATCAACGACGCGGTCGAGCGCAACGAGCTGGTCGAGGGCGTCATCACCGGGCGTGTCAAGGGCGGCCTCACGGTCGACATCGGCGTCAAGGCGTTCCTCCCGGGCTCCCAGGTGGACCTGCGCCCCGTGCGCAACCTCGAGAAGTACATCGCCGAGACGTACAAGTTCAAGGTCATCAAGTTCAACAAGCGCCGCGGCAACATCGTCCTGAGCCGCCGCGCGCTGCTCGAGGCCGAGCGCGAGGAGCTGAAGACCAAGACCCTCGAGAAGCTCGAGGTCGGCATGACGATGAAGGGCATCGTCAAGAACATCACCGAGTACGGGTGCTTCGTGGACCTCGGCGGCATCGACGGCCTGCTCCACATCACCGACATGTCCTGGGGCCGCGTGAACCACCCGAGCGAGATGTTCGAGGTGGGTGATGAGGTCGAGGTGATGATCCTCAAGTTCGACCCCAAGACGGAGCGCGTCTCGCTCGGTCTCAAGCAGGTCAGCGAGGATCCGTGGGTCTCGGTCGCCGACAAGTACCACGTCGGGGATCGCGTCAAGGGCAAGGTCGTGAGCCTCACCGACTACGGCGCCTTCGTGGAGCTCGAGGACGGCATCGAGGGCCTCATCCACGTGTCCGAGATGAGCTGGACCAAGCGGGTCAAGCACCCCTCGAAGGTCGTCTCCATCGGCGACATCGTCGAGACCGTCATCCTCGACATCGACATCGAGAACAAGCGCATCTCGCTCGGCATGAAGCAGATCGAGACCAACCCGTGGGAGCTCCTCCAGGAGCGCTACCCGGTCGGCTCGGTCGTCCGCGGCAAGATCCGCAACATCACGAACTTCGGCCTGTTCATCGGCATCGAGGAGGGCATCGACGGCCTCATCCACGTCTCCGACATCTCCTGGTCGAACAAGGTCAAGAACCCGGCCGACGTCTTCCAGAAGGGCGACGAGGTCGAGGCCGTGGTGCTGCACATCGACGTCGAGAAGGAGCGCTTCAGCCTCGGCATCAAGCAGCTGAGCCGCGACCCGTGGGAGAGCGTCGAGGACCGCTACCCGCCGGGGTCGGTCATCGAAGGCTCGGTCACGAAGGTGCTCGACTTCGGCGCCATCGTGGAGATCGAGGACGCCATCGAGGGCCTCATCCACATCTCCGAGCTCACCTACGAGAAGATCAACTCGGTGACCGACGTCGTCCGTGAGGGCATGGGCGTCCGCGCCAAGGTGATCAGCCTCATCCCCGAGGAGCGCAAGATCGGCCTGTCGATGAAGCGCCTCAGCGAGGAGGAGGCCTCGGAGGAGTACAGCGAGTACCTCAAGGCCCAGCGCGCCGAGCAGTCCACGACCCTCGGCGACGTCTTCGGCGACGCCCTCCAGGGCTTCAAGACCGACAAGTAGCGACCAGCATGCGGGGCCGCGCCCCGCCAACGCGAGTCCGACGAAGGGCCACCGGGAGACCGGTGGCCCTTCGTGTTTCCGCCGTTCCCGCCCAGGGTCTGCGGGCACCGCCCACCGCCCGCGGCGATCGCGCGTTCGTGACCCGAGCGGAGGTTCAGCGATCCGAACCCGGGTGCTGCACCGCACACGTCCCGACCGCTGCAGACGCGAAGATCCCGGCGGCGGGACGCGGGGTTTCACCCGGGCGGCGTTTGGACTGAACAAAACGCGGAAGAGTGTCGTTGTACTCGTTGTGACGCGGCGACGGAATCGCGAGTTGATTCGCCCACAGCGCGTTGCTAGAGTTGGATCGTGGCCTGTGGTTGCACAGAACCAGGGAGGTGGGACATGAGAATCGCGTGGTGGCGGCCAAATGAGGAGAACGAGCCTCGTTTCGAGCAGCCGTACCTCGAGCTGCCCTCTCCCTACGACCACATGCCCATCGAGCCCCCCCGTGAGGAGGCCGAGGAAGAGGACAGCCCGCGGGTCATCATCATCGAGATCTGACGAGCGGGGCGCCGCGAAGGCGGCACAGAGACGACCGAGAGGCCGGCGCGCGAGAGCGCGCCGGCCTCTCGCGTCATGGAGTCACGGCTGTCCACGAGGGGTACCGGGAAGTCACGGCTTGCGGTCACCCGCGCGCCCCCATAGCATCCGAGCGATGCACCTGCTGCGCCACATCATGCTGCACTGCAACATCGCCATCGCGTTGCTGCTCGCGATGCCGGCGCGCGCGGACGGCGTGATCGGCTTGCCGGTGCGCGTCGGCGTGATGGGCGGCTATCAGCTGACCTCGAGCGACTTCGACGTCCTCGGAGTGCGGCGCTCGGCGCTGCGGCCAGGTGACGGCGCGCTGCTCGGGCTGCGGTTCGGCTGGCGCGCCATTCGTGCCCTCGAGCTCGAGCTCGCGGTTGGGCTCGTCCCCGCGGGCACCCCGACCGACGGCGCCTCAGCGCTGCTCCTCCCGGCGCACCTCGACCTCGTCGTCCGCCCGTTCGCCTGGGTCGTGGCCCCCTACGCGAGCGTCGGGGGCGGGGTCATGGCGCTCGTCGGCGGAGACGCCGGATCCGACGCGGACGCGCTGTTCAGCGCCGCCATCGGCGTCGAGTTGGTCGTCGACCACAGCCTCGCGTTCCGCTTCGAGGTGGGACTCTTCGGCACCGACGCCGTCGCCGGCGCCATGGCCTTCAGCCCGACCTTCGTCTTCGGGCTCGATGTCCTCGCGTGGCGCCCGCGTCACGAGGACGTCGTCGTCGAACCGTGGACGGAGCCTGCCCCGCCGCCGGTCGCGGTGCCTCTGCCCGTCCCCGCCGGGGTGAGCCCGGACGGCGACGACGATGACGACGACGTCGACAACGAGGATGATCGCTGCCCGCTCCACCCCGGGGAGGAGGGCGCCCGGGGCTGCCCGGACACCGATCGGGACGGCCTCATCGATCCGTGGGATCGCTGCCCCATCGACGCCGGGACGATCGCCGGTTGCCCCGACGCCGACGGTGACGGCGTCCCTGATCGCGACGACGCCTGCCCGAACCACCCAGGCCCCGCGAGCCGCTACGGTTGCCCCGGCGGCTGATTGACGCCGCCCGCCCCGCCGCCGGGCACGTCAGCTCCAGCCGTTGACCAGATCCGCGATGACCCGCGGCAGGGCGTCGGCGACCTCGGTCGCGAGGACGCCGCGGTCGGCCTGGCCGAGGCCGGCCAGACGACCCGCGTGGGCGTGCAGCCAGACACCGCACCGCGCCGCGTCAAAGGGCGCAAGCCCCTGCGCGACGAGGCCGCCGATGGCGCCTGCCAGGACGTCGCCGGTCCCTCCGGCGGCCAGCGCCGGCGTCGGCAGATCGAAGATGACCGGCGCCTCGCCCGGCGCGGCCACGACGGTGCGAGCCCCCTTCAACACGACCACCGCGCCGGTCGCCTGGACCAGGGCCGCGACAGCGGCGAGGCGGTCCTCTTCCACCCCCTCCACGGTCGTGTCGAGCAGGCGCGACGCCTCCCGGGGGTGCGGCGTGATGACGTGGCCGGCGGCGCGCTGAAGGTCGCGCTGGGTCGCGATCAGGTTGAGCGCGTCCGCGTCGAGCACCAGCGGACGCCCGTCGTCGAGCGCGCTCGCGAGCCCGGCCGTCGCCGCCTCGTCGTCGCCGAGCCCGGGGCCGATGACGAAGACGTCAGGGCGGTCCGGGAGGCCGTCGCGGAGGTCGTGGTGCATCAACTCGGGGGCGCGCTGCGGTGCATCGCCGGGCGTCACCCAGGTCGCCAACCCTGCGCCCACGCGCAACGCGGCGCGGCCCGCCAGCTGTCCCGCCCCCGACTTGCCGCCGAAGCCGCCCACGACGCCGACGTGACCGAAGGTCCCCTTGTGCCCCTCTGCCGGGCGCGCCGGTAGCAGCGACGCGATCGCGCGCGCGGTCGCCTTGCGGTAGCTCGCGCCTACCGCGTCGACGACCCGGCGGGGGAAGGCGATGCCCACGACGACGACCTCGCCCGCGAGGCCCGCGCCGGGTGCGGTGTAGAGCCCCGGCTTGGCGAGGCCGAAGGTCGCCGTGACCGCCGCCTCGAAGGCCGGCCCGACGGCGCGGCCGGTCGTCGCGTCGACGCCGCTCGGGACGTCGACCGCGACCCGGAGCGCGCGGCTCGCCGCGTTCGCCATCGCGATCAGCTCGGCGGCCGGCCCCTCGATGGCGCGCCCGAGGCCGGTGCCGAACAGCGCGTCGACGATGACGTCGGCGTGGTCGATGGCGTGGCGCAGCGACGCGGGCGCCTCGGGGCCCGTGACCCGTACGGCGCCGCCGAGGGCGACCCAGAGATCATGATTGGCCCGCGCGTCTCCGCTCAGCTCGGACCCCGCCCGGGTCGCCAGGCACACGACCTCCCAGCCGCGGTCGACGAGGTGGCGGGCGACGACGTAGCCGTCGCCCCCGTTGTTGCCCCCGCCGCAGAGGACCACGGCCTGGCCCGGGACATCCCCGAGGCGCGCCGCGATGGCCTCTACCGTGCCGGCGCCCGCGAGCTCCATCAGCACCCGCCCGGGGAGGCCGAGGTCGACGATGGTGCTGCGGTCCATCTCGCGCACCTCGTCCGCTGTCGCGAGGAGCTCGAAGCCACGCCCGTCGGACGGCGCTCTCACTCCCCGATCTCCGATCTGATCGCGTGGGCGATGGCGGAGGCGTGGGCGTCGATGACGCGCGGGTCGTCCCCCTCGAGCATCACCCGGCACTTGCTCTCGGTGCCGCTGTAGCGAACGACCACGCGCCCGGTGTTCGCGAGGTCGCGCTCGGCCGTGGCGATGGCGGCGCTCGTGGCGGGCAGGGTGTCGAGCGGCGGCTTGGAGCCGACCCGCAGGCTCTTGATGGTCTGCGGGACCCGCTGGAGGCCGCCGGACAGCACGCTGAGCGGCTCCTTGCCCGCGACCAGGAGCCCCAACACCTGTAGCGCGGCGAGGAGACCGTCGCCGGTCGTCGCGACGTCGCTCAGGATGAGGTGGCCGGACTGCTCACCGCCGAGGTTGAACCCGCCCTCCCGCATGCGCTCCACGACGTAGCGATCACCGACCGCCGCTCGCTCCATCCGGACGCCGATCGCGCTCAGCGCACGCTCGAGGCCGAGGTTGCTCATGGTCGTGGCCACCACCGTGTCGTGAGCGAGCGTCCCGTTGGCTTTCATCGCTCGCGCGAGCATCAGCAGGATGGAGTCGCCGTCCACGATGCGCCCCTGCTCGTCGCAGAGGATGCAGCGATCGGCGTCGCCGTCGAGGGCGATGCCGATGTCGGCCCGCAGCTCCTTGACGCGCTCGGCGATCCGCTGTGGATAGAGGGCACCGACGCCGTCGTTGATGTTGGTCCCGTTTGGCTGGGTGCCGATCGCGAAGACCTCGGCGCCGAGCTCGTAGAGGACCTCGGGGGCGACCTTGTAGGCGGCGCCGTTGGCGCAGTCGACGACGATCCGCAGGCCGGTGAGATCGAGGTGCTTGGGGAAGGTGCTCTTGAGGAACACGACGTAGCGCCCGACCGCGTCCTCGATCCGATAGGCGCGGCCGATGTCGCCGCCGAGGGCGCGGTGCGACAGCAGCGCCGAGCCCTCCATGAGACGCTCGATCTTCAGCTCGACCTCGTCCGGCAGCTTGAAGCCGTCGGCGGCGAAGAACTTGATCCCGTTGTCCTCGTAGGGGTTGTGGGAAGCCGAGATGACGACGCCCGCGTCGGCCCGCATCCCGGTCGTCATGAACGCGATCCCCGGTGTCGGGAGGACGCCGAGCTGGACCGCGTCTACCCCCATCGAGCAGATCCCCGCCTGGAGGGCGGTCTCGAACATGTAGTTCGACAGCCGCGTGTCCTTGCCGATGACGATCCGTGGCCGGGCGTGCTCGCCCTTGAACACGTGCGCCACCGCCCGCCCGAGCTGGAGCGCCATCTCGGGGGTCATCGGGTGATCGTTGGCCCGACCGCGGATACCGTCGGTGCCGAAGAGTTTCCTGGGCGCCTGGGACACGTGCTGCCTCCTTGCTCGGCGCGGGAGCCTATCAGCTTCACGCGCCCCGGGCGATCGCGTCGGCGACCGCGATGGCGTCGCGCAGCCCGGCGACGTCGTGAACCCTCACGATGTGTGCCCCGAGCACGATCGACGCGGCGACCGAGCCCGCGGTCGCCATCTCGCGTTCATCGACCGGGCGGCCGGTGATGCGCCCGAGGAAGCTCTTGCGGCTCGTCCCCACCAGCACCGCGTGCCCCAGCGCCACCAACTCGGGGAGCGCCCGAATCAGCGCCAGGTTGTGCGCCAGGGTCTTGCCGAACCCGATCCCGGGATCGAGCGCGATCTGAGATCGCACCACTCCCGCCGCCACGCAGCGTTCAACCCGCTCCAAGAGGTGCGCGATGACTTGACCGACCACGTCGAGATATCGCGGATCGTCTTGCATGGTGGATGGCGGCGCGAGCGTGTGCATCGCGACCGCGGGCACCCCCGACTCCGCGAGCAGCGGGATCATCCCGGAATCGAAGCGGAATGCGCTGATGTCATTAACAATCTGCCCGCCCGCCGCGAGCGCGGCGCGGGCGACCTCGGCCGACGTCGTGTCGATGGAGATCGGGACCGCCGTTCGCACGGCGAGCTTCTCGATGACCGGCGCGATCCTGCGGATCTGCTCGGCGGCCGCCACCGGCGCGCTCCCCGGTCGCGTCGACTCGCCGCCGACGTCGAGCACGTCGGCGCCGGCCTCGACCAACGCGAGCCCGCGCGCGACCGCCGCCTCGCTGTCGAGGTAGCGGCCGCCGTCGCTGAAGGAGTCGGGGGTGACGTTGAGCACCCCCATCACCCTCACCCGTGTGAAATCCAGCGTCCCGCCCCGGGGCAGCACGAGCGGCGCCGGCGCGGCGAGCCGCGCACGGGCGTCACTGCTCACGGCGGTCAGACCTCGTCGTCGTCGAGCCGCGCGCGAGCGCTCCCGAGCGGCTCGGGGAGGTCCGAGATGATCGCCTTCTTCTTCTCGGCGGCGTCCGCCTCGGCCGGCTGCTGCGCGGCCGCGTCCTTCGCCGCCGCGAGCTCGTCGCCCTTGCGAGCGCGCTCGTGGCGCAGCTGGTCGAGGGTGGCGCCGTTGACGACCATGTCGACCTCGTCGCCGTTGAGCGACTCGAACTCGAGGAGCGCGTCGGCGAGGCGCTCGAGCGCGTCACGGTTGTCGGTCACGGCCTGCCGCGCGACGTCGTAGCACTCGTTGAGGATGCGCTTGATCTCCTGATCCGCCTCGGCCTGGGTCTGCTCGGAGAAGTCCGACGCCCGCGCCATCTCGCGGCCGAGAAAGATGTTGCCGTCGCCCTTGGTCAGCGCGACCGGCCCGAGTCGGCTCATACCCCACTCGCAGACCATCTTGCGGGCCATCTTCGTGGCCTGCTCGATGTCGTTGCCAGCCCCGGTCGTCACCTTGTCGAAGGTGATCTCCTCGGCGACCCGGCCGCCCATCGCCATCGCGATGCGACCGAGCACCTGCCCTTCGTCGAGAGAGTATTGATCGCGCTCGGGCAGGGTCCACGTCAGGCCGAGGGCCATCCCACGAGGGATGATCGTCACCTTATGGACGGGGTCGTTGCCGGGGACGATCCGGGCCACGAGGGTGTGCCCGGCCTCGTGGTACGCCGTGATCCGCTTGTCGTCGTCGCTGAGCACGGCGCTGCGCCGCTCGGCGCCCATGAGGACCTTGTCCTTCGCCATCTCAAAGTCATCCATGTCGATGGTGTCTTTGTCGTGGCGGGCGGCGAGCAGGGCGGCCTCGTTGACGAGGTTCTCGAGGTCGGCGCCGGCGAAACCGGGCGTCCCGCGAGCGATGACCTCGAGCTCCACGTCGCGGCTCAGGCGCGCCTTGCGGGTGTGGACCTTGAGGATCTCGAAGCGCCCCTTCACGTCCGGGCGGTTGACCACCACGCGGCGGTCGAAGCGGCCAGGACGCAGCAGGGCGGGGTCAAGCACGTCGGGGCGGTTCGTCGCGGCGATCAGGATGACGCCGTCGTTGGACTCGAAGCCGTCCATCTCGACGAGCAGCTGGTTGAGCGTCTGCTCGCGCTCGTCGTGACCGCCGCCGAGGCCCGCGCCCCGGTGCCGGCCGACGGCGTCGATCTCGTCGATGAACACGATGCAGGGCGCGTTCTTCTTGCCCTGTTCGAAGAGGTCGCGCACGCGGCTCGCGCCCACGCCCACGAACATCTCGACGAAGTCCGAGCCCGAGATGCTGAAGAACGGCACGCCGGCCTCACCCGCGACGCCCCTCGCGAGGAGGGTCTTGCCGGTACCCGGCGGGCCCATCAGGAGCACGCCCTTGGGGATGCGGCCGCCGAGGCGGGTGAACTTCTTCGGGTCCTTCAGGAAGGCGATGATCTCCTGCAGCTCTTCTTTGGCCTCATCGATCCCGGCGACGTCCTTGAAAGTCACCTTGTTGGTCGACTCGTTGAGCAGCTTGTGGCGGCTCTTGCCGAAGCTCATCGCCTTGCCGCCGCCCGCCTGGAGCTGCCGCATGAAGAGGAAGAAGATGAAGAAGATGAAGATCATCGGGAGCCAGGTCCCGAGGATCGAGAGCCAGAACGAGTTCTCCCCCTCCGGCTCCTCCTCGATGCGTATCCCGCGCGCCACGAGGGCCTGACGGTACTCGCTCAGGTCGCCGATGGTCGTGAAGATCGCCCCTGGCTCGCCCTTGAGGCGGCCGCTGATCTCCTTTCCCCGGACGGTGATGCTCTCCACGTTCGTCGGGGGTTTGATCTTCTGCACCTTGGACACGAAGGTCGAGAACGGCTCCTCGGTGCCCGAAGCGATGTAGGTCCCGTCCGCGGGCCCCTTCTTGAAGCTGACCTTGACGCCGCGCTCCTGGAGCGCGCCGTAGATCGTCTGATTCCCCGTCGCCCCACCGAGCGGCATCGAGATGTCGCCGCGGGTGTGGAACGTGATGCCGGTCTTGCCGCTGTCGACGTTGGGGAGGGTGTACTCGATGACGGCGTCGTCCTTGCCGCCAATGACGGCGACCTCGAGCTGCGCGCCTTCCCGGTCGCCCATGACGTAAGAGGGAGGCAACGCCTCCGCGATGAACTTCGAGAAGTTCCAGTGTTTGCCGCCGCCGGTGCGCGAGACGGTCTGGTAGATCAAAAAGAAGATCACGATCAGGAAGATCCAGAGCGCGACCGTCTTGAATGACTTGTTCCCTTTCAAATCGACCTTCCGGCTGTTGGCGGAACTCTGTCCGAAGGTACCGAATTCAATCCTCGCGCCACAACCATCACCTGTCCTGGTCCCACATGTGGACCCTCAGCGACCGCTGCGTCACGGTGGCGAGGTCGCCGACCGCGCGGGGCCACACTCGGGTCCCGATGGCGTCCGTGATCACGAATTCGGTCGTCGGTGCTCCTATCGTTGGTGCATCGGCGGCCGGCGGCTCCGGCCTGTCCCGTTCAACGCCGCGCGCCTGCCGGCTCATCCGGGACGCAGGGCTTGATCTGCTGATCTTGATCGGCCATCGCAGGCCCTCGGCCGGGAAAATCGCCACCATCGGCGCATCCACGGGTCCCTCGCGCCCGACCCGGGCGGGGGAATCGGATAGCTCCAGGCGGAGCGTGCCGAGACGATAAGTACCAGGCCCATGAGCGACAACTTCTAAACGCGGGTCGCGCTCGACCTCGAAGCCGAGTCGGCCGCGGCGCGCGCGCCCGCGAATCCCCCCGCCGAGGCTGGTCCCGGCGTCATCTGCGCCCGCGGCGAGCTGTCGCGAGAGGAGCTCGACCGCGCCGCGCCTCGGGGGCGGCCCCCCGATCTCGCGTCGATGCCGCCAGCGGACCAGGACCTCGGCGAGGGCCGTGGGGGTGCCCGTGAGATCAGCGCGGGTCAGGTCCACGGCGTCCGCGAGCCCATCGATGAGCTCGAGCTCGACCCGAACCTGGGCGGCGAGGTCGGCCAGCGCGTGGGCGACCCGGGGGTTCTCCGCCGCCAGCAGCGGCATCACCTCGTGACGCATCCGGTTGCGCTGATAGGCGCCGGTCGCGTTCGTGGGGTCGTCGCTGAACGGCAGCCCCAGTGACCGCGTGGTCTCGCGTCGGACCGCCAGGAGCGGGCGCACGAGGCGCCCGTCGCGCGCCGGGATCGCGCCCAGACCGCGCAGGCCGGCGCCGCGAACCAGACGCTGGAGCACCGTCTCGGCCTGGTCATCGAGGGTGTGGCCGGTCGCGACCAGCGCGTCCACCCCAGCGTGCGCCACGAGGGTCTGATAGCGGGCCTGCCGGGCGCGCTCTTGGAGGTTCCCGCCGGCTGCCAGGGTGACCGGGACCGCGACGAAGGGCGCGTCCGCCCGCCCCGCTGCACGGCGCGCGGCGTCCCGCTCGGCGGACACGTCGCGGAGCCCGTGGTCGACGAAGACCACGGCGCGCAGGGGCCAGCGCGCGACGACGGCGCCGAGCGCCGCGACCAGCGCGACGGAGTCCGCTCCGCCGCTGCACGCCGCGACGAGCGGCGTCCCCTCGGGGACCGCACACGGCCCCGCCAAGGCCTCGACCACAGCGGCAGTCACGGTGTCCACGCCGTTCACGCGCGGGAGGCTCGCACGGGGGCGCGGTGTATACAAGACAGTGCCACGGCGAGCGGTCGAGATCGGGTCCCCAGGCCCGTTCGAAACTCGAAACGAGCCTTGTCCCGGCTGCATTCGCGGTGGTAGGTCACGGCACTTCGACGTGCGAGGAGGGACCCGATGCGATACGTGCTTGCCATCGCCATGGCGGCGCTGTTGGGCGCGAGCTGCGGCGGCGGATCGGGAGGCTTCACGCTCGGTCCCGAGGCGCAGATCGACATCTCGCCCACCATCATCACCTTCGGCGACGTGCCTCGCGGGGAGGTCGCGCGCCGCAACATCACCGTTCATCACATCGGGACGAGCGGCGTCATCAAGCTCGACGCCGTGATCGAGACCACCTCGCCCGACCTCGCCGTGGTGCTCGTCGAGAAGGAGCTGCTCCAGCCGGGCGAGACGGCGCGCATTCAGGTCGAATACGCCTCCAACCACGACGAGCCGGACGAGGGCACCCTCGTCATCACGCACAACCTAGCCGGCAACCCCGAGACGCGCGTCCCCATCTCCACCCCCGGGCAGCGGGCGCACCTCGTGGCGAGCCCCGCCGTCCTGGACTTCGGCATCGTCCAGGCGGGTGCCCCCCGGACCCTCCCGGTCACGGTCCTCAATGGTGGCACCGCCCCCGCCACGCTCACCGGGTTCACCGTCGCGGGAGACGACGACTCGGACTTCCAGGTCGACCTCCCCGACGGCGCGGTGGTCGAGGTCGGCGGCCAGGCGACGTTCCACGTGACCTACGCGCCGAGCCAGCGCGACGCCGACACCGCGATCCTGACGGTCGCCACCGACCGCGACGACGTCTCCCTCGAGCTCGACATGACCGGCGAGGAGGAGACGCCGGTGCTCGTCACCGAGCCGAGCTTGGTGCAGCTCGGGTGGACCCGGCCGTTCGACACGACCTCGCGCGAGGTCGTCGTGCGCAACGACGGCAACTCGAACCTCATCCTCACCTCGATCAGCCTGTTCGACGCCCCGCCGAGCCTTCACCTGACCCAGGTGCCGAGCTTCCCCAAGACGCTGCGCCCGGATGAGGCGACCGTGCTCGGGATCGTGTTCAACCCCCAGTCCGAGCACCCGATGACCGGGGAACCCCTGGCGATGATCGGCATCGCGTCGAACGACGAGGCCCACAACCCGCTGAACGTCCCCGTTTTCGGCGCCGCTGGCGAGCCGTCCATCACGGTCGTGCCGGGCGACGTCATCGACTTCGCCTACGTCGCGGAGGGGTTCACGGCGACCCGCTCGGTCGTCGTCCTGAACACCGGCGACTCGGCGGTGACCGTGACCGGCGCGCGGCTCGTCGAGCCGACGACCGAGGAGTTCGCCTTCCCCGGCGGGGCGCTGCTGCCCCACACCCTGAACCCCGGCGAGGCGATCGAGCTCGACCTCACCTTCGAGAACCGCGGCGGGGCCGAAGGCAGCGAATATGCGCGGTTCTTCATCAACACGACCGACCCTGTCGTGCCCGAGTATCCCCTCAACGTGGTCGCGCGTCGCGCCCAGCGCCCGACCTGCGAGGCGGCCTTCGTCCCCGATCTCCTCGCCCTCGGCGCCTACCGACCCGGGCAGCAGGGCACGGGCACCATGAAGGTCGTGAACTTCGGCTCCGGCAACTGCGAGTACCAGGAGTACGACCTCGTCGGGTGCCTGCAGGCCGGTCAGGGTGCGGCCATCTACTTCGAGTGCGACGACCAGATCGCCTTCAACCCGTTCTCCGTGGCCAGCGAGCCACCGCCGGGCGAGATCCTGCCTCCGGGCGGCGTCCTCGACTTCGGGATCCGGTTCGACGCGCCCCCGGCCCAGCCGTCGCTGTACGGGCGCGAGTCGTTCTACGGCCGCATCGCGCTCATCATGAGCGATCCCAACTCGAGCCACTTCACCTACGTCGCTCCCGAGGGCGGCTGGGGGCGCGGGGTCAACCTCCGCGCCGAGACCGCGGTGCCGCTCATCGACGTCACGCCGCCACAGCTCAACTTCGGTTTGGTCCGAACGGACTGCCAGAGCGAGATCCGCCGGATCCGCGTGACCGCCACCGGCCCAATGGCGGCGACGATCACCGCCATTGAGGCCCCCAGCTGCGGCGACGACGTCGCGATCACGGCGCCCGCCCTACCGGCGACGGTTCCGGGCTTTGGCTCGGTCTTCGTCGACGTGCGCCTCGCGCCGGACACCGCTGGTGAGAAGGCCTGCACCATCCGCGTCAGCAACGACTCCGATAACCTGCCGGTCGCCGAGGTGGACCTCACGGGCGCGGGCACGGACACGACCCACGTGGTCGACACCTTCCAGCAGGTCCCGCCGCCGAAGGTGGACGTGCTCTTCGTCGTGGACGACTCCGGGTCGATGGGCGACGACCAGCAGCGCCTGCAGGAGGAGCTCCCGCAGATCGTCGAGATCGCGAGCCAGTGGGGCCAGGACATCCACCTCGCGGTCACGACCACCGACACCGTCCTGGTCAAGGGGCAGTTCAAGGGCGTGCCGCGCTACGCGACGGCTGAGACGGACCCCGCGGTCTTCGCCCACAACCTCGTCGTGGGCACCACCGGCCACTACATCGAGAAGGGGCTCGAGGGGGCCTATCTGGCGCTCTACGACCGCTCGGTCCGCACCGACATCGCGTGCGTCAACCTGCCCGGCCAGTGCCCCACCAACGACGGCGACGGGGTCGCGCTGTCCTGCATCGAGGGCTTCTGCAGCGGCCGCAACTTCGGCTTCCTGCGAGACGACGCCCAGCTCATCATCATCATCATCAGCGACGAAGAGGACGGGAGCGAGCGGCCGGTGCCGTTCTACGTCGACGCCTTCGCCAACCTCAAGGCGCCCAGCTCCGGCGTCGGCGTGGTGGTCCACAGCATCGTCGTCACCCAGGCCGGCTGCGTCGGCGGCTTCGGGACCCCGGGCTACCGCTACATCCAGGCGACCGAGGCGTTTGGCGGCCACATCGCCAACATCTGCGGCGACGACTTCGGCCAGGAGTTCCTCGCCGTGGGCGAGCGGACGTTCGGCCTGACCGACCGCTTCTACCCCTCCGCGCCCGTGGCCCCCGGCACGTTGATCGTCAGCGTGAACGGCCAGCCGTGTACCGACGGCTGGACCCAGAACGGGGCGACCGGGGCGGTCGTCTTCGAGGCCGGCTCGAGCTGCTTTCCGCAGTTCAACGATCAGGTCGACCTCGAGTACGACATCTTGTGCGTCAGTCCGGCCCCCTGAACGGGACGGCGCCTTGACGTGGGCCGACCTCGGCTTCGCCCCCCGGCGCGCCAGCCCTGACCATGCTGCGGCGCAATATGCCCCAGGGCTAGCCCGCCCCGCGGTTTCGAGCTAAGGTCGCCGAGGATGTTTCTCGGTGGTCGATACCGCCTGCTCAGCGCACCGCTGAGTACGGGCAGCTTTGGGTCGGTGTTCGTAGCGGAAGATCAGAGGATGCCGCGACGCGTCGCGGTCAAGATTCTGCATCCGCAACACGCCGAGAACCCGACCGTACGGGCTCGCTTCAAGCGCGAGCTCGAGGCCGCGTGTCGCGTATCCCACGAGAACGTGGTGTCCGTGTTCGACATCGGAGAGGATCCGAACCTCGGGCTCTACTACGTCATGGAGCTGGTCCGGGGCACCCCGCTCAAGGACTACCTGACCGGCGAGCCCCTCCCCTGGCCGTTCGTGTACCGGGTCGGATACCAGCTGACGCGCGCGCTGCACGCGATCCACGGCGCGGGGATCGTCCACCGCGACCTCAAGCCGCAGAACATCATGCTGGTCGAGCGCTCGAGCCTCGACGAACTGGTGAAGGTCCTCGACTTCGGGATCGCGGCGCTCAAGGCGCAGGACGAGGAGACGGCTGACGTCGAGCTCACCGGGGCTCGCATGGTGCTCGGGACGCCGCCGTACATGAGCCCCGAGCAGACCTACATGCGGAGCGACCGCGAGCGGCTGGGCCTCGAGGTCGACCCGCGGAGCGACATCTACTCCCTCGGCGTCATCCTCTACGAGATGGCGGCCGGCCGCCGGCCCTTCTCGGGTGACGCGCACGACATCGTGGTCGCCCACCGGCTCACGCGGCCCATGCCGCTCGACCGGATGGTCGGCGTCAGCGTCCCGGCGGAGTTCGCCGACCTCGTGATGCAGTGCCTCTCGAAGGACCCCAAGGACCGGCCAGCGTCGGCCAAAGACGTCGTGCAGGCGCTGAAGGACTGCGAAGATCGGCCGATCCGCCGCTGGACCGAGGCGGAGGATCCGATCGATCCCCGCGAGCTCGGCACGCAGATCATGGAGATGGAGCCGCTGCCACTCCACGAGGACCAACCGCAGCATCAGACGACCGAGCCGCGGCTGGCCGTCCCTTTCATCCCGCCCCAGCGGGTCCTGTGGGCCCCGATCGGGGCTCTGGCGGCCGTCGCGATCATGACGGTGCTGCTCTTGTTGCAGCGCAGCGAGCTGCCGGCGCGGCCGGACCAGACGGCCGTCGATCGCGTGGCGCAGGTCGCTCCCCCGGGCGCGGCCGAGGCGGTCGCGGCGCGACCGCGGGACCCGGCCGATCGCGCGTTGGCACCGAACACCTCTGCCGGGGCGACACGGGACGAGGCCGCGAGGCAGCTGGCGGGGGCGACCCCGGCGGAGGCCCTGCCGGTCCCGGGCGCGCGCGGAGACGCGGGCGGCGCGGCCGAGAATATGGCGGCCGCCGGGGCGGGGCACGACACCGCCGGCGGTGGTGCGGACACCGCGGCGGGGTTGGCCGGCGCGGCCGCGACGGACCCGACAGGCGTGACGTCGCCCGACGACAGCGCCACCGCGCGCGTCCACATGGTCAATCTGATGGTCACCACGACGCCGTCGGGGGCGACCGTGATGCTCGGGGACACGGCGCTCGGTGAGACGCCGGTGAATCTGAAGTTCGAGACCGACCAGAGCCGCAAGCTCGAGCTCGTCTTGGCGTTGAAGAAGTTCCAGGACCAGACGGTGACGTTGGCGATCGGGCCGGAGCTCGCGGGCAAGGTCATCGTCGTAAACGAGCAGCTCAAGCCCCGCCGGGGCAACGCCGCCACCGGACCGGGAACCAAGAAGGACGAAGACCCGTTCAAGGACCTGTGATGGGCGTCCCTGCACCCCTGAGTGCGCGTGCCTGGCGGCGCGCGCTGCGGATCGCCGGCGTCATCTTGGCCCTCGGCCTGACGCTGAGCGTGCACGGTGGGGCGCAGGCCGGCGACGCGGTCCTGGCGCGGCAGCTCACCGACCGCGGGATCGAGCTGCAGAAGGGAGGCGAGCACGCCCGCGCGGTGGCGCTCTTCGACGCGGCGCTCGCGGAGATCGACCACCCGAAGATCCGGTACTTCCGAGCCAAGTCGCTGCGCGCGCTGCAGCGCTACGACGACGCGCTGGCCGAGTTCGACAAGATCAAGGACATGCCCCAGGTCGCGAAGTACCGCGATGAGATCATCGTGTTCATGAGCGACATCGTGAGCGAGCGAGAGCGGGCGTCGCTGCAGGCCAAGCTCGACGAGGAGCGCAAGCGCAGTGAACAGCTCGAGAAGGAGCGGAAGGCGCTCGAGGAGAAGGCCGAGCAGTCCGCGGTCGAGCGCATGAAGAACCGCCCGCGCGGTCTCCTGCCGCCGCTGGCGCTGCGCCCGGGGCCGGGGACCCCCAACGAGCGGATCGTGCCCCTGGTGCCGGCCTTCGTGGCGCCGAGCGGTGACTACGTCGGCGCCATCGAGGCGGCGAGGTACACAGAGGCGCTCGACGACTACGAGACCAACCTCACGATCGCTAAGGCGTTCACGGTGTTCGCGGTGGTCGGCGTGTCCGTCGGCGTCGGGCTCGGGGCGAACCCGGCGGGCGACGGCACGGCGAGCGACGGCGTGCGCCAGGCTGGCCTCGCCGTGGGGGTCGTCGGGCTGATGTCGGGCCTCGTGGCCGCCGTGTTGTGGCCGGACGAGCCGGAAGACATCCGCCCCCCCGCGCCAGAGCCAGAGCCGACGCCCAGCGCCACGACGGCGCGCAGCGACGAGACGCCGCTCGACGACTGAGGCCCTCCGGGATGTCGCCGTCGGGTGAGCGCGTGGCCGGCGCGTGGCCGCGTCGCAGATCCTTTTTCGCGGGCTCGCGTACCAGGGCTATCGCCGCGTGCCCTTCGCCGGGGCACCCACCCGTGAGGAAGAACCATGGCCCATCGCGCTCGCCTCCTGATCATCGCCGCCGCGCTCCTCGGTGTCGCCGCCCTCGCCAGCAGCGCGTCCGCGGCCGGGCTGCTCTTGCCGCGTGACGGCTCGATCCCGCCGCTCGCGCTCAAGCACCACCGGGTCACCATCGACGTGCGCGACGGCACCGCCGTCACGAACATCGAGCAGGTCTACGTCAACTCGACCTCGCGGATCCTCGAAGCGACCTACATCTTCCCAGTGCCGGACGACGCCGTCGTCATGGACTTCCGGCTCATGATCAACGGAAAGATGCAGAAGGGCGAGGTGCTCGAGAAAGAGCGCGCCAACCAGATCTACGACGACATCGTGCGGCGGATGCGCGACCCCGGCATCATCGACTGGATCGGCAAGAACCTCTTTCAGGCGCGCATCTTCCCGATCCCGGCGAACGGCGAGCAGAAGATCACCATCCAGTACACCCAGGTGCTGCCGTTCCTCGACGGGACCTACAAGCTCTCCTACCCGCTCAAGACCACGCAGGGCACCGCGCAGACCCTCGAGGACCTGACCCTCACCGCCCGGATCTCGAGCCACGTCCCGATCAAGACCGTCTACTCGCCGAGCCACCGGATCTCCGTCGCCCGCCCCAACGAGAACGAGGCGGTCATCGGCTTCGAGGGGGACAAGGTCGTCCTCGACCAAGACTTCACGATGTACTTCGGCGTCTCGAAGAAGGACGTCGGGCTGAACCTCATCACCTACCGGCCGGACGGCGAGCCTGGCTACTTCCTCATGATGGCCGCGCCGAAGGCGGTCTTCGACACCGACGAGATCCAGGGCAAGGCCATCACCTTCGTCCTCGACACCTCGGGGTCGATGACCGGCGTCAAGCTCGAGCAGGCGAAGAAGGCGCTGACGTGGTGCCTCGACCACCTCGGCGACGACGACCGCTTCAACGTCGTCCGCTTCTCGAGCGACGTCGAGGGCTTCGAGAAGGGGCTCGTCGCCGCGAGCAAGGCCAACGTCGAGGCGGCCAAGCGCTTCGTCGACGGCTTCGAGGCGGCGGGCGGCACCGCGATCGACGACGCGCTGACGGCCGCGCTCACCGCGAAGGTGGGCCAGGACACCCACCTCGTCCTCTTCCTCACCGACGGACGCCCGACCGTGGGCGAGACCGAGCCCAAGGCCATCCTCGAGCGCGCCGCCAAGGCCAACGGCAACAGGGCCCGCGTCTTCGCGCTCGGCATCGGCGACGACATCAACACCCACCTCCTCGACGCCCTGGCCGACGGCAACGGCGGCACCAGCGCCTACGTCAAGCCGGGCGAGGACATGGACACGCAGATCGCCGCCCTCTACAACCAGATCGCGTTCCCGGTCCTGACCGACATCCAGCTCGACATCAGCAAGGTCAAGACCTACGCGGTCCTCCCGAGCAAGCTCTCGGACATCTTCCGGGGCGGGCAGCTCCTGATCATCGGCCGCTACCGTGGCGACGGCGACGCGCTCATCCGCCTCACCGGCAAGATGACCGGCAGCGAGCGGCGCTTCGACTTCGAGGAGACGTTCCCGGCCAAGCGTGACGACAACGCCTTCATCGCGAGCCTGTGGGCCCACCGCCAGGTCGGCTTCCTCCTCGACCAGATCCGCCTCAACGGCGAGACCCAGGCGCTCAAGGACGAGGTCGTCCAGCTCGCCAAGAAGTACGGCATCGTGACGCCCTACACGAGCTATCTCGTGGTCGACGAGAGCGCTCTGACCGTCCCCCGCCCGATCGGCCCGAGGCCGCCGGGCCTTGTCCCGCGCCCGACGGTCGTGCCGCGCCGCCCGATGCCGGAGGAGTCCCGCGCACCCGCGGGCGGCTTCTCCTATGACGACGACGAGGCGGACGGCGCCGCCGTGCGCACGGCGACGGCGCCGAAGAAGGACGCCTACAAGGCGGAGTCCGGTGCGGGAGCGGTCGACGCCGCCAAGACCGTGCGACGCCTCAAGGACAAGGAGCGCAGCGAGTCCGAGGTCAGCGCCGTGCGGCGCGCCAGCGGGCGGGTCTTCAGCTTCCGCGCCGGGCGCGGCTGGGTGGACAACGACGCGAGCGGCACCGAGGACATCGCCATCGCGCCGTACTCGGCGGCCTGGACCAAGCTCGCGGCCGAGCTGCCCGCGCTCAAGGCGGCCCTCGGCCTCGGTGAGCTGGTGACGATCAAGGTCGGCTCGCTCACGCTGGTCATCCGCGCTGGCGGCCTCACGACGCTCGACGCCAAGACGATCGCGCGCATCAAGGCTGGCACGCGCTAATTGCACGGCGGCGGCGTTCGAGAACGACGCCGCCGCGCCCGAGCGCGAACCACGTTCACACCACAAACCGTCCCCCACCCTCTCACTGGGTGGGGGACGGCCTAGTCAAGCGCCATGCCACACCTTTGATTACCGACACTTAGGAGTGACTCCCCGAGAGACTATGAGGGGGAAGCGCCCACAATCGGGGTCCGTGCTCCCCGTCCCCGGGGTCGTTCGCCCCCGCCGCGTGACAACGCGCAGAGCACGGGGCCGCCCCTCCTGTCGGGGGGGGGGCGCGCGGGCTCCAATGACGGCTCAGGCGGGGTCGCTGAGGACCACCAGCTCGGTGTCCGCCGCGACGATCTCGCCGGGCTCCGCGTAGACCGCGATGACCTCCGCGTCGTAGGGGGCCTCGAGGGTGTGCTCCATCTTCATGGCCTCGAGCACGACGAGGGGCTGGCCCGCGTCGACACGGTCGCCGACCGCGACCAGGACGTCGAGCACCTTGCCGGTCATCGGCGCGCGACAGCCCCCCTGCTCTCCCTCGTGTTCGGCGTCCGGGAACCGGGGGACGCGACCGAGCGAGAGCGAGAACCCCGCGACGTGCACGTCGACGCCGTGCTCGCTCGGGACGACGCGCGCCGTGCGCAGGCGACCACCGAGCTCGAAGCGGAGCTCGACACCCTCGCGCGAGATGATCCACGCGTCCTCGGCCCGATCGGCGAACGTCACCCGATAGCGGCCGGGACCCAGCGCACGGTAGGCGACCACATGGGGCGCCTCGCCCCCGGGCACGCGCCAGGCCAGGCTCGGGTCGCGCAACGGGTTGTTGCGAAAGCCGAGCGGCAGACCCGGCAGCACGGCGCGCCCGACAGAGCGCGCCTCCACGTCGACCAAGGTCGCCGCGACGGTCGCCGCCGCGACGACCTCGTCGGGCGCAGCGGGGGCGGTCCAGTCGCCGAGGTGGTCGGCGATGAAGTGGGTCGTGAGCTCTCCCGAGGCCCAGACCGGGTGACGCAGGACGTCGACGAGGAACGCACGGTTGGTGCGCACGCCCTGGATCGAGGCCACAGACAGCGCGCGGGCGAGCCTGCGCGTAGCCTCGTCGCGGGTCGCCCCCCAGGTGATCACCTTGGCCAGGAGGGGATCGTAGTGAATCGAGACGGCGCTGCCCGGCGCGACGCCGCTGTCGACGCGAAGGCCGGACATCGCGGGCAGGTGCCAGTCGCTCAGCGTCCCGGTCTGGGGCAAGAAGTCCGCCGCAGGGTCCTCGGCGTAGAGGCGCGCCTCGATCGCGTGTCCGGTGCGCGTGACGTCATCCTGCGCCAGCGGGAGCGGGTGGCCGAGCGCGACCTCGAGCTGCAGGCGGACGAGGTCCAGGCCGGTGACGAGCTCCGTGACGGGGTGCTCGACCTGGAGGCGGGTGTTGACCTCGAGGAAGTAGAAGTCCCCGGCCCCGCCCATCACGAACTCGACCGTCCCGGCCGAGCGGTAGCCGATGGCGCGACCGGCGCGCACGGCGGCGTCGCAGATCGCGCTCCGGAGCGCGCCGTCGAGGGCCACCGACGGGGTCTCCTCGAGGATCTTCTGGTGGCGGCGCTGGATGGTGCACTCGCGCTCGAAGCAGTGGATGACGTCCCCATAGGCGTCGCCGACGATCTGGACCTCGATGTGACGCGGCTTGTCGACGTAGCGCTCGAGGAGCAGCGCGCCGTCGCCGAAGGCGCCCAGCGCCTCGCGCCGACCGGCCGCCAGCGCCGCTGCGAGGTCGTCGGCGCGGTGGACGACGCGCATCCCCTTACCGCCGCCCCCGGCCGAGGCCTTGACCAGGAGCGGATACCCGACCTCCGGGGCCGCCGCGACGAAGGCTGCGTCGGACTGATCGCCGCCGTCGAACCCCGGGATGACCGGGACCCCGTGGGCCGTCATGAGGGCCTTGGACGCGATCTTCGAGCCCATCGCCCGGATGGCCTCCGGGGTCGGGCCGACGAAGACGATCCCGGCGGCGGCGCACGCCTCCGCGAAGTCGGCGTTCTCAGCCAGAAACCCGTAGCCGGGGTGGATGGCCCCGGCGCCGGTGCGCTCTGCCGCCTCGATGATGCGCGGGATCGAGAGGTAGCTCTCGACGCTCGGGGCCGGCCCGATCAAGACCGCCTCGTCCGCGTCCGCGACGAACGGCGCCGCGCGGTCGGCCTCGGAGTAGACGGCGACGGTGCGCATACCCATCTCGCGGCAGGTCCGCAGCACGCGGCGGGCGATCTCGCCGCGGTTGGCGACGAGGACCGTGTCAAAGGCTGAGGTCATTGCAGAGTCCTCAATGGCGGAAGACGCCCCAGGCGTTCGACGGCGTGACCGGCGTGTTGTGCGCAGCCGAGAGCGCGATCCCCAGCACCGACCGGGTGTCGCGCGGATCGATGATGCCGTCGTCCCAGGTGCGCGCGGTGGCGAACATCGCCTCGCTCTCGCGGTCGATCTGGGCGGTGATCATCCCCTTGGCGAGGGCGAGGCCCTTCTCGTCGACCTCTTCGCCGCGGCGCGCGGCGGAGTCGCGCTTGATGATGTCGAGCACGCCCGCGAGCTGCGGGCCGCCCATCACCGCGATGCGGTGGTTCGGCCACGTGAACAGGAAGCGCGGGTCGAAGGCGCGCCCGGCCATGCCGTAGTTGCCGGCCCCATAGGAGGCGCCGGTCATGACCGTGAAGAGCGGGACGGCGCTGTTCGAGACGGCGTTGATGAGCTTAGCGCCGTTCTTGATGATACCGCCCTCCTCGTACTGCCGGCCCACCATGAAGCCGGTGATGTTCTGCAGGAACACGATGGGCGTCCCCTGCTGGTTGCAGAGCTGGATGAACTGGGCACCCTTGTTGGCGGACTCGCTGAAGAGGATGCCGTTGTTGGCGAGCACGCCGACGAGGTAGCCGTGGATGTGCGCCCAACCGCAGACCAGGGTCGGCCCGTACTCGCGCTTGAACTCGGCGAAGCGCGAGCCGTCGACGACCCGCGCGATGACCTCCCGCTGGTCGAAGGGGACCTTGAGGTCCGTCGGGACCAGCCCGAGGAGCTCGTCGGGGTCGTGGTGGGGCGGCTCGATCGTGGCCAGATCCGGCCCGCCGGGCTTCCTCCAGTGCAGGTGCGCGACGATCTGCCGCGCGAGGCGGATGGCCTCGACCTCGTCGCGCGCGAGGTAGTCTGCGACGCCGGAGACTCGGGCGTGCATCGCGGCGCCGCCGAGGGACTCGTCGTCGGTCTCTTCGCCGGTCGCCATCTTCACCAGCGGCGGCCCCGCCAGAAACACCTTGGCGCCCCCATCGACCATGATCGTGTAGTCGCTCATCCCCGGGATATAGGCGCCCCCTGCGGTCGCGTTGCCGAAGACGCAGCAGATGCTCGGCAGGCCGAGGCGGCTGCGGCGCGTCAGGTCGCGAAAGGTCTGGCCGCCCGGGACGAAGATCTGCGCCTGGTTTGGCAGGTCGGCGCCGGCCGACTCGGTAAGCGCGATGGACGGGAGCCCGTTCTTCTCGGCGATGTCCGCGAGGCGGAGGCTCTTCTTGAGCGCCCACTCGTTCACGGCGCCGCCCTTGAGCGTCGCCTCGTTGGCGGTGATGAGGCACTCGACCCCCGAGACGAGGCCGATCCCGCCGATGACGCCTGCGCCGCTGCCCACACCGCGGATGCCGTGACCGGCGAGCGGCAGCAGCTCGAGGAAGTAGCCGTCGCGGTCGAGGAGCAGCTCGACGCGCTCTCGCGGCAGCAGCTTGCCCCGCGCGACGTGTCGCGTGGTGTACTTCTCGCCGCCCCCGTCCCGCGCGGCCGCGAGCGCGGCCCCGAGCTTGGCGAGGGCCTCCTCCATCGCGACGCGGTTGGCGCGGAAGGTGTCGGACCTGGGCTTCACGGCGGTCGGAAGCGTTCGCATCAGGCGGCCCCCACGGCGACTGGAATTCGCTGCGATTGTCTGGGGTTGGGATGACGACGTCGGCGCTGGCGCCGAAGCTTCACTTCATCTATGCTCCCCACAGCGAGCGCCGAGCCGCGCAAAGCGCGGGGCGCTCGCCCGTCCTCCGGACCGGTTCCCCCCATGCGCGCTCTCATACTCGCCTCGCTGTTCGTCTTCATCCCGTTGGCGGCCGTCGCTCCCTCGCCTGCCCACGCAGCGCTCGAGCTGCGTCGCGTCGACTCGAGCCTCGTCGACCTGCCCTTCGGGCGGGACGTCGACACCGTGTCGAGCTGGGTCAGGGAGCGCCTGGAGCGGCTCTACGCCCCGCGCATCAAGGCTGCGATAGACGATAATGACCGCGCCAAGCGGCGAGCGCAACTCGACCGCGAGGTCTTCGAGTTCCGGTCCCGGCTCATCGCGTTCGACGGCCGCCGGACGGGCTACGAGGTGAGCGCCGTCGCCGGCGAGTTCATGGCTGGCACCGACGAGGCGATGTTGGTCCTGAAGGACCCCGACGGTGACCACTTCTTCTTCTTCATCAACGGCCGCATGTGGAAGTACGCGCGCATGCTCCCGACCCCCAACCCCTTCCCCGACCGCATCGCCGAGCAGGCCTCGCGCCTGAAGAAGCCCGACCTCGTCGAGACCGCGCGGGACGGCGGCGGCCCTCCGACCGCCGTCAAGGCGATGTGGAGCGACGACAAGCTGCGCCTCAGGCTGTGGAACCGACGCCTCCTCTACGGCTTCGACCTCATGGTCATCGAGTACCGGCCCCTCGCCGACAAGATCGACGAGCTCCGCGGCGGGCGCGAGGTGGGCAAGGTGGCCCCGACCCTCGAGCCGGACCTCGACGGCTTCCTCCTCGACGACGGCGTGGACGAGGAGGAGCTGCTTCGCAAGAAGGCCGCCACTGAGAAGACGGCGAAGCCGTAGGCCCGTCGTCCGCGTGGCAGGCCGACCAACGGGGCTGTGGCCTCGCCCTCAGCCCCGGCCGATTCGGCGCAGGCGCGCCACCTCGGTCGGCGACACGCGGCGCCACTTGCCGAACTCCAGCCCCTTGACGGTGATGCCGGCGAACGCGATGCGGCGCAGGCGCGCGACGTGCTGGCCGACCGCCTCGAAGATGCGGTGGACGTGGCGGTTGCGACCTTCGGTCAGCGTCAGCCGAATCCAGTCCGCGGTCGTGTTGCGATCGAGGATGCGCTCGAGCACCACCCGGTGGGTCGGCCGCCCGTCGAGCGGGACGCCCGCCGCCACCCGCGCGAGATCCTCGTCGCTGATGCGGCTGCGGAGCTTGGCCTCGTAGGTGCGCGGCACGACGTTCTCGGGCCGCAGCAGCGCGTCGGCGAGCCCGGGCTCGTTGGTGAGGAGGATCACGCCCTCGGTGTTGTAGTCGAGGCGACCGACGTGCCCGAGGTGGGGGAAGTCCGGGGGCAAGAGCCCATAGATCGTGGGGCGCCCCTCGGGGTCGGTGCGAGCGCAGAGCACGCCACGCGGCTTGTTCAGCACCACCGTGAGCGGCGCTGCGGCGGCGAGCTCGCGACCGTCGACCGCGATGCGATCGCTGGGCGCGACCCGCGTGCCGAGCTCGGTCACCACGGCCCCGTTGACCCGGACGCGCCCCGCCGTGATGAGGCGCTCGCCCTCACGACGGGAGGCGACGCCGAGCTCGGCGAGGCGTTTCTGTAGGCGTGTCCCGGTGTTGGTCGTCACGCGCGCATCGTCCGGGCATCAGACCGGCGGGTCAAGCGTCTTCGGTGCAGCCGCGACGATCGCTGATTCTTGATCCCGATCGGATCTATCCCGCGCGGTGCGCAAGTTTTTTCGCACCCCGGGCGCCCCGGGGAACCTCCCGTGAAGTCTATGGAATCGCTTACGCAACCTCGCTTGTTGAGCGGATGGCCCCAGGCGACGGGGTTGAAACGACCGGCGAGCAACCGTAAGTTGGGTGCGTAAGAGATTTCGCACCCAGCGACGAGACAGAGGGAAGATACCAACGTGAAGATTGCCGTAATCAGCGACTTGCACCTCGGGAGCGGCGGGAACTTGGACGAGTTCGGCCACGACGACGGCGAATTCCTCCGCTTCCTGAACTTCCTCGAGGGGAACTTCGAGCGCGTGGTCCTCGCGGGCGACGTCTGGGAGACGCTGTACTGCAAGAGCCCACGGCAGCAGGTGCGGGAGCTCGCGATGGCGCGCGAGGCCCACAGAGAGATCGCGGCGCGCTTCGAGCGGCCCGCCTACCGTTACCTCCACGGCAACCACGACATCGTATCGGGCAACGTCCTGCGCGCGCCGGAGGCGCTCCACCTCGAGGCGGACGGGACCCGCATCCTGTTCACCCACGGCCACCAGCTCGACTGGATCGTGAAACACGCCCGCTGGTTCTCAGAGTTCGTGGCGTGGGCCGGCGCGTGGGTCATGCGGATGGGGCTGCGCCCGCTCAAGGCCATCGTCGAGCGCATCGAGGAGCTCATCCGGGGCGAGTCGAAGGCGGCCCCCGAGAAGGACCGCTTCCAGCTCGCGTCGCTGCAGATGGCCGCCCAGTCGGGCGCCGACATCGTCGTCACCGGGCACACCCACAACGGCGTCGTCAGCCACCACGGCGACCGCATCTTCATGAACAGCGGCTCGTGCTCGGGCGGCGAGTTCTCGTGGCTCAGCCTCGACACCAAGGCCGGCGCCTACGCCCTCAACGCCGGCTGGTAGGGCGCGAACGCACACCGCATCGCACCAAGCAGAGAACGCCCCGCAATTCAGTGAATTGCAGGGCGTTCTCGATCACAGCCTTGCAACGCGAAGGGCGCCCTACACCTTCAGGCCGAGAGCGAAGTCGAGCTGCTCGAGGGCGCGACCGTAGCCGGCTTCGGCGCCGAACAGCGCGGCGACCTGCTCGACGAGCGCGAGGAGGGTCTCGAAGTCCTGGATCTCCGGGCGCGGCACGAGCCCAATGCGCGCGGCGTTGGCGAGCAGGCGCCGCGACGGCACGCAGGCGACGCTCTTGGCCGCGGCCGTGTCGAGGACACCCAGGCGCACCAACTCCCGCGCCACCCAGAACGGCGCCTCGACCCAGTGGGTGCCGAGGAGGTGCTCGCGCAGGAGCGCGATGAGGTCCGCGCCGGAGGTCGCGCCGCGCAGCGACGGCATCAGGTCGAGCCTCATCGAGGCGCGCCGGGCGATGAAGCGGGAGTGGACGACGCGCTCGAAGAGCGCCCTGCCCCACGGCTCGTCGCCGGTCCGCTCGAGGGCGTCGAGGCACTCCTCGAGCCCCTCGCCGTAGCCGAGCGACGCGAAGAACGTCGTCTGGCGCAGGCGTCGCACGAAGGCGAACACCGCGGGCTGCGGGGGGAGCCCCTCGATGAGCGTCGCGAGGGTCCCGAGCTCGACCAGCAGCGCGAGCTCCGAGGCGGCGGGGTCGACCTCGACGCCGAGCGAGCGGGCGTCGTAGACCGGCCACCCGGAGAGCGCCTGGAACCACCCGGTGATGCGCGCGGCGAGCGCGGCGGTGTCGGGGTCGTCGAGGTTCACGGTGGCGACCGCCGGCCACTCCCGGGCGGCGAACGGCATCTGCAGCGACGCGGAGGCGGCCGCGACGGGGGCGCCGACCCGAGCCGCCGGGCTACCGGAGCGAGCGGGCGCGGCCGCGAGCGTCGCCCTGCGCCGCGCGGGCGCGGCCGGCGCCAGCACCTCGGCGCTCGTCCCCGGGACGTCGTCGAAGGTCGACGTGAAGGCGTCGGTCGCGGCGGCGATGTCGTCCTCCGAGGGCGGCTCGGCCTCGGGCGGGAGGTCCGCGAAGAGGTCCTCCTCGTCGTCGAGGTCGGCGTCCGTCACGCGCTTGCTCGCAGGCGCCTCGTCGTCGTCCTCCTCGGCGTCGGCCTCGGAGTCGTCGTCGTCCTCCTCCTCGTCGTCCTCGTCGGCCATGTCCTCGAGGATCTCCTCGACGTCCATCCCCTTGAGCTCGTTGACGACCTTCATGCCCTTGTCGGACAGGGCCCAGCGGATGCCGACGAGCTTGATGTAGCCGCTGGCCGCGAGCCAGTCCATCCACGACTGGAAGTTCGTCAGGGTGATGCGCGCGCCGGGATACACGTAGCTCGTGATCATCCGATACAGCTCGTGCACCGAGTGCAGGCGGCCGCCGGACTCGACGTCGAGCGCCTCGAGCACGTACTTCACGAGCAGGATGTTCTGATCGCGCAGGTGTTCGAAGAGCACGCTCTGGAAGTCCGCGTCGGAGCTCGCCGCCATGAGCTTCTTGGCGACGCGCCCGACCTTGACGTTGCTCTTGTCCCAGCCGACGTCCACGAGCGAGAAGAGCGTCTCCGAGCGCTCCTTGTCCCAGAGGTTCTGCTTGCGGAGGAAGTCGCGGAACGCCTTGAACTTGGTGTTTCCCGCCTGCAGCGAGGAGAGGACCAACCTCAGCTTGAAGACGTACTGATCGAAGCGTGTCCCCGGCAGGGACTCATACTCCACACGCTGAGGCATACCGGCTCCGGGTCGAGGTGATCGCGGCTGGGAACCGCGCGGGGCGGCACCGGCCCGCGACCCTAACCTGAAACGGCAGGTTGCGCCACGGAGGTCGTAGCTGTCCTCGCAGGACGACGAGGTCGACCGCAGGGCCGCGGAGACCGCAGTGGCGCGACCGATACGACGGTGTTTCCCAGCCTGCGCACGCCTGGCCCCACGCGACGCGGGGCCAAGCGAAGGGAAACGAGCCCGACCCTGGCGATCTGTCATCACCGCCACGGCGTCCCGGCTGCACCCGGGGACGAGCGCGCGATGGCGCAAAGCGATTGACCGGGTGAGGGTCAGTGATTAGCTTGCTGGCACTCGAGGCCGGCGACTGCTAACGCGTCCCGAAATCGAAGCAGAATCAAACACTTATCGTTTCCAGTGGGAACCGGAGGAACCGTCATGAACTTCAAGCCGCTCTACGACCGTGTCTTGGTCAAGCGGGTCGAGGAGGCGTCGGTCTCGGCCGGCGGCATCATCATCCCCGACTCCGCCAAGGAGAAGCCGCTTCGCGGCGCCGTGCTCGCCGTTGGCAACGGCAAGCTGAAGGACGACGGGACGCTGCGCCCGCTCGACGTGAAGGTCGGCGACACCGTGCTGTTCGGCAAGTACGCCGGCACGGAGATCAAGATCGACGGCGTCGAGCACACGATCCTGCGCGAGGACGACGTCCTCGGCGTCGTGGAGGGCTGAGCACCATGGCCAAAGACATCCAGTTCGCCGAGGACGCCCAGAAGCGCGTCATCGCCGGCGTGAACAAGCTCGCCAACACCGTCAAGGTGACCCTCGGCCCCAAGGGGCGCAACGTCGTGCTCGCCAAGAGCTACGGCAGCCCGCTCGTCACCAAGGACGGCGTCACCGTCGCCAAGGAGATCGAGCTCGAGGATCCCTTCGAGAACATGGGCGCCCAGATGGTCAAGGACGTGGCGTCCCAGACCTCCGACAAGGCCGGTGACGGGACGACCACCGCGACCGTGCTGGCTCAGGCGATCCTCGAGGAGGGCGCCAAGCTCGTCGTGGCCGGCCTCGACCCGATGAGCCTCAAGCGGGGCATCGACGCGGCGGTCGAGAAGATCGTCGCAGCCCTCGTCGGCCTCTCCAAGCCGGCCGAGGGCCGCAGCGACATCGAGAAGGTCGCGACCATCTCGGCCAACGGCGAGACCACCTTCGGCGTGATCCTGGCCGACGCGATGGAGAAGGTCGGCAAAGAGGGCGTCATCACCGTCGAGGAGGGCAAGGGCATCGACACGACCCTCGACCTCGTCGAGGGGATGCAGTTCGACCGCGGCTACCTGTCGCCGTACTTCGTGACCGACGCGGAGAACATGCGGACGGAGCTGAGCGACGCCTACCTGCTCATCCACGAGAAGAAGATCTCGAACCTCCGCGACATCCTGCCGGTGCTCGAGAAGATCGCCCAGAGCGGGCGGCCGCTGCTGATCATCGCCGAGGACGTCGAGGGCGAGGCGCTCGCGGCGCTCGTCGTCAACAAGATCCGCGGCACGCTCAAGGTCGCGGCCGCCAAGGCGCCGGGCTTCGGCGACCGGCGCAAGGCCATGCTCGAGGACATCGCGACGCTGACCGGCGGCACGGTGATCACCGAAGACGTCGGGATGAAGCTCGAGAACGTGACCCTCGAGCACCTCGGCCAGTGCCGCAAGGTGACGCTGACCAAGGACGACACGACCCTCGTCGAGGGCGCCGGCACCGAGGCGGCCATCAAGGGGCGCGTCGCGCAGCTCAAGACCCAGATCGAGGCGACCACGAGCGACTACGATCGCGAGAAGCTCCAGGAGCGCCTCGCGAAGCTCGCGGGCGGCGTCGCGGTCATCAAGGTCGGCGCCGCGACCGAGACCGAGCTGAAGGAGAAGAAGGCCCGCGTCGAGGACGCGCTTCACGCGACGCGCGCGGCGGTCGAAGAGGGCGTGGTCGCCGGCGGTGGTGTCGCGCTGATCCGCGCCGCCGCGGCCCTCGACGGCGTCCGGTTCGACGACGACCGCGACGCGGGCGTCAGGATCGTGCGCCGGGCCATCGAGGAGCCCCTGCGCCAGATCGCGGCGAACGCCGGGGTGGACGCGTCGGTCATCGTGGGCAAGGTGCGCGAGGGCAAGGGGTCGTTCGGGTACAACGCCCGCACGAACACCTTCGAGGACCTCATCGCCGCGGGCGTGCTCGACCCGACCAAGGTGACGCGGACCGCGCTGCAGAACGCCGGGAGCGTGGCGGGGATGCTGCTCACGACGGGCGTGATGATCGCGACGTTGAAGAAGAGCGACGAGGACGAGGACTAGCGCGCAGGTCGGCCGGGGGTCCAGCCCCCGGCCGACCGCCCGCTCGCGGGACACCTCGAACGACGCGGCCCGAGCGGCCGGATCAAATCCGCCAGGACCCCAGTCGCGACACCGCGAGGCGAGCGCTGATCGAGGCGTCCTGGGTACCGAGCGCAAACAAGCTAGACGAGAGCCTGCGCGCTGCTGCGCGTGGCGTCGCGGCTAGGAGCTGAACGAACGTGAGCCCGAACGACCAGAGCGCCCCCGAGGTAGAGGTGATCCCCGCCGAGACGGACGCGGCCGGCGCCGCCGAGGGCGAGGCCGGAGCCGACGGCGCGGCGGCGGAGGAGACCGCCGCCGAGGAAGCCGCCGCACAGACGCCGCCGCACAGGCCGCCACCGGATCCGCGCGAGCTGCGGATCCGCTTCCTCGAGGCCCAGCTCGCCGAGAAGGACCAGAAGCTGATCGAGTACATCAGGGCGCACAAGAAGGCCGAGCAGGAGTTCGAGGCCATCCGGGGCCGGCTGCAGCGCGACCAGGACCGCGAGATCCTGAGCGCCAAGGGCAAGGTGGTCGAGAAGATGCTCGACGTCGACGAGAACCTCGAGCGGACCATCGAGGCCACGAGCCGCGGCGGATCGGTCGAGTCGCTGCTCGAGGGGCTGCGCCTCGTCCACCGCATGTTCGTCGAGCGGCTCACCGAGCTCGGCCTCGAGCGGGTCGATCCCATCGGCCAGCCCTTCGACCCGAGCACCATGCAGGCGCTTGGCGTCGTGCCCGTGCGGGATCCCGCGCAGGCCGACCACGTCGTGATGACGATGCGGGCGGGCTTCCGCCTCGGCGACCACGAGATCCGACCGGCCTTGGTCCAGGTCGGGAAGATCATGTAGCACGCTGCGCAGCACAACAAGAAAAGGCCCGAAGGTTCAACGCCTTCGGGCCTTTCTTTTCTGCGTCGCAGCAAGCGTCGCCGGGGGCTACCCGCGACCGACCCAGGACTCGATGACGGTGTCGCTCGCCTTGGGGCCACGCAGCTTGGCGAGGGCCTTGGCCTCGATCTGCCGGATGCGCTCGCGGGTCAGCTGGAAGTCGCGACCGACCTCCTCGAGGGTGAAGTTGCGGCGCTCGCAGATGCCGAAGCGCTTGCGCAGGATGCGCGCCTCGCGCTGGCTGAGGCCGTCGAGCATGCGGCGGGTCGCCTCACGCAGGCTCTGGCGCTCGGCGGCCTCCTCGGGGCACTGCGCGTCCTCGTCCGCGATGAAGTCGCCGAGGTGGCTGTCGTCCTCGCCGACCGGCGTCTCGAGGCTGACCGGCGTGCGCGCGAGCTTCAAGGTCCGCGTGACGATCTCCTCGGGGACGTCGAGCTCCACCGCGAGCTCGCCGTGGCTCGGCTCGCGGCCGAGGCGCTGCTCGAGCCCGATGCGAGCGCGGGCGATGCGGTTGAGCATCTCCACGAGGTGGATCGGGATGCGGATGGTGCGGCTCTGGTCGGCGATGGCGCGGGTGATGCTCTGGCGGATCCACCACGTCGCGTAGGTCGAGAACTTGTGGCCGCGACGGTACTCGAACTTCTCGACCGCCTTCATGAGGCCGATGTTGCCCTCCTGAATGAGGTCGAGCAGTGGCAGCGAGCGGTTCATGTAGCGCTTCGCGATGGAGACGACCAGGCGGAGGTTCGCGAGGATCATCACCGCGCGCCCCTGCTCGGCGCGCGCGTGCCCCTCCTCGACCCGCTTGACGCAGGCCTGCAGCGCCTCGCCCGAGACGCCCATCTCGCGCTCGATGGCGTCGATCTGCTCGACGATGGCCTCGAGGCGGCGACGCCCGCTCGTCGTCAGCGCCGGGGTCGCGTCGCCGGCGCGAGCGGCCGCGGCGAGGGCGGCGGCGGAGTCCCCCGCCGTGGAGGCGAGGCGCGCGAGCTGGCGGTTCGCCCGCTTGAGGTCCTGCGCCGAGCGGCGCACGTTGGCGAGCGCCTTGATGAAGACGCGGTAGCCGAAGCCGAACTCCTTGAAGAGGCGAAAGAGGCTCCGCTGCGCGACGCGGAACTGCTCGGCCTCGGTGTCGTCGAGCCCCTCTGGGTCGCGCTTGCCGGCGGTGGCCTGCTCCCACGTCGCGCGCGCCGCGCCAAGCTGCTGATGGAACTTCTCGAGCTCCTTCATGGCGCTCGTGTCCTCGAACTCGTAGACGTCGTCGGTGTCCATCACCTGGCAACGGTAGGTCACGTCCTCGAGCAGCCGCTCCGACGCTCCGAGGAGCTCGCGGCGCCCGTAGGGCATCGACAGCAGGACGTCGAAGACCTCGGTCGTCCCCTCCTCGATCTGCCGGGCGATACGCTGCTCGCCGAGGCGGTTGAGGAGGCGCACGTCCCCGATTCGCTGCAGGTAAACGAGGATCGGGTTGAGCTCCTCACCGGACACCCGGTCGGCGCCGCGTGCGTCGCGCTTGCTCGAGGATGCGCGCTTTCTGGGCTTGGCCTCCGGCTGGACCGGATTCGTCGTGACCTCGAGCTGGATCGCCATAGCCTCTCCATTGCAGCAGGAACGCGTGGCTGCGGGGTCTCCCCACGAGCCGACGGTGCAGCCCTGTGCAATGCAATATGGGATCCACCTCCCCGGGGCGCGTCGCGCGTCGCCCCGGATACCCTCGCAACCACATGTTTATAAAAGGAACACCCGCCAGGCCCGGGGCGCAATGGGCGGCCATGGATGGGGTGACCTCGTAACCTCTGAGCGCACAGCTATGACACCGGTGTCAGGGCGGGTGGGTCTAGCGGCCGGATCGGGGCCTCTCCCGGCGACGGCGCGACGTCCCGCCTCCGTACCCGTGACCCGCGCGAGGGGCTGGTTGCGTCGCCAGCGCTTCGCGGTATCCTCGCCCCGACGGGGGACCGCCGCCGGCGCGCGCAGGACCGCCGTCCAATCCACGTGGGAGGCGCCATGCTCTGGATCGGACTCATCCTCCTCGTCATCGGCGCGGTGCTCTTCTTCCTGTCGACCCGCGCCGCCACGAAGATGCACTACATGCAGGCGACGGAGACCTCCAAGGTGGGGGATCTCCTGGCGCTGCTCGCCGAGATCAAGCAGGACATGCCCCCCGGGATGAGCACCGGCTGGCGCGACTACGTCGAGCTCAAGGGGCGGGTGGCGTGCGACGAGCCCATTCACGGCGAGCTGAGCGCCACGCCGGCTGCGATGTGCGAGACGACGGTCCAGCGCATGGTCGAGCGCCGCGAGGAGCGCCGCGACGCCCAGGGCAACGTGCGGACGGAGTGGCGCAAGCACACCGAGACGGTCAGCTCGAACCGGCGCGAGGCGCCGTTCTACCTCCAGGACGACAGCGGCCGCATCCGCGTCAAGCCCACCGCCAAGGCGGTCGAGCTGGTCAAGGTGATCGACCGCTTCGAGCAGCCGAACGCCATCGAGCAGATGTCGGGGGGGAACTTGGTCCTCAGCCACGGCGGCTTCCGGGTGTCGGTGTCGAGCGGCGGCTTCGTGGGCGGCGCGACGAGTCGGACCATCGGCTACAAGTTCATCGAGCGGATCCTGCCCGTCAACGGCCCCCTCTATGCCCTCGGCGAGGTCGCGGACACCGACGACGAGGGGCTCGTCCTGCGTGAGCCGACCGACGATCAGAAGAAGCGCCCGTTTCTGGTCTCGGGCAAGACCGAGGAGGAGCTGGTCCGCGCCTCCAAGAGATCGTCGCGGATCATGAAGATCATCGCCATCGCGCTGGCGGTGGGGGGCGTCGCGCTGACGGTGCTCGGCGCGCTGCGCTGAGCGCCCCTCGACGCGGCCGCAGCTCGGCCACCGACGTGGCGGGCCGCCGCCGGCGCGTGTTGCCTCGGGCCGAGCCCGTGGGTAGTCTCCGCGCCATGCGACGATCCGCCTCCCTCCCCCATGTCGGCCGCGCCGCGCGCCTGCGCCGTGCGCTCACCCTCGCCGCCCTGACGTGCTGCGTCGCGGGGTGTCCGACGACCCCGTCGCCCCCGAACGACACCGGCGTGGATGGCGACGCGGACGCGGACACCAGCGACCCCGACACCCACGTCATAGCGCAGGGCGCGTGCGTCGACGCCCTCGACTGCGAGGTCGGCGGCGCGCTGCCGGCCTGCAAGATCGTGGAGTGCGTCGACGAGCGGTGCGTCGTCAGCGATCTCGCCGACGGGATCGGCTGCGACGACGGCGACCCGTGCAGCACCGGCGAGACCTGCGCGAGCGGGGTCTGCCTGGGCGACGGCGGGTGCAATGACGACAACCCCTGCACGAGCGACGGCTGTGACCCCGACAGCGGCTGCGTCCACACCTTCAACCAGACGCCGTGCGACGACGGCAGCGGCTGCACCAGCGACGATCGCTGCTTTCAAGGCGCGTGCGTCGGCGTCGAGCTCGACTGCGACGACCAGAAGCAGTGCACCGAGGACAGCTGCGACCCCCTCGCCGGGTGCCAGCACGCCCCTCGGACCGGCCCGTGCGACGACGGCGACGCGTGCACCAAGGGCGACGCCTGCGCGAGCGGCGTGTGCGAACCCGGACCGGCCGTCGTGTGCGGCGATCCCGACAACGTCTGCGTGTCGGGGACCTGCGATCCGCTCACCGGCTGTCAGATCGAGATCCTGAGCGGCCCCTGCGACGACTCCAACGCATGCACCGCCCCCGACAGCTGCGTCGAAGGGACGTGCACCGGACCGACGATCGCCTGCGACGACGGCAACCCCTGCACCGACGACTACTGCGACACGGCCGCCGGCTGCACGACCGTCGACAACGTCCTGCCCTGCGACGACGGCGACGTGTGCACCGTCGACGACGTCTGCCACGCCGGCCTGTGCGCCCCTGGCGCGGCCAACCCGCTGTGCTGTGACGTCGGCGACGACGCCGCCTGCGACGACGCCAACCCGTGCACCGTGGACCTGTGCGACGGCGGGCTGTGCGCGAACACCCCGCTCGACTGCGACGACGGCTTCGGCTGCACCGCGGACCGCTGCGACGCCGGGACCTGCGTCAGCGCGCCCTGGGGGCCCGCGCCGGACGCCCCGCTGACCGTCTCCGACTTCGAGGGGGGCGCCCCCCTCGACGGCTGGCTCCTCGCCTCCAACAACGCGCAGGTCAGCTGGCAGGTGGACGCCCTCGACCCGCATGCCGGCGCAGCGAGCCTGTACTGCGGCAACCTCCCGGCGCACAGCTACGACTTCGGCGCCACCCTCGCGACCGCGTCGCGCACGCTGGCGCTGCCGCCGGGCCAGGTGACGCTGCGCTTGTGGACGCGGCTGTCGCTCGCGGAGAACGCGAGCTGCATCTTCGATGTCCTGAAGGTGTCGGTCGACGACACCGAGCTGACGCCGCTGTGCTCGTCGGTGGCGGTGTGGACCGAGCAGACGTACGTGCTCGACGCCTTCGCGGGCCGCGACGTGACCCTGACCTTCACCTTCGACACCTTCGACGACCAGGCCAACGACGGCGGCGGCGTGTGGATCGACGACCTCACGCTCGAGGTCACGAGCGACCTCGACTGCTGCGTCGACGCCGCCGACTGCGACGACGCCGATCCCTGCACGACCGACGCCTGCGCGGCCAGCAGCAGCTGCGTTCACACGGCGCTGCAAGATTGTCCGTAACGCCGGTTCGGTGGGCCGATTTGTTGATCGGCGCGACTGCTATTGTGCACCACACCCGGCGTCGCCGGGCGGGCCGCAGCCACGAAGGCCTGGTTGTCCGGGGTGAAGCTTGGTAGCGTTTCCAGCTTCTCCGTGCCCGCCGATCGACTCCCCTGGGAGACACGCCATGCGCCATCCGCCCACCGCGCTGCCCGCCCTCGGGCTTGCCCTCTCGCTAGCGCTCGCCGCCTGCGGCGACAGCAGCAGCGGGGCCAACAGCTGCGCGCTCAACCCCACCCTGCCCGGCTGCCAGGCGGTCGACGCCCTCGGAGGTGACGCCGACGCCGCCGACAGCAGCGTGGGCGACACCTGCACCGGCAACGCGCGGCGGTGTGACGGCGCCAAGACCCAGCAGTGCATCGGCGGGACCTGGACGGATCTCTTCAGCTGCCCCGTGAACCAACCCTGTGAGGACGGCTTCTGCGTCGGCGGCAGCGGCTGCAGCTGCAGCGGCAAGGTCTGCGGCGACGACGGCTGCGGCAACAGCTGCGGGACGTGCAGCGCCGGGTCGACCTGTCTGTCCGGGCAGTGTGCGGTCCAGCCGGCGTGCAACTGCGGCGCGGCGGTCTGCGGCGTCGACAACTGCGGCAACCCCTGCGGCACCTGCGACCCCGGGCAGACCTGCAGCGGCGGTCAGTGCAGCGGCGGCGGCACCTGCAGCTGCGGCGGCGCCCTGTGCGGACTCGACAACTGCGGCAACTCCTGCGGCACGTGCCAGCCGGGCTGGAGCTGCACCGGCGGCACCTGCCGCGAGAACGGCACCAACCCGCAGGGCACGGAGACCTGCGGCGGCATCATCGACTGCATCATCGACACCTGCTACAGCCTGCCCGATGAGCAGTCCGCCACCTGCCAGGAGGCCTGCTACACCGCTGGAGACGGCACCGGACGGGCGGAGTTCGACGACTACCTGACCTGCCTGAGCGCGTGCGGCGACGACGACTTCTGCGTCGCCGACTACTGCTCGCCGGCCCAGGCGGCCTGCTTCTTCAACGGCGCCGGGTCGGGCTCGTGCTTCGGCATCGTCGACTGCATGGACTTCTGCGCGTACAACGACGACAGCTGCATCTACGGGTGCTACGAGGCCGCGACGCCGGCCGCCCAGGCGGCGCTGCTCGGCCTCAACAGCTGCATCGGCGCGGCGTGCCCCGACGCCTCGGACGACGCCTGCTTCTACGACGCGATCGACGGCGTCTGCTCCGACCACGTCTTCCAATGCCAGCTCAATTGACCCGCGATCTCCACGGCCTGCGCGAGCGTGCGGCCAACCGCCCCGGCGACCCGGTCGCGCGCGCGGAGCTGTGCGCGGCGCTCTACGGGACCGCCGAGGGCGAGCGCTGCCTCGCACAGACGACCGAGCTCATCCACACCGCGCTGCGGCTCGGCTCGAACGCGGTGGCCCTGCAGGCGAGCGAGATCCTCTGGCGGACCTCCGGGGACCCGCGCTGGGCGGTCCTGGCCGCGGAGGCGGCGCTGCTCGACGGCGCCACCGACGACGGCCGCGGGCGCCTCGAGGCGGTCGTCGGGCAGTTCCCCGACGATCCGGCGCCGCGGACCCGGCTCTCGGCCCTCGCGCTGGCCGCTGGAGACGCGGCGACCGCGCTCCGGTGGATCGAGCCGGTGGCGACCGCCCACGGGGAGGCGCGCGCCGGATACGCCCACGCGCTGCTCGCCGCGGGCCGCGCCGCCGAGGCGGTCGACTTCGCCCGCGAGAGCTGTGAAGCGCTGCCCGGCGAGGCCGAGATCTTCCTCGCCCTGGGCCTGGCGTTGTTGGCCACCGAGCAGCCGGGTCGCGCCGTCGGCGCCTTCAGCGAGGCGCTCCGGCTCGACCCGCGGCGCCCGGAGGCCCACTATGACCTGGCGGTCGCCTTCGCCCTCGACGGCTCGGTGCCGGCCGCGATCGGCGTCGTCGACGCCGCGCTCATCGCCCGCCCCGAGGACGCCCGCCTGGTCGCGCTGCGCGAGCAGCTCCTCGCCCAGCTGAGACAAGCCGGGTAGAGACTACGGCACCGCAACAAGACCTCACCACGCAGTTATCCGCCTGTTCTAGACCCGAAGCCGAGCGCTGACTTCTTGCATTGCAGCGCGCCGCTCGCACCCTCGCTGGAGCGACTCATGGCCTACTTCCAGTTCCTCGGCACCGGCCCCTCGACGCCGATCACCGACGCCGTCGGCCGCAACATGCGACGCCGCTCCTCGGCGCTGCTCCAGCACATCTCCACCTACCTGCTCATGGACGTGACCCACGACTTCGACGACCAGGTCGAGCAGGCGCTGTCTGTGACCGGGGTGGTGGTGACCAACCCGAGCCGCGACGCCGCCGGCGGGCTCGGCAACCTCGACCGCTGGGTCGACACCGAGACGCCCTTCTATGCGCCTCAGGACCTGTGGGACGACGTCGTCAAGCGCTACGGCCCGTTCAAGCAGCTCGTACACGCGCTCCTCGAACCCGGCGTCCCGTGCCCGGTGGCCGACCTCCACCTCACCGCGTTCCCGCTCGAGACCTCGACCGGGGCGGACGCCGCGCCGAACTACGGCTACCACGTCGACACCGGCAAGAAGAAGATCACCTACGCCTCGGACATGAAGGTGATCCCGGCCGGGTCCGAGTCGTTCTTCCGCGGCAACGACCTGCTCGTCGTCGACGGCGCCGGCTGGGACAAGGACCTGCCGACCCACCGCGGCGCGCTCAACCACCTGCCGACCTACATCGAGCTCGGCAACGACAAGGTCGTCTTCACCGACATCGGGCGCGCCGCGCCGCCGCACACCCTGGCCACGTCGGCCGTGCGGCGCGTGAGCCACCGCGCGGAGGTCGCCTACGACTTCATGAAGGTCCCGCTGGGGCGATGAGCGACCGCGGACCCGCGATCGTCTCGGCGCGGGCATCCGACCGCCTCGGCGCCCTCCTCGAGCGCCTCGACGTCCGCCTGGTCCTCAGCGCGCTGATCGTGCTGAGCCTGATCCCGCTCGGCGCCGGGCCCGGGCCGGAGGCCTTCTTCCTCGTGGTCTTCGGGGTGGAGTTCGTGGCGCGGCTCGTCGCCTTCGTCGGCTCCCTGCGCCGTCGCCCGCCGCGACCGACGGCCCAGGACGCCGCCCCCGGCCGCGAGAGCGACGTCGCCCGCGCCCGCCGGCGCATCGGCGCGGCGGTCTTTCTCGGGTTCGATCTCCTGGCGCTGCTGTCCTTCGTCCCGTGGAGCGCCGCCCTCGACCAGAGCCGCTGGCTGCGCGTGCTGCGCCTGAGCCGGATGCTGGTGCTCGTCGGCTACTGGGCGCCGGTGGTGCGCGACATGTGGTCGGTGCTCACGCGCCGCGACCGCGCCCGACACGTGGCGCTGCTGGCGCTGGTCGTGGTGCTGCTCGCCTTCGCCGGCGCGGCGATCCTCGATCACCTCGCGGCGAGCGGCGTCGACTTCAACGGCGACGGCGCGCTGAACGCCGGTGACGACGCCTTCCTGGCGCGGCTCTGGTGGGCCTTTCGGCAGGTCCAGGACCCGGGCAACATGCTCCAGTCCCCGACCGGGGTCATCGCGCTGCTCGTGAGCCTCGCCCTGACGCTGTCGGGGCTGCTGCTCGTGAGCTTCCTCATCGGCCTCGGCACCGACATCGTCCGCGAGCTGATCGAGCTCGGCCAGAACCGCCCGGTCGGGCTCCGCGACCACTTCGTCGTCGTCAACCCGACCCCCGGGCTCGGGCGCCTGCTGCGCGAGCTCAACGCCTATCACGAGAAGCTCTTCCGCCGCGCCCGCTTCACGATCGTCGGAGCGACCCCCGACCCGCCCCAGGCGCTGCGCGCGGCGGACCTCGCCAAGGTCCACTACCGCGCGGCGGACGCCCACAGCGGCGCGTTCGTCGAGCGCGCCGACGTGGCGACCGCCAAGCGGGTCGTGCTGCTGTCGCCGTCGACCGAGGAGCACGCCGACGCGCACACCACCAGCGCCATCCTGGCCGCGCGAGAGGCCAACCGCCGCTGCTGGATCGTGGCCGAGATCCTCGAACAGGCGAACGCCTCCGCGGCGCGAGTCGCCGGTGGACCGCGGACGACGCTGGCGCCGACCGAGAAGTTCCTGGCGCTCTACGTGGCCGCGGCCATCCTCCGACCCGAGCGCCAGCGGCTGCTGCGCGAGCTCATGACGAGTCGCGAAGGCCATGAGATCTATACGTTCTTCTTCGACTACGACAGCGAGGGGCGCGAGGGGGCGCTCACGCCCGGCGTCGCGCCGAGCTTCGACTGGCTCTACCGCGAGGGGCTGAGCGCGCCCAGCGACGCGCGGGTAGTCCCGATCGGCTGGTTCACCGGGGTCGAGGACGCCGACGGGGACGTGGCGCGGACCGAGCTCGTCCTCGGCGAGTCCCCCGGGGACGGCGCCCCCGTCTGCCCGATCCGCGGGATCGTGGCGGTGTGTCGGGACTTCGCGAGCGTGGAGCGGTTCAGCGAGCACCTGCGCGAGCACGGCCTCGAGCGGCGGGTGCCGGTCGAGCTCTTGCCGCGGCGCGAGCCGCCGGAGTTCACGCCGGCGCCGGCCACGCGGCCGCTGCGCCGGGTGCTGTTCTGCGGCTACCGCCCGGCGGTCGTGGACCTCGCGGCGCTCCTCCTGACCGCCCACGCCGAGCTCGACATCCGGCTCATCGTGAGCCACGCGGCGAGCGCTACGTTGGTCGCGAAGACCCTGCGCGAGCACGCCATCCACATCAGCGCCGGGCTGCGGCGGGAGGACGGCCCGTGGGGCACCTTCGAGCAGCTGGAGAGCCCCGGCGAGAGCAGCCGCTGGACCTTCCGGCCGCTCGGAGACGGGCCGGCGCGCGGGCAGCTGACCGTGAACGTCGCGGACTGGATGAGCGAGCGGACGCTGCTGACGCTCCCGGGGGACGGCGCGCACGTCGGCGAGATGGATCTCGTCGCGCTGCTCGGCGGGGTGTCGGCGGACCTCGACTGGCGGACCTCGATGACGGTGCTGAAGCTCGCCGACCTCGTCCGCGCTCAGCCCGACCGCTTCGGCCCGGACTTCGAGGTCGTCGCCGGGGTCCGGGATCCCGACCTGGGCCGGCGCCTGCGCGAGGGCTACAGCCGCGCGGTCGGGGCGCGGACCCGGGGCGTGCGCGTGTTCCCGACCGAGACCCTGCGGGCGCTCTTCACCTTCCAGGCGGTCGCCGTGCCCGGCTTCGACGCCATCTTCTCCGAGCTGCTCGGCCCGTGGGGCCACGGCTTCGCGCGCCTCGAGACGACCGCGGCGGCGCGCGGCCGGCGCGACGTCATCTGGAGCTTCCTCGAGCTCGGGCTGGTGCTCCGCGCGGGCGGTGACACCCTGGTCGCCATCGAGCTCGCCGACGCGGGGGCGCAGCGCATCCTGGCGCCCCCCGAGCTGTCGCCGAACAAGGTCTTCGCTCAGTCGGCGCTCCGCGCGGTGTGGGTGCTCCGCGAGGACAAGGCGTAGGGCGACCCCCGTGCGCCGCGAGCGGGCTCAGTCGGGGTGGCAGCCGTCGCCGCCGCAGACGTCGATGATCTCGCCGGTGCGCAGGAAGTGCGCGAGCTGGGCGTTGTGGTAGTCCTCCTGGCGCGGCTCGCCGTGCGGGTCGGCGAAGTCCGAGGTCGGCGGGAGGATGACGCCGCCGTCGGGCCAGGGGTTGCCGAAGTCGTAGAGGACCAGGCCCGAGCCGGTGTGGGGGTACGGCGTCTCGGTGACGCCCCAGATCTCGCGCTCGTCGTCGTAGTTCGCCATCAGCGCGACGCCGATGTCGCTGCGCAGGACCCAGTCGTTGGAGCTGACGGCGACCTGCACGTCGCCCTTGGCCGGGGCGAGCAGGATGGCGTTGGCCGGGGAGCCGGGCAGCGGGTCGGCGATGTGGCGCAGGTAGCTCACCGAGTCGGCGCCGTTCCACAGCTCGTGGACCGCCTGCAGCGCGATGACCTGGCTCGCGCGGTCGGGGTAGTAGATCGCCAGCAGCCCGAAGAACGCCTCGAAGTTGCGCGAGCGGGTCAACAGGAAGCTGTAGTCGTTGCCGGGGACGCCCATGTGGCCGCGCCGGATGTCGGGGGAGACGGCGACGACGACCGGGCCGTAGATGCCGCCCTGGGAGATCCCGGAGTAGTAGACCTCGTCGGTGTTGATGTTCAGGTTCGACGCGGCGAGCTCGCTGAGCCCGGGGAGGCGCCTGCGCAGGGCGCGAGCGAGCAGCGCGTGGTTCACGACGCCCTGGAGCAGCCGGTCGGACAGGCGCGTGAAGCCCGAGAAGTCGGCGAGGGTCTGGAGGATGCCCGGGACGTCCTCCTCGGACATCCCCCACATGTCGGTGGCGGCCAGGATGTAGTGGTGGTCGTTGGCGATCCTGGCGTTGAAGCCGCCCCGGACCTGAGAGCCGCGGCCGTTCTGGCCGTGGCCGTAGAGCAGCAGGTCGTGCGGGGTGCCGTCGAGGGCGCTACGCGGGACGCGGATCCACAGCGGGGCGTCGACCCAGCCGTCCTGCGCCGGGCGGCCGTCGGGGCCGAGGTGGACCTGGTAGGCGATGATGTCGTTGAGGCTGGTGCCGACCTCCATGAAGTGGGGGACGGAGAAGGTCCCGATGAGATCGAGCGCGATGTTGGCGTCCTCCTCGACGGTGTGCGGGGTGACCTCGGTGATCGTGATGACCGGGCCGTCCTCGCCGGTCGCCGCGAACGCCTTGTCGCGGATGTCGAGCATCCAGCCGAAGAGCGAGTCGGCGCTGGCGGTCACGAAGTCCCAGGCGAGGATGAGCTCGCTCGTGTCGACCCCGGCGCCGTCGAGGACGCCGAAGACGTCGTCGAAGCGCGCCTGCCGCGGGGCGAGGGCCGGGTCGCCCGCGGTGGTGCCAGCGAGCAGCGCCGCGAAGGCCGGGCTCGGGGCGTACGGGGCCCCGTCGGTGTCCTTCAGCCGGCGGAAGGCGACGACGTAGCGCATGCCCTCCTCGAGGAGGACCGCGGGCCGCACGAACAGGAGGCGGTCGGCGGGCGCGGCCGCGATGTCCACGTCGACGAAGTAAGGCACGCGCTTGGTGGTCCCGTCGGGGGCGACCGCGAACCACAGGATGGCGGCGTCCGCGTCGAGGGAGCTGGCGCCGTCGTACTCGGTCGGGAGGCCGGCGACGTCGAGGTCGGCGAAGCGCACGATGAGCGGCTCGTGCGGGCCGTAGCCGTCGCGGCGGGTGTAGGGCGCCGGGTCGATGTGCGTGCCCTCGATGTTCTCGGGGAGGCTCGTCGCCCCGAAGGTCAGCGTGTAGCCCGTCACGCGGGAGGCGTCCGGGGCCAGGTAGAGGTTCGAGGGCCACGGGAGCGAGCAGAAGCTCGGATCGAGGGGATCGCAGTCGCCGGTCGGTAGCGGCGCGGTGGTGTCCCCCGGGGCCGCGTCGGCGGCGTCCGCGGGGTCGCCCGTGTCCGCCACGTCGGCGGTCACGGTGGTGTCCTGGGTGTCCGTGGGCGTCGCATCGTCGCCGCAGGCGGCGCTCGAGATCGCGAGGGCGAGGAGGGGGAGAAAGGTGAGGCGCGTGTCCATGACGGGGAACCTGTCCAGAGGGGTGGCCTGGTGCCAGCCTCGTCGCGGGGGGGCGGCAGGGGGGCCGCGGGCTTCGGGCTTGCCAGGCGCGCGCCGTCCGGGTAGTGAGGCCGCCGCGGCGCGTGGCGTCGCTCCGGAGAGATTTATGAGCCGCATCGCCCGAACCGTCACGCGTTTCCTCGACCTGACGCCAGACTCGACCCTCGCCATCGACCTGTCGGACGAGGGGCTCGCTGCGGCCGTGCGGAGCCTCGCCGGGAGCGCCGGGGCGACCGAGCCGGCCGACGGTCCGGTGCAGCGCGGGCTCGTCGACCTCGAGGGGCCGCCGGCCCCGCTCGTGCCCGACCGGGTCAAGCAGCTCGTGGAACGGGTAGCGCCCGGCGGGACCGTCGTGGCGGTCATCCATCAGCCCGGCGACGGCAACAGCAACGAGCTGGCGGCGCAGATCGGGCCGTGCCTCGATCTGAGCGAGGTCAACGCCGAGCGCGAGGGGCTCGTGCTCATCCTGCGCGGCCGCCGGCGCAAGGCGCTCACGAAGACCCGCATCAAGGAGCTCCGCGGGCTCGGCCACGCCATCGAGGCGAGCGTGCTCGTGGGCCGCCAGGGGCTGACGCCGGAGATCGTTGCGGCGACCCTGGCCGCGCTCGAGCGGCACGGGCTGGTGAAGGCGAAGCTGACGCCGCAGTGCGAGCTCGACAAGGAGTCGGCGTCGCGGGACCTCGCCTGGGCGACCGGGAGCAAGCTGCTCCAGCGCATCGGCAAGACCGCCCTGCTCTACCGGCCCGACGTCAAGCTCGAGCCGCCGGTCACCCACCGCCGCGGCGGGCGTTAGCCCCCGATCGGCTCAGCGGTAGCCCGCGAGCCCGGTCGCGGTGATGGCGTCCTCCGCGAGGGGCCACACGACGTCCGAGAAGGGCGCGACGCGCTCGACGTGCCCGCCGACGACGACGCTCACCACCTCGAGGTTGCCGCGGGCGCGGGCGGCGGAGATGCGCGCGGCGACGGCGGGGCCGAGGCGGCACAGGCCGTCGGTCACCAGCAGCAGGTCGGCGTCTCGCATCCCGGGAGCGCGCTCGCGCAGGTCGAGCGCGCGGCCGAGCGGCCCGTCGAGATCGGTCCCGCCGTAGTAGCTGGTCATCAACAGCGCGAACAGCGCGCCGAGGTCGATCCGGGAGGGGCTGAGCGCGAGCTCGGTGACCGCCCCCCGGCCGCCGAAGAGCAGCACCGTCATCCGCCGCCCAGCGCCGAGGACGCGGCGCGCCACCGCCAGGATCGCCGCCTTCGCCAGCGCCTCGGGCGCCCCCTGCATCGAGCCGCTGGTGTCCACGCAGGCGATGACCGGCCCCGGACGCCGCGCCCGCACGGTCGCCCCCTCGCCGTCCCCGGACAGCTCGAGGGACAGGAGCCGGCGCTCGGCGAGGCGGGCGTAGAACAGGTCCTCGGTCTCCGGGTCCGCCAGCAGCGCGAGCTCGCACGGCAGCACGTCCGCGAGCTCGCCCCCGGTGGTGACCCCGACGACGGTCTGCCGCCCTCCCCGCTCGACCCCGCGCGCGGCGCGCTCGCTCGCCGCGATGCGCCCGAGCCGGTCGGCGATCGCCTGCAGCTCGGGCACGCGCCCGACGAGGGTCGCGAGGTCGTCGAGGCGCTCCACCAGCGCGTCCTCGAGGGCGCTGCCGCGGGTGTGCCACGACGCCCACGGCGAGAGGCGGCGGACCTCGTCGACGAGGTGGGCGGCGCCCTCCAGAGCGTCGAACCCACGCTCTATTGCGATGCGATATGACGGCGCCGTTGTACTTGACTCATGTTCATTTTCAATATTTTGCGGCGCAGCATCGCCGGACGATTCTGGGGGCGCGATGAAGAGCTCCAGCAGCGCGGCGGCGGCGGCGGCGGCGCGCAGGCGGCTCCCCGCGACGGCGCGGGCGAGGAGCTCGAGCTCGACCCCACCGAAGCGGCGCAGGCGGTCCAGCGCGGCGACCGCCTCGGGAGGTGCCGGTCGCGGCGACGCGGCCCAGCGCCCCTCCACGAGATAGCTCGCGAGCGCGGCGAAGGCCACCGTCACCGCGTCGCCGCGCGCCTCCCCCACCGACCTCAGGAGGTCGCGGGGCGGTGGCGGCCACGGGCGCTCGCTCCCCTCACCCATCGACGACCGGGGGCGCCGGCAGGCGGCGGATCCCGACCCCGCGCAGCCACTCCACCAGGGTCATCAGCGCGCGCTCGGCGTCGTGGTCACCGGCCAGCGCCGCGCCGGCGACCGCTCGGCCGCCGGCGTCCCCGGGCTGGAGCAGGTGAAAGAGGAGCTCGTTGTCGAGCGCGAGGCGGGTCACGTCGCGATCCCAGCGGACCTCGGCGGTGACTGGCTCGCCCGCGGCCAGGGTGCGGTCGACGACGTCGCGGTGGATCGCGCCGGCGATGGCCGCGCGCTGGTCCTGGAGCAGCAGGCCGTCGGCGCTGACGGGGATCCACTCCTCGGCGGGCGCGCCCGGGCGCGAGATCCAGAGCGGCGGGCGGCGACCGTCGTAGCGCGTCATGTCGCCGTGCCCCACCGAGCTGAGCTGGGCGTGGCGTGCGCGGGGGATCACCTCGCCGTAGAGGTCGATCGCCCGGAGGCGACCGCGGTAGCGCGCGAGCGCGTCCGCGTACCGGCTGAGGTCGCGGCGCGCACCGATGAAGCCGGCGATGAGGCGCGCGGGGACGCCCACCACCCACGGGGAGGTCTCGGCCTCGGTGACGACGGCGTCGCGACGCTCGTCGAGGGCCGCCGTCGCGCGGGCGAGGTCGGCCTCGAAGGCGTCGAGGGCGCCGAGCCGCGCCGTCACGGCGCCCTCGAAGCGAGCGCCCTCGTCGGCCCCCGCGAGCCCGGTCCAGGCGGCGGCCACCGCGGCGGTCGACGGCGGGCGCACCAGGGCCTCGAGCGCGCGCCGGACCACCGGACGCACGGCGCTGGTGCCGTCGCTGGGGTCGCCAAAGCAGTGATGGAGGAGCAGCAGATCGGCCGGCCCGACCGCGGCGCGCCCGCTCGTCGCCGCGGCGACCCGCAAGAGCTCGACGGCCTGGCGCCAGCGGCGGTCGCTCGCTGAGACGGCGGCCTCGCGCAGGCCATCCCGGATGGCGACGAGCTGCGCGCGCACGGGGTCCGGGACGACCACGGCGGCGGCGGCGGCGCGAACGGCGGCGAGGTCGGCGGCGGTCAGGCGGAGCTCGGCGGCCGGCTCGAAGGGGGCGAGCGCGCCGAGGCACACCGCGAGGAAGCCGTCGGCGTCGTGCACCGGCGGGACGTCGAGGCGCACCAGGAAGCGGTCGTAGAGGGCGGCGAGCCCGCCTTCGGGGTCCGGGGCCTCGTTGCTGGCGCCGATGAGGCCGATGAGCGGGGCCGGATCGCGGTGGCGCCCGTGGTGGAAGACGCGCTCGTTCACGAGGCTCAGGAGGCTGTTCAGGATGGCGCTGTTGGCCTTGAAGATCTCGTCGACGAAGGCGATCTCGGCGCGCGGCAGGAACCCCTCGGTGAGGCGCCGATAGTCCTCTTGCTTGAGCCCCGGGATGCTGACCGGGCCGAAGAGCTCGTCGGGGTGGGTGAAGCGCGTGAGCAGGTACTCGAAGTAGGTCGCGTCGGCGAAGACGCGACAGACGGCGCGGGCGAGCAGGCTCTTGGCGGTGCCCGGCGGGCCGAGGAGCAGCACGTGGTGGCCGGCGAGGAGCGCGAGCAGCGTCACGCGGGCCTGGGACTCGCGCTCGACGAAGGCGGCGTCGAGCGCGGCGAGCAGATCCCGGAGGCGGGCCGTGAGGGTCTCGTCCATGGCTCAGGCTCCGAGCGGGAGGTCGGACCAGCGGTAGCGGCCGGGGACGACCGGCGGCGGCGCCACCCCGAAGGTGGGCGCGACGACGAGCACGAGCTCCCAGAAGGCGAGCGCTGTCGCGCCGAAGAGGACGACCCCGTCGGCGAGCTCGAAGTAGGGGGCCAGGTGCTCGCGACCCTCGAAGGTGTAGGCGATGCCCTCGATCTCGGGGCGCGCGAGGACCTCGGCGATGGCGATGCGATAGACCTCGGCGACCTCGCCGGGGTCCGGCCTCAGCGGCTGATCCGGGACCGCCGCGACGAACGGCTCGAGGCGAAACTCCGAGGTGTAGAGTGGGATCGACGAGAGCCGACCGAGGCGCTCGGCCCCGGTGATGCCGAGCTCCTCCTCCGCCTCGCGCACCGCCGTGGCCCACAGGTCGGCGTCGCCCGGCTCGGGGCTCCCCCCGGGGAAGCACACCTCACCGGCGTGACGCGACAGGTGACGGGGGCGCAGGGTGACGAGGACCGTCGGTCCCGGGGACCAGACGACCGGCACCATCACCCCGCTGTAGCGGTCGTTGCGGCGCCCCGGGAGCGCCCCCATGTGGCGACGCACATGGCTCAATAATGCCTTTCGGATCGCTTCTTTATCTGGAGCCCTGAGCATCTCACCGCGCATTGCAACATGCCCCCCTCGCGCGAAAATCCCGGGTGTTGCCACCGGGGCGAGGTTTACTTACCGTCGGCTGCCTGGTCCTGTGGTGCAAGACCCGAATGGCGTCCTGGCGGACGGGACCGGAGAGGAAATCCCATGGCGTTGCGAGTGACCCTGTCGAGCGTGGTGTTGTGTGTGGCCCTGGCCGCCGCGGGGTGTTCGAAGGGCGGTGACGCCCCGGCCGCCGCGCCGGGCGGCGCCCCGGTGATGGGCGCGGGGCTCAGCGGGCGGGACGCCGCGGCGGAGCTGTGGCTGCGGCTCGCTACCTATCGGGAGAGCTTCCTCGCGTCGTGGCGCGAGGGCGCGTTCGACACGGCGAAGCCGCGCGCCATCACCGTCCTCAAGGCGTTCGCGCAGGTGGTCGACCAGGTCACGGGGCCGCGCGGGTTCTGGCGGGATCGCGTCCCGAACGAGCTGCTGGCCTGCCACTCCAACCCCGACGACCAGGTGTGCGAGGGCCTCGACCAGGCGCACGCCGACTTCGCCGAGTGGGACGAGCTGGCGAGCGACATCGGCCGCCTCGACGCGACCCGCGCGGACGTGTTCCTGGCGCGCAACCGCGAGCGCATGGTCACCTACCTCGACACCTACGTGCCGTCGCAGGCGAGCGAGGCGGGGATGAAGCAGACCGCGTTCTTCGACCTGAAGCTGAAGAAGTACGTGGCCAAGCAGTAGGTCTGGCCGCCGGGCGGCCGTGAACTTGCGCCCCGGCGAGGAGGTGCGCATCCTGGCTGCATGAAAGCGCAGGCCATCCGCATCCACGCCACCGGCGGTCCCGACGTCCTCCGCCTCGAGTCGGTCGAGGTCGGCGCCCCTGGCCCCGGCGAGGCCCTCCTCCGCCAGAGCGCCGTCGGGCTCAACTACATCGACACCTACCACCGGACCGGGCTCTATCCGCTCGCGCTGCCGGCCGTCCTCGGCCTCGAGGCCGCCGGCGTGGTCGAGGCGATCGGCCCCGGCGTGACCGAGGTCGCGCCCGGTGATCGCGTCGCCTACGCCGCGCCTCCGCTCGGCGCCTACGCGACCGCGCGGCTCATGCAGGCCGACCGGCTCGTCAAGCTGCCCGCGGCGGTCGACGAGATCAGCGCGGCGGCGACGCTCCTCAAGGGCCTCACCGCGTGGTTCCTGCTCCACCGCACCCACCGGGTCGAGCGCGGCGACACCATCCTCGTGAGCGCGGCCGCGGGCGGGGTCGGCCTGCTGCTCATCCAATGGGCGCGGCACCTCGGCGCCACCGTGATCGGCACCGTCGGGAGCGTCGCCAAGGCCGAGCTCGTCAAGGCCCACGGCTGCGATCACGCCATCATCTACGGTGAGGAGGACGTCGCGGCCCGGGTGCGCGAGCTGACGGGCGGGGCCGGCGTAGCGGTGGTCTACGACTCGGTGGGGGCGGCGACCTTCGCGGCGTCCCTCGACTGCCTCGCGCCGATGGGCACGATGGTCTCGTTTGGAAACGCGTCGGGGCCGCCGCCGGCGATCGCCCCGGGGCTCCTCGCGCAGAAGGGGAGCCTATTTCTGACCCGGCCGTCGCTCATGGACTACACCCGAGCGCGGGCCGACCTGGTCGCGGGGGCGGAGGCGCTGTTCGCGGTGCTCGTGCAGGGCGCCGTCGAGGTGCGGACGATCAGCACCCGCCCGCTCGCCGACGCGGCGGCCGCCCACGCCGATCTCGAGGCGCGGCGGACCACCGGATCGACGGTCCTCATCCCGTAGCTGGCCCCGGAGGTCACAGCCGGTCCCGTAGGGCGACGGAGGCGGCCGCAGGGAGCCGCGGAGCTCGCAGGGGCCAGGCCGATACGACGCCGGAATGGCAAGTCCCTATACGGCGCGCAGCCCCCACGTCACGGGCAGGTGTCGAAGGCGGTCGCGTCGAGGAGCGGCTGGAACGGCTCGCCGAGGGGGTTGAACCACGTCTTCACCGCCCCGGTCGCCGTGTCGACGACCCGGAGCTCGACCCGATCCCGGGTCGGGCCGGCGGCGCCGAGCCCGAAGGCGCCCGTCGCGGCGCAATCGTCAACCATGTTGACAACCAAGTCCCAGCCGACGCCACCGAAGGTGAACGCCCCCGACGCTCCGTCGCTGACCGCCACCTGCGCGACCCCGCCCCCGCACGCGACGTCCTGATGGGCCGCGGTGACCGCGAACCGCTGGCCCATGAGGCACAGGGTGGTGTCGTCGGGGGCGCACGGGCCGTCGGGGATGGCGGGGGCGGCGGTGGCGTCGCCGCACACGCGGGTGAGGGCGCCGCGCAGCGTGATCGCGCCGACGCCGCGGTTGGTGCGGACCTCGAGCGCGCCGGCGTAGCTCGGGACCGACGCGACCGGCCTGAAGCGGACCAAGAAGTCGCGGTCCTGGCCCGGGGCGAGCTCGGCCGGGACCGGCAAGAAGGCGCGAAAGCCGTTGCTGGCGTTCGCCGCGCTGACCACCAGGAGCCCGTCCCCGGCGTTCGTGAGCCGGACCCGGCGGAAGGAGTCGTCGCCCGGATCGGCCGCGCCGAAGTCGATCTCGCCGGTGCTCTCGAGGCTGACGAAGGCGCCGCTCCCGGCGGGCGACTCGACGGCCAGGGCGAGCGCGCCGGCGAGCCCCCGGCCGACGAGCTGCAGGGTCGCGTCACCGTTGGCGGTCGCGACCGTCAGGGTGGCGACCCGCGAGCCCGCCGCGTCGGGCGAGAACGCCACCGGGACGTCGTGTGCCGCGGCCGCGGCGAGCGTCAAGACGCCGCCGCCGGCGCCCCAGCCGAGGCCGAACAGGTCGAGATCGCTCGTGACGCCGGTGATCTCGAGCGGCACCTCCCCCGCGTTGATGACCCGGACCACCCGCGTCACGCGCGCGCCGACCTCGGCCTCACCGAAGTCGAGGCCGCTCGCGCCCGGTGGGGCCAGGTTGTCGCCGCTGCCGACGCGGAAGTCGATCGCTGGGGCGCCGACGTGGCCGCTGAGCGGAACGTCGCGGGTGCCGGCCGCCGTCGTCAAGGTCAGGACATCGGAGCGAACGCCGGGCTCCCCCTCGGGGGCGAACACCAGCGGCAGGGCGACCGCGGCGCCGGGGGCGAGGACCAACGCGCCGGGGGGCGCGGCCACGCGGAACGGGCCGCGGGCGCCGACCGCGACGGCGTGGATCGCGACCGGGCAGGCGCCGCCGTTGGCCACCCGGACCAGGC
>PHBI01000011.1 GCA_002841945.1 Deltaproteobacteria bacterium HGW-Deltaproteobacteria-14
GCTGGCACCCGCACAACATCAACCCCATGCTGGCGCTCCGCGTCCTACGCGCGAACGGCTGGTGGGATGACTTCTGGAAGTCCCGGCAACCCGCCGCCGCATGAGGTCTACCCACACACTTGGATCACACCCGGCGCCGTGGTCTGCGTGGCACGCTTGCGTGCGCACGGCGGACCGTGCATCCTCGATTCGCGCACGTCGTGCGGAGAGCTGAGGGATGCACCAATTAGAAAAGCCGGTCAACGCCGCGCACACCTGGATTTCGGCGGCGAGCCACCTGACATGACTGATGGCTTCGATCCGGGGACCGAGGTTCGCCTTATCGACGACCCCGGGCGCATTGGTACGGTAACGCAGGCGCTTGCGCGCACCCGGGGCGCATCGACGCTCATACAGGTGCGCTTCGGGACCGGACCGCAGTGGGTGTCGCTCGATGCGCTCGAGGCGCTCGCGGCAAACGCCGAGGACCCGCTTGCGCTGCTGGAGACGGGGCGCTTCGGAGGCGTCGCCGAGCTGCGTCGCGTGTTGACCCACGTCAGGCTAACCGGTCGCCTCGCGAATCTCATCTACAGCATGAACACGACGGGGACGGACTTCTACGCACATCAGTTCAAGCCCGTCCTCAAGCTGCTCAACTCACCGGCACGCGGCATTCTGATCGCCGACGAGGTGGGTCTCGGAAAGACGATCGAAGCTGGTCTGTTGTGGACCGAGCTGCGCACACGCTTCGACTATCGACGCCTTCTCGTCGTCTGCCCGGCCATGCTCCGCGAGAAGTGGGTCCGCGAGCTGCGGCAGCGCTTCGGGGTCGACGCCCAGCTTGCGGACGCAGAGGAGGTCCTGCGGCTCCTTCAAACCTCGGAGTCAGAGGGCGCAGGCTACTCCTTCGCTGCCGTCTGCAGCCTGCAGGGGCTCAGGCCGCCCCGTGACCTGGACGATCCCGCATTCGCTCGGCGCGCGACCACCCGACTCGCCAAGTACCTCGCGGACCGGGAGGGTACCGTCCCGCTGGTGGACGTCCTCATCGTCGACGAAGCGCACTACCTGCGGAACCCCGAAACCTCTACGTCTCGTCTCGGATACTCGCTTCGCCACGTCTCCGACTATGCACTCTTGCTGTCCGCGACTCCGATCCAGCTCCGGAATCGCGACCTCTTCACCCTCCTCCAGCTCGTCGACCAGGACACGTTCTACGACTCGCGTGTGTTCGACGAGGTGCTCTTTGCGAACGAACCCCTCGTCCACGGACGCGATCTGGTACTCGGCCGGCGCTCGTCACCGGACGAGATCATGGAGGTTCTTCAGCGGGCGCAGGGTCACCCTCTCTTGTCCAAGAGCCAACAGCTCGCCTCGATCCTGAGCAAGCCACCAACACTGCGCGAGCTTCGCGACCCAGCCTTCGCGAGCGACCTCGCACGCAAGCTCGAGCGCATGAACATCCTCGGGCACGCGGTCACGCGAACCCGGAAGCGTGATGTTCACGAGCTCCGCGTCATCCGCGAACCCCTGGCGCTCGCCGTAAAGATGAACGACATCGAACGCGAGTTTTATCGGGCCGTTACGGAGATCGTGCGGCGATACTGTGCTGGACGTCGCGCGCATGAGGGGTTCCTGCTGGTTACCCCGCAACGTCAGATGTCGAGTTCAATGCCCGCCGCGCTTCGGCGCTGGCGGCGGGTCGACCGGGCCATCACCCTCTCAAATGACGAGCTCCTCGAGGGAGTGTACGAGGACCTTGGCATCGACGACGATGTGGACCCCCGTGATATCAGGCCCCTCCTGACAGAGATAGCGATCAGGACCGACCAACTTGTCGACTATGCCGAGCTCGCCGCGAACGACACGAAGTACGAGCGGCTTCGTGCGCTCCTGTTCGAGCTGATCGGTCGCAACCGCGACGAGAAGATCGTGCTCTTCTCGTACTTCCGCGACACGCTCGACTACCTACACGAGCGACTCGAGGTCGACGGCGTGAACGGTGTCGTTCTCAAGGGCGGCGTGCAGGACAAGGACGCAATTGTCAGGACGTTTGCGGCTGCCGGCGGACCCAACATCCTGCTCTCGTCGGAGGTGGGCAGCGAGGGCATCGATCTGCAGTTCGCCTGGCTGATGGTCAACTACGACCTGCCATGGAACCCGATGCGCGTCGAGCAGCGCATCGGCCGTATCGACCGCCTCGGACAACGCGCGCCCCAGATCAGGATCTTCAACTTTTACTACGACGACACCATCGACGCGCGCATCTATCAGCGGCTCTTTCGTCGGCTCCACTTCTTCGAGGCGGCGTTCGGAGCGCTCGAGCCGATCCTGGGAGAACAGATTCAGAAGCTGGGAATGGACCTGCTGTCCGCGAATCTGACCCCCCAGCAGGAACTCGAGCGAATCGAGCAGACCGTTCAGGCTATCGAGAACAGGCGACGCATCGAAGAGGACCTCGAGCGGGAGGCCGCATCACTAACCGCGTACGGCGACTACATCCTCAACGAGGTCAAAGCCGCGCGAGAGCTGAGTCGGCGGATCACCGAAGCCGACATCTTCAGCTACGTCTCCGACTATTTCACGATCAACTTCCGCGGCTGTCGGTTCGAACGGCAGTCAGGAAACACCTACCTCGTCACGCTCTCGAACGAAGCGAAGCATGCGCTCGAGAAGTTCCTGGAACGGACACGCCAGCGGACCCGGCTCACTCAAGCGAGTCCGAGCCCTGTTCGATGTCGATTCGAGAACTCGATGGTCGGGGCGGACGACCACCGCGAAGAGGTCGTGAACCAGATCCATCCCATCGTTCGGTATGTCGGCGACGCCCACGAACGGCAACGCGTCTGGCTGCACCCGACCGCCGCGGTACGGTTGGCGACGGAGGCGCTGCCCGTCTCCGCTCCCGCGGGGGATTACGTCTTCACCGTCCAACGCTGGAGCATCGAGGGCGTGCAGGACATCGAGCAGCTGTATTTCACCCTGGTACCGCTCGACGGTGGCGTCGGGCTGTTGCCTCATGATGACGCAGAGCGCATCGTCGTCGCGGCGGCGTCGGTTGGACTGCCTTGGCGGGGGGCCGAGAATCAGGTGGACCTCGCGCGGGCGGCTCACATTGCAAACGACGTGGGTTTTCTGGCGTCAGATGCTGCCTACACCGAGTTCGTGTCGGAGTTGCGGGTTCAGAACGCTGACCGCGCGGAGTTCCTCCTCGAAGCGCTCGAACGGCAGACCGAACGCCAGATGGCGACGATGCGCAGGGTCCAGGAAAACCACCGAGAGGAGGGCCGGACTGGGCTGGTCGCCGCCCAGGAGGGCAAGATGCGCGCGCTTCGTGCTCGCAGCGACCGACGCCGCATTCAGATCGAAGACAAGCGTCTCATTCGAAGCCAGAAGGACGAGCTGTTCGTAGGCGTGATACGGGTGGGTTGACGAAAGATGCCCGAAATTGCTGAAGTAGTTCTTGGCGTCGATCTGGGTAGCGAGTACACGACGGTCGGCGTGCGTGGGACGTTCGCGCCGCTCTCCACCGGCGGGATGATACGCTTCGGACGCTTCGGCGAATCTGGCGGGATGCTCCTTCGCTCCCGGCTCTCCGGCGTGTCCATTGGCGCCGAATTCGTCTCACCATATGCGGGCGCCATCGAGATCTCAGGCATCAAGTCAGGACTCGCGACGTGTGTTGGTATGGCGAGCCGCATCGACCGCTCGCGGCTGGTGAGGGCGGACGATTGGAGGAACGCCGTCGGGTTCATCGCGCTCGTGCTCAGGCACAGCATCAACCAGGTCCTTCGGATTCGCCCCGAGGAGGTCCGCGGTCAGGCGCTGATGTGGCGCGTTGTCATCGGAGTTCCTGACGATGTGTCGTACAGGCCCGGCACGCGGACGACCTATGATGATGTCGTTCGGTGCGCGTGGCAGTTGGCCCTGACTCCCGGACCGATCAAGGTTCCTCCGGAAGGTATCTCGACCGTTCCTCAGGACCCGGACTTGGTCGTGGAGATCCGGTCCGAGACCGAGGCGTTGGTGGACGGCTGGCTGAGTGCGACGCCAGACGCGGAGGGACCCCACGTCCTGATCGACATTGGCGCGACCTCCACACAGCTGCTTTGGTTCACCGTCAGTTCTTCGAGCCCACGAACCTACGCGCCCACGGCACGGCACGGCATCCCTCTCGGGACGCTCGCGGGCGTTGACGCCGGCCGCCTGGGTCAGCTGCGTCGCGTGCTCGCCGCGTGGCTTCCGAGCGCGGGCGGCTGGTCGCTCGACACACTCGGTTCCCCCGTGCTGCTCACTGGGGGCGGTGCCCACGACTCAGCGGTCGCGGGGGTCGTCGCCGAGCTCGCGCCCGGTGCAAAGCCTCTCGGCAGGCCCGGGACCATTGCCCACCGACTCCGCCTCGCCCACGGGCTGACGTTTCCGACCCTTCGCCTCACGACTCAGCAGCGCCGCGCCAAGCTCTTGCCGCCCTCGCAACTGGAAACGCGGAGGGCTGCTGACGACGAGGCGAGCGAGCGTGGCTCGGATGCGACAGCCGAAGCGCGTACGAGCGGAGATGGAGCCATCTCGCAGGCACGCGCGGTCCTCGTGTCGACGCTGACGGCACGGGCTCGCGGCCTCCAAAGAGAACGGTCATCAGGAGCGGCCGCGACCCCTAAGACCGCGCCGAACCCAGGCACCGACACGCCCGAGACGCCGCCGACGAGCGCGGCAGAGGTGCGCGCCCGCCAATGGGGGAGCCTCGCGACGGAGCTGCTCGACCGGATCCGGCGCGGGCCGTCCCCCGTCAAGGCCCGGCAACCGACGCCAAGCGCAAAGCCAGCGACCGCGGCGACACGCTCAGTTGGCGAAGAGCGACGCCGCCGAACGGGGCCGCCGAAGCCAAACCCCGACCTCGTACCCGAGGTCCTCCGTCGCGGCCAAAACCCTGTGCGAAGCAAGCCCGCGCGCGCGCGGACTGAAGCAGCCCCGCAGCCCGCTGCCGCGCGCGCTAAAGCGGGCCCGCAGCCCGGGGACACGCAGTACCCCTCCGCGGACAAGGGCGCTCGCACGGTCGATGTCATCATTGGGCTCGACTTCGGCACCTCCTCGACAAAGGTCGTCATCCAGACCCCGACAATCGGCGGTCAGCGCGCCGTGCCGGTACCACTCCAGAGTGAGGCGGGCTCCGCCTGGGGCCGATACCTGCTTCCCACGCGTATCCGCGTCGGCGCCGACGGCCTCTTCGAGGTCGGTGGGCTCAGCGGCGCGGACGTCCACGGCGACCTCAAGGTGGCGCTCATCGACATCTGTACTGCCAAGGCATGCACCGTCGCCGACACCTACCGCCGACACCGGATGGCCCTCGCGGCGGGTTATCTGGGGGTCGTTCTGCGCGACGCTCGCCAGCGCTACCTCCAAGACGAGGTCGACACCCTCTCCAATCGCCGGCTGCGCTGGCAGCTCAACCTCGGGATCCCTTCGGCGGGCTATGGCGACACGCTCATGCGTGAGGTCTTTCGCTCCATCGCGTCCGCGTCTTGGCGGCTCTCGACCACCTGCGGTCCCATCCGGCTCGCCGATGCCGAAGCAACGCTGGACATCGCACCTTCAGAGGACATCACGATCGAGATCGTCCCTGAGGTGGCCGCACAGGTCGTCGGCTATGCCCAGTCCCCCTCGCGTCGTGACGGGCTCCACCTGCTCGTGGACGTCGGCGCCTCCACCCTCGACGTCTGCGCCTTCAACCTTCATGAGCGGGACCACGCGGATCACTACGCGCTGCTGATGGCGGACGTCCAACGGCTTGGCACCTATGAACTCCACCGCCGCCGCCTCGAGGCCCTCGGTCGCGGGACGACGTGGCGGCCGGAGCTCGCCCAGCTCGCCCCTGACGCTCGCTTGCGCCTCCCCGCCACGAACGGCCAGACCCGCCCTCGTCTCGACACCGCTGACGAAGGCTACGTCCGCGCTGCGCGCATCGTCGTCATGCAGATCCTGATGAGCCTCCGGAAGAGTCGCTATCCCGGCGCGCCGAATTGGAGCGTCGGCCTCCCGGTGTTTCTCTGCGGCGGTGGTAGCCTCGACCCCACTGTATCGAAGTTCATGGGCTTGTGCTCCGACGCCCTCACCAAGTCCACGCGCGCCCGTCCGCTCGAGATCAAACGACTGCCGATCCCCCACAACTTCGACGCCAGCGCTCTCTCGGGGGCCGATCAGAACGGCGAGAACATCCTGAGCCTCTTCCATCGCTCGAGCGTCGCCTTTGGTCTGTCTTACGACGCCCTCAACATCGGTGAGATAACGCCGCCCAGCGAGGTAGACCCCATCCATCCCATTGCCCCTCGCAGGTTTGATCACCTCTACGTTGGCAAAGACCAGGTCTGAATGCGTCAGTCCGAGCGCTCTGAGGCCGCGATCGGTTGCGCGTCGCTCGGGCCCGGTGCAACGTCCCTTCGGTTCCAGATCGGGCCATGCGAACGAGCACGAGCATGGGAGATGCCGTCTAGTGCACCGCACAAATCTCGCCCCCGTGTCCACCGAGGACCTCGACGCGCTGCTCGGGGCGGTCGGGGCAGCTCGTCTGACCGCCCCGGTGACCGCGACCAAGCTGGCCGCAGCGGGCCTCGCCGTGGACACCCGGGCCGTGCTGCGAGCCTGCTCCGACCTGCCCCCCGACGCCCTCGGCCCGGTCCTCGCCGCCACCCTGGCCGAACGCCGCCGCGCCGCCCCCGCCGTCGAGCTCGTCTGGACCGGCCCCGAGCCCAGCTACTCCACCACCCGCGACACCCGCCGCGTCCTGGATCACCTCTTTCGCAGTGCACAAGACGAGGTCCTCGTCGCCGGCTTCTCGTTTGACCACGGCGCCGCCCTCTTCGCCCCCCTCCACGACGCCATGACCGCCCGCGCCGTCACCTGCGACCTCTTCGTCGACATCCCCGGCGACCAGAAGGACGTCTCCCCCGACGACGAAGAGCCCCTCGTCACCGCGCACGTCGCCGCCTTCCTCGCCCGCAACTGGCCCTGGCCCGAGCGCCCCCGCTTCTTCTACGACCCGCGCCGCTTCGACCCCGACGTCTTCGCCTCCATCCACGCCAAGTGCGTCGTCGTCGACTCCCGCCGCGCCTTCGTCACCTCCGCGAACTTCACCGACCGCGGCCAGTCCCGAAACGTCGAGGTCGGCGTCCTCGTCGACGACCCCCACCTCGCCACCCACCTCGCCGGCCAACTCCGCCGCTGCGCCAACGAGGGCCTCTTCCGCCAGGCTCCAGCCGCGTGGCTCCCCGCCGCCCCAGAGGGCCCATGACCTTCACTCACCTCCCCGGCCTCGCCCCCGCGACCCCGTCGCCCGAGGCCACCGTCACCCTCGAGAGCGTCCTCGCCACCCTCAGAAAGGACCGCCTCCTCGACCTCGCCCGCGACCACGGCGTCCACCACCTGAGCCCGCACCGCACCATCGCCGAGCTCGCCAAGGACCTCGCCCGCGCCCACCAGATCGACCTCCCGAGCGCGCTCTCGCGCCTGCTCCGCGACGAGCTCCAGAAGGCCCTCGCCGCCCACGGCCTCGACCCCGCCGGCCGCGCCCGCGCCGACCTCGCCGACCGCCTCCTCGCCCGCTCCGCCGACGCCCCCAGCGACACCGACGACGCCCCCGCCGCCGACCCCTCGGCCCCGGTGAAGGGCCGCCTCGCCGTCGTCCGCCAGCGCCAGTACCTCATCACCGACGTCGTCCCCCCGCCGACCTCCCACCACGCCACCCCGACCCGCCGCGCCGAGCGCGTCCGCCTCGTCTGCCTCGACGACGACGCCCAGGGCCGCGAGCTCGAGGTCTTCTGGCCCCTCGAGCTCGGCGCCCGCGTCATCACCCCCGCCGCCCACGGCCTCGGCACCGTCGACCGACTCGACCACCCCGACCACTTCGGCGCCTACCTCGCCACCCTCCGCTGGAACGCCGTCTCCGCCACCGACAACGCGCTCTTTCAGGCCCCGTTCCGCGCCGGCATCGAGCTCCACAACCACCAGATCCCGCCGCTCTCCAAGGCCCTCGCGCTCCCCCGCGCCAACCTCTTCATCGCCGACGACGTCGGCCTCGGCAAGACCATCGAGGCCGGCCTCGTCCTCCAGGAGCTCTTCCTCCGCCAGCAGGTCGAGCGCGTCCTCATCGTCGCCCCCGCCGCCATCACCCTGCAGTGGCGCGGCGAGATGGAGCAGCGCTTCGGCCAGCGCTTCGAGATCATGAACCGCGCCTGGGTCGCCCGCTGCCGCAAGGAGCGCGGCTTCGGCGTCAACCCCTGGGCCACCCACAGCCGCTTCATCGTCTCCTACCAGACGCTGCGCCGCGCCGAGTACCTCGAGCCGCTGCTCAACCACCTGACCGACCGCGCCCGCCGCAGCCTCCTCATCCTCGACGAGGCCCACACCGTCGCCCCCGCGACCTCCGCGCGCTACGCCGTCGACTCCAACGTCACCCAGACCGTCCGCGACCTCGCCCGCCGCTTCGATAACCGCCTCTTCCTCTCGGCCACCCCCCACAACGGCCACTCCAACTCGTTCTCGGCGCTGCTCGAGATCCTCGACCCCGCCCGCTTCACCCGCGGCGTCCCCGTCGATGACCCCGCCACCCTCGCGCCGGTCATGATCCGCCGCCTCAAGGCCGACCTCAAGGCCCTCGGCGCCGACTACCCCGACCGCCACGTCGTCCAGATCGCCGTCTCCCGCACCCCCGACCTGGCCGGCGGCACCCCCACCTGGACCGCCACCTTCAGCGACGCCCCCCGCCCCGTCGCCCTCGGCCCCGGCCACGACGCCGAGCTCACCCTCTCCGAGCTCCTCGCCCGCTACACCGAGCTCGCCGAGCCCCGCCACGCCCGCGGCCGCCTCGCCCTCGTGAGCCTCCAGAAGCGCCTCCTCTCGAGCGTCGAGGCCTTCCACCGGACGCTCGCCGCCCACACCGCCTGGCTCGAGAAGAACCCCGCCAAGGACGACGCCCAGCTCCACCTCACCGACGCCGCCGACGGCGTGACCGACGACGCCCTCGACGACGACACCTACGGCGCCTCCGACGACGCCCTCGACGCCGACGACGCCGCCGACGTCGCCGCCGCCTCCAAGGACTTCACCCCGCCCTCGGTCGAGGCCGCCGCCCTCCTCACCGAGCTGCGCCGCCTCACCGCCCGCTGGCGCCACGCCCCGAGCCCCAAGGTCCTGGCGCTCCGCCACTGGCTCGCCGCCCACTGCTGCCCCGCCGCCGCGCCCGCCCTCATCGGCGCCCCCGCCAAGCCCAGCGCGGCCGACCGCCGCTGGACCGACACCCGCGTCATCGTCTTCACCGAGTACGGCGACACCAAGCGCTACCTCCGCGACCAGCTGCGCGAAGCCATCGCCGGCACCGACCGCGCCCCCGAGCGCATCGTCGAGCTCCACGGCGGCATGAGCGACGACGCCCGCGCCGAGATCCAGGACGCCTTCAACGACCCCAAGAGCCCCGCGCGCATCCTCCTCGCCACCGACGCCGCCCGCGAGGGCGTCAACCTCCAGAAGGCCTGCGCCCACCTCTTCCACTACGACGTCCCCTGGAACCCCGCCCGCCTCGAGCAGCGCAACGGCCGCATCGACCGCACGGGCCAAGCCGCCGCCGACGTCTACTGCCACTACTTCACCTTCCCCCAGCGCGCCGAGGACCACGTCCTCACCGTCCTTGTCAACAAGGTTGACACCATCCAGCGCGAGCTCGGCTCCCTCGGCGCCATCGTCCTCGAGCAGATCGAGGCGACCCTCCAGCACGGCATCCGCCCGGACGCCGCCGACCGCATCGCCACCGCCGACGCGCGCCTCGACGCCATCGTCGACCGCCGCGGCGCCGCCTCCCGCGAGCTCGAGTCGAGCCGCGAGCTCAAGCGCCTCGCCCGCGAGATCGCCGACGCCGGCCGCGACCTCCAGCGGTCCCGCGACCGCGTCGGCGTCGACCCCGACGCCCTCCGCGCCGCCGTCGAGGTGGGCCTGCGCCTCGCCGGCGCCGGCCGCCTCACCCCGACGACGCTGACCACCAAGCGCGACGTGACCGTCCCGGCCTTTCTCGTCCCCCACGCCGACCTGACCGGCTGGGACCGCACCCTCGACACCCTGCGCCGCCCCCGCCAGCGCACCGAGGACTTCTGGGACTGGCGCCGCACGCCCCCGCTCCCGGTCCACTTCAGCGCCGCCCCCCACCTCGGCGAGCCGGCGGTCCACCTCCACCTCGAGCACCCCTTCGTCAAGCGCGCCCTGTCGCGCTTTCGCTCCCAGGGCTTCGGCCAGTCCGACCTCTCCCGCGCCACCGTCGTCGTGACCCCGGAGCTGCACGAGCCCCGCGTCATCGCCTGGGCCCGCCTGTCGCTCTTCGGCGAGGGCGCCCGCCGCCTCCACGACGAGATCGTCCCCGTCGTCGCCCCGTGGCGCGAGGGCGGCGGCCCCGACCACCTCGACCCCCTCGACGACGCCCGCGCCGCGAAGACCCTCGCGGCCGCCGATCGCGCCCTCGTCGCCGCCGCCACCGACCCCGGCCGCTTCCCCGCCGCCGCGGCCAAGCGCCTCGCCCCCCACGCCGCCGCCGACTTCCTGCGCCTGTGGCCCGCGCTCGACGCCGAGGCCGACGCCCGCGCCGCCGCCGCCACCCTGGCGCTGGAGACCCGCGGCCGCAAGGACGCCGACGCCCTCGGCAAGATCCTCGCCCGCCAGCAGCAGGCCATCGACGAGCGCATCCGCCAGCTCAGCTTCGATCTCCTCGACGACCGCTGGGACAAGCGCGAGCACCACCAGCTCAAGCGCGACGAGGAGCACATGATCGCCCGCCGCGCCGCCCTCGACGCCGAGCGCGTCGACGAGCCCGCCGCCATCCGCGCGCTCTTCGAGGTCACGCTCCGCCGCGTCACCCCCGCGGGCCTCGTCTACCTCTGGCCGGAGACCCTGGCATGAGCACCTCGGCCCTGCAGCGCAAAGAGCGCTACTTCCACGAGACCTGGCTCGGGATGGTGCAGCCCACCGAGGGGCTCGTCCTGTCGGTCCCGCCGCTCGTCGAGGCGCAGTGCGCCGAGAAGCAGCCCGCGAAGACCCAGCACGAGCTGAAGGCGCTGCTCACCGGTCCCGCCACCACCCCCGACGACTCCGGCGACGACCCGGCAAAGACCTGGGCGATCGGCGATCTGCGCGGGTTCTTCCGCGAGCTCCTCGGCTGGACCGACGACCTCCTGCTCGGCTCGGACGACCTCCCCGACGCCCTCCACCTCTGGGTCCCCGAGGGCCACCAGGAGCTGCGCCCGACCTTCGCCCTGCGCGACCCCTTCTTCGATGAGGCCGCCGAGCGCCCCAAGGACCGCGGCCCCGCCCCCGACACCGCCGCCACCGAGGCCGGCCAGGATCTGTTGCTGCTGGTCTGGGAGCTGCCCCGGGGCCTGCCCTTCGACAGCCCCGAGGCGACCACCGGCGAGTGGCGCTACCCCCCGGCCCGCAAGTTCGAGCGCCTCCTGCGCCACTGCCGCGTGCCGCTCGGCCTGCTCACCAACGGCGACGCCCTGCGCCTCGTCTACGCCCCCCACGGCGAGTCCCTCGGCGCGATGACCTTCCGCCTGTCCGACATGGTCCAGACCGGCGGCCGCCCCATCCTCGACGCCTTCTTGATGCTGCTCACGGCCGACGCCCTGTTCAGCGACCCCGACCGCGCCCTGCCGGCGCTCTGCCGCAAGTCCCGCGCCCGCCAGGCCGACGTCACCGAAGAGCTCGCCCGCCAGGTCTTCGAGGCCCTGACGCTGCTCCTCGAGGGCTTCGAGGCCGCCGCCGCCCGCGGCTCCGACGCCGAGCGCCGCGTCTTCGAGGACGCCCTCCGCGCCGGCGAGCACCACCTCTACGGCGGCCTCCTCGCCGTGCTCCTGCGCCTCGTCTTCGTGCTCTACGCCGAGGACAACGGCATCCTCCCCACCGACCACCCCCTCTACGCCCAGCACCTCTCGGTCCTCGGCCTCTTCGCCCAGCTCCGCGACGACGCCGGCGCCTACCCCGAGAGCATGGACCGGCGCTTCGGCGCCTGGCCCCGCCTGCTCGCCCTGTTCCGCGCCGTCCACGGCGGCCTCGCCCACGGCGACCTCGTGCTCCCCCCGCGCCGCGGGCGCCTCTTCGACCCCGACGGCTTCCCCTTCCTCGAGGGCCGCCCCCTCGCCGGCGCCGCCCAGACCGGCCCGAGCGCCAACGGCGAGGTCAAGACCCCCTGGGTCGACGACGGCACCGTCCATCAGGTGCTCGAGCGCCTGCTCACCCTCGAGGGCCAGCGCCTCAGCTACCGCGCCCTCGACGTCGAGCAGATCGGCAGCGTCTACGAGCGCCTCATGGGCTACCGCGTCGAGCGCCTCACCGGCGACGCCGTCCAGATCAAGGCCGGCAAGGCCGGCGCCTGGATCGCCACCGACATGGTCGAGGACCTCCCCCCCGCCGACCGCATGCGCTGGCTCCAGGACGAGTGGGGCCTCGACAAGGGCCCCGCCAAGCTGACCGCCGCGGGCTGGCAGGTGCTCGCGTCGCCGGTGGGCGCGGCGGCGCTGCTGACGGCGCTCGGCGGGGCCGGAGGTGGGGGATGGTGAGCGCCGACAGCCACAACTTCGGGTTCTTGGCGCCCTTCGACCCGGGGCTGTTCAAGGAGGCGCTCGACGGCGAGCGCTCGTTTGCGCAGCTGCGCTCGTTCGACCTCGCGGTGGTGGCCTATCGGCGCTTCGTCGAGCGGCTGACCGAGGCGGCGCTGGTGCGGGCCGGTAGGCCGGGACAGCTCTACAAGGAGACCCTGCAGGAGCGGATGGCGCGGCTCGAGGACACGGGGAGCGTGCCGCCGATGGTGGTGGGCTGGCTCGCCGAGGCGCGGCAGCTCGGCAACAAGGGGAGCCACGTCGGCTTCAAGAGCTGCACCGACCGCGACGCCGTCGAGATGATGCGCCTCGCGCGCAAGCTGGCCGTCTGGTGGGTCGGGGAGATCGCGCCGGACGCCGAGCTCAAGGTCCCGGGCTTTCGGGTCCCGCAGACCGGCGACGCCGGCCTGGACGCCCGCAACGACGCCCTCGCGAGAGAAGCGGAGGCGTCGGTCCCGCCGCCGCCTCCGCGGGCGCGCCTCGTCGTCCACGGGGGGCTCACCGCCGCCTACGAGGAGCTCGGCGCCGCGCAGCGACAGGGGCTGGCGCGGGTGGTCGAGGCGCTCCGGGTCGACGCGCTCGACCCCGCCTGGCCCCATGCGTCCATCGCCGGGGTCGACGACGACAAGCTGCGCGCCGTCGTCATCGACGACGGCGTCAGCCTGGTCACCGCCGTGCCCGCGGGCGGCGACGTCGTGTTCGCCCTGTGGGCCTGCGCGCCCGCCGAGGTGTCCGGCTGGGCGCGCCACAAGCGGGTCGAGGTCCACCCGGCCATCGGGACCGTGCAGCTCTACGACGTCGCCGTGGCCGAAGCGGCCGTCGCCGACGAGGGGGGAGATGCGGCCGAGGACGAAGGCGCAGCCTCGCTCTTCGCCCCGTACGCGGACGCCGACCTCACCCGCCTCGGGGTGCCGTCGCCGCTCCTCCCGGCGGTGCGCGCGGTCATGGACGAGGCCGCGTTCCGCAGGCTGGCCCCGCTGCTGCCCGGCGAGGCGGGAGACGCGCTCGAGCTCCTGCTCGCGGCCGATTCCGTCGCCGAGGTCGTGGCCGCGCTCGCCCTCGGCGAGGGCGAGGTCGACGTGCGCGACTTCGACGTGGCGGTCGAGCACCCGGCGTCCCAGCGGACCTTCCGGTTGGTCGCTCCCGACGAGGATCTCGAGGCGGCGCTGAGCGGGTCGATCGCGGCGTGGCGGCTGTTTCTGCACCCCGACCAGCAGGCGCTGGTCGGGATGGACGCGAGCGGGCCGGTGCGGGTGCTCGGCGGGGCGGGGACCGGCAAGACCGTGGCGCTCCTGCACCGGGCGGCGCACCTGCTGCGCGAGGTGGTGCGCGACGGCGAGGTCCTGGTCACCACGTACACGCGCAACCTGGCGACGGACCTCGAGCGGTCGCTCGGGCAGCTGGTCGACGGGGAGGCGATGAAGCGGGCGCGGGTCATGAACCTCCACCGGCTGGCGCGCAGGATCGGGCAGACGGGCCGCTACGGCGGGACCGAGCTGCTGCAGGCGGACGGAGCGGCGCGGCTGTGGGACGGCGCGCTCGTGTTCGAGGCGCTGGGCTTGGTGCGGGCGTTCTACGAGGCCGAGTGGCGCGAGGTAGTCCAGGCGCAGGGGGTGACCGACGCGGCGGGATACCTGCGGGTGTCGCGGCGCGGGCGCGGCGTCGCGCTCGGGCGGCAGCAGCGGCGCGCCGTGTGGCGCGTGTTCGAGGCCTACACGCGGCTCAAGGACGAGCGGAAGCTCGTCGAGTGGCCGGATCTCGTGCGGCACGCGCGGGAGCGGATCGAGGCCGGGGAGTGGACGTCACCCTTCGTCGCGGTGCTCGCCGACGAGGTGCAGGACTTCACGCCGGAGGAGCTGCGGCTCTTGCGGGCGCTCGCGCCGGCGGGGCGCAACGATCTCTTCCTGGTGGGCGACGCGCACCAGCGCATCTACGGGACGCGGACGTCGATGCGCGCGTGCGGCATCGCCGTGACCGGGCGGTCGCGGCGGCTGCGGGTGAACTACCGGACGACCGAGGAGATCCGCGAGCTCGGGGTGCGCGTGCTCGCGGGGCTCGAGTTCGACGACCTCGACGGGGGCGTCGACACGCTGGCGGGGTATCGGTCCCTGCGCAGCGGGCTCGCGCCGCGGGTGGTGCGGGCGGCGGACCGGGCGGGGGAGGCAGACGCCATCGTGGTCGTGCTCGGCGACTGGCTCGCGCGCTACCCGGCCGAGGCGCTGTGCGTCGCCGCGAGGACCGGCGCGCTCGTCAGGCGCTATCGCGACCTGCTCGAGCAGCGCGGCGTCGCCACCGTGACCATCACCCAGGAGGAGCCCGCGGGGCCCGGGGTGCGCGTCGCCACGATGCACCGCCTCAAGGGCCTCGAGTTCTCCTGCGTGCTGCTCGCTGCAATGCACGAGAGCGCCGTCACATTCGTCGGTGATGCCAACGCGGATGGCGATGTTGCAACGCAAGAAGAACGGGAGCTGTCGGAGCGCGCGCTCCTCTACGTCGCGGCGACGCGCGCCCGCGACGAGCTGGTCCTGACCGCCGTCGGCGCCACGATCCCGTGGCTGACCCTCGGGTAGCCCGCCGCGGCGGAGACGGACGGGGCGCGGCGAGCGGGTGAGCGGGGCAGGGTGGGCGCCGATCCTGTCCCCGCGGCGGGACCTGGGCTACAAGAGTCGCAGCGGTGCGCGGCGCCGCCACGGACGGGGGGAGGGGGTCATGGGAGCACGATGGCGGCAGCTGGCGAGCGTGGTGACGGTGCTGGGGCTGGTCGCGCCGGGGTCACGGGCGGCGGGCGTCGCCCCGAAGCCGCCGGCGACGCCGGTGAGGGTGGTGGCCGAGCTGGTGGAGCCGGGGCCGGCGACGCCGCACTGCGGGATCCTGCACCTCCTCGTGGTCATGCGCTACAAGGTGGTGCGGGTGGAGGCGGGCGCGCCGGGTGAGCTGCTCGGATCGGAGCTCGACGTCGCGGTCAGCTGCCCGGAGCAGCACGGCGTGCGCTTCGTCGCCGGGGCGCGGCACCGCCTGACGCTCACGACCACGCGGCCGTGGCCGACGGGGTCGATCGTCGCCGATCCGAAGCGGCCGAAGGTGTCCCCCGGCACCTGGGCGCTCGAGGTGGCCTCCGCGAGTGAGCCGGCGTCGGTGCGGGAGGCGCTGACGGCCGACGGCGTGTTGGCGTTCAGCGACGGCTCGTCGGTCTACCGGATCCACGCGGACGGCCGCTTCGCGCTCGATCCGCTCGGGATCAGCGGGCGCACCGTCGCGGGCACCTGGGAGAGCGACGACGACCGCGTCTTCGTCGTCACCGGCAAGTGGGGCTGGGTCAACGGCCTGTCGCGCGACGACGACTACCGACGCATGACCCTCGCGGTCTCGGTGGTCCCGGGCGAGGGCCCCCCGCCGGGGATGGACGGCGCGACCTTGACGCGGGTCTACCTGGTGATCGAGGAGCTGGTGAAGATCACCAAGGCCGAGCACGACCGCGCGGCGAGCAAGCCGAACTGAGGGCCCGCGCCGGGCTCAATAGGCCCGGGGCAAGAGCGGCCGGCGCGCGACGTCGACCACCGCGGCGGCGAAGGCCACGGCCGCGGCCTCGCAGCTGGGCTGATCCCCGCTGAGGAAGGCCGAGGCGAAGTTGGTCGCGCTCGGGGGCGGATCGATCTGCGCCGCGATGACGTCGGCCGCCTTCAGCGCGGCGTCGAGGGCCAGCGTGAACTCGATCGGCGGCGCCACCAGGTAGGCCATCGGCTGCCCGGGCGCGAGGCCCGCCACCCGCGACAGGTAGTGCCCGAGGGAGGTGATCACGTGCGGGAACACCGCGAGCTCGCCGGCGTGGTCGGCCGCGTAGAAGCAGGCGTCGTGCGCGAGGCAGCGGAGGAGCGCCGCGAGGCCCTCGCCGACCTCGTCCGGATCCGCCCCGGCGATGACCCCGAGGATCTCCCCCGAGAGCGGCCCCGACGCGTGCCCGGCGCCCGCGTAGAACGACTTCGCGAAGACGACGTCGACGCGCGCGTGCTTGGTCGCCTCGTCGAGGGCCACGTAGGTCGGGTCGTCCTGGTCGCAGGTCACGAGCCCGAGCGACACGTGGCGCTCGGGGTCCGCGCCGTACGCGCGAAGCAGCGCCGGGTGGGCCGCCGGGATGTGGCGCACGCTCAGGACCTTCGGCAGGATCGGCTCGAGGATCATGAACCCACCTCCACGAGGCGCACCCGCTGTTGCGGTGCACGATAGCCCGTCCCGGCCGCCTCCCCCAGATCCGATGCGAGGCTTGAGAGGTCGAGCGCCACGCCACTCGTGCGCTGCAGCAGCATCGCCTGCGCGAGCACCGCCAGCCGCCGCCCGGCCTGCTCCGGCGGGGTCCCGCGGGCGTGGATGTTGGACATCATGTTGCGGTCGCCGTCGGTGCGCCCGACCTTCGGATCGTACACGAGGTAGGCGCTGAGCCCGTCGCCGGTCCCGAGCCCCGGCCGCTCGCCGAGCAGGATGGCCGCCACGCGCGCGCCGACCACCGCGCCGATCTCGTCGGCGAGCCACACCCGCGCGAACTTCGCGCACAGCGGCGTGCCGACCGTCAGCCCGCGCCCCTCGCACTCGCGGGTGAACGACGCGAGCAGGGCGAGCCCCGAGCCCATGCACGCGACGGCGCTGAGCCCGTCGGCGAGGATCGGCTGCACGTCCACCCCGCGCTGGGCCTCGGCGCGCAGGCGCGCCAGGCTCGCGTCGTCGAGGCGCCGGCCGAGGTCGGGCCGCAGCAGGAACTCGCGGTGCTCGGTGACCCGCGATCGCAGCGCCAGGAGCCCGTTGTCCGCCGCCCAGCCGTCGGGCAGCTCCGCCGCGACGGCCTCGTGCGCCACCGCCAGCTCCGCCTGGAACTGCAGCACCACGTCGGTCGCGTAGCGCGTCCCGACGTGCCCGATGCCGAGCAGCGCCGTCGTGTGGGCGCTCGCCGCCTTGGCGTAGCGGCTCTGGGACCGCTGGGTGGGGAAGACCCGCACCGGCGGCGGCTCGACCTTCGGCAGCGGTGGGGCAGGGGGGAGCGGGTCATCCGCGCCCAGCTGGTGGCGCAGCGCGGCGATGAGGGCGCGGGTGCGAGAGGTCGTCATCGGATCGCCTCCGCGTCGCCGAAGCGCGGCCCGGGGCGACCGTCGCGCATGATGCCGGCGTGCTCGAGCCAGGCGTCGAACTCCGGGGTCGGGCGCGACTGCAAGAGGCCGCGCACCGACGGGATGTCGTGAAACGACGTCGACTGGTAGTTGAGCATGATGTCGTCGCCCACCGGGAGCGACATCAGGTACGCGCAGCCCGCCGCGCCGAGCAGGACCTTGAGGCTCTCGAGCTCGTCCTGGCTCATCGACGCGTGGTAGGTGAAGCACGCGTCGCAGCCCATCGGCAGGCCGAGGAGCTTGCCCATGAAGTGGTCCTCGAGCCCGGCGCGCGTGATCTGCGCCCCCGTCTCGAGGTACTCGGGGCCGATGAAGCCGACCACGGTGTTGACGAGGAACGGCCTGTAGCGCCGCGCGAAGCCGTAGCAGCGCGCCTCCATCGTGACCTGGTCGGCGCCGTGGTGGGCGTTGGAGCTCAGCGCCGACCCCTGGCCCGTCTCGAAGTACATCCGGTTCGGGCCGCGCGCCGTCCCGAGCTCGCGCATCATGGCGTACGCCTCGTCGACGAGCGCCACCGAGATGCCGAACGCGGTGTTCGCCTGCTCGCTGCCGGCCAGCGACTGGAACATGAGGTCCATCGGGCAGCGCAGCTCCGACAGCGCCCGCATCTGCACCGTGATGTGTGACAGCACGCAGTGCTGGGTCGGGATCTCGTTTCGCTGCATCAGCGCGTGGAGCGCCGTCAGGATCTCGGCGGTCGACTCGGCCGTGTCCGTCGCCGGGTTCACGCCGATGACCGCGTCGCCACAGCCGTAGCTCAGCCCCTCGCGGGTCGACAACAGGATGCCGTCGACGTCGTCGGTCGGGTGATTCGGCTGGAGGCGCGAGCTCATGCGCCCGGGGAGGCCCAGGGTGTTGTTGGCGCGGACGACCACCTCGCACTTCCGGCCGACCACCATCAGGTCCATGTTGCTCATGAGCTTACAGACCCCGGCCGCCATCTCCGGGGTCAGCCCGGGCGAGACCGCGCGGATGCGCGCGCCCGTGGTCGTCGTCTCGAGCAGCCACTCGCGCAGCTGGCCGACCGTCAGGTCCTTCACGGCGCGGTAGGCCTGCTCGTCGAGGGTGTCCTCGACGAGCCGCGTCAGCTCGTCGTCTTCATAGGGCACGACCGGGTGCTGGCGCAGCTCGGCCAGGGTCAGCTCGCTCAGGACGGCGCGCGCGGCGACCCGCTCGACGGCGTCACGGGCGGCGACCCCCGCCAGCTGGTCACCCGACTTGGCCGCGTTGGCCTTGGCGAGGACCTCCTTGATCGATCCGAAGCGGTACGACGTGCCGCGAATGGTGGCCTTGAGCGCCAACCTGCCTCCTGACCCCGCCGACCGCCGGCGCCACGGTCACTGTCGTTCAGCGGGTTGCGATTTTCAAGGCCAGCCCGACCGCCCGGCCGGCTCTGGTTGCGTCCTTTTCGTGCTATCTGCGTCTTCCCGGGTGAACCCCAACGTGGAGTGAGACCGATGGACGAACAGACCCAGGACCAGACCCGCGCGGTGGTCCGCGAGCACTACGCGGCCGTGGCCAAGACCGAAGCCGTCACCGGCTGCGCACCGTCGTGCTGCGGCGCCGACCCGAACGCCTCCCTCGCCCTCGGCTACTCCGCCGATGAGCTCGCCGCGGTGCCCGACGGCGCCAACCTCGGCCTCGGCTGCGGCAACCCGCAGGCCATCGCGGCCCTGCGCCCCGGTCAGACCGTCGTCGACCTCGGCAGCGGCGGCGGCTTCGACTGCTTCCTCGCCGCTCGTCAGGTCGGCGCCGCGGGCCGCGTCATCGGCGTCGACATGACCCCCGAGATGGTCGCCCGCGCCCGCACCAACGCCCGCGCCCACGGCGCGGACAACGTCAGCTTCCGCCTCGGCGAGATCGAACACCTCCCCATCGCCGACGAGAGCGTCGACGTGATCCTCTCGAACTGCGTCATCAACCTCTCGCCGGACAAGCCCCAGGTCTTTCGCGACGCCTTCCGCGTGCTCAAGCCCGGCGGCCGCCTGGCCATCGCCGACGTCGTCGCCATCGCCGCGATCCCCGACGCCCTGCGCGCCCAGGTCGACGCCCTCGCCGGCTGCGTCGCCGGCGCCGCGCCGGTCGCCGAGCTCGCCCAGGAGCTCCGCGACGCCGGCTTCGAGGCGGTGCGGGTGACCGTCCGCCCGGAGAGCCGCGACGTCATCGCCGGCTGGCTCCCGGGCAGCGGCGCGGAGGAGTTCGTCGCGTCGGCCTTCATCGAGGCGGTCCGCCCCGGCGGGGCCTGCTGCGCGCCGAGCTGCTGCGGTTGAACGCCACCGGTCCGACGGTGTCGTGGGAGGCGCTCGCGCAGCGCCTCCGCCCCTTCATCCGCTCTCGGGTCGCGAGCGAGGCCGACGCCGACGACGTGCTGCAGGAGGTCCTGCTCCGCATGGTGGGCGGCCTTGACGCACTGCAGCACGAGGACCGCATCGGGCCGTGGATGTACCGCATCGCACGCAACGCCCTCGCCGACCACGGCAGGGCCCGCGCGCGCCACCCACTTGCGGTCACTGGAGACACGGAGGAAGCGCCAGAACCGGTGTTCGAAGGCGCCGATGACGACGCCACGAGGCGGGCCGTGGCGAGCGCCCTGGGGGTGTTCGTCGCTGCGCTGCCCGAACCCTACCGCACCGCGGTAACGCTGACCGACCTCGAGGGCCGGACCCAGAAGGAGGTGGCGCGGTCGCTCGGGCTCTCGCACTCCGGCCTCAAGTCGCGGGTGCAGCGCGGGCGCGCCAAGCTCCGCGCGTCGCTCGAGGCGTGCTGTGCGCTCGCCGTCGACGCCCGTGGGCGGCTGGTCTCGTGCGAGGTCCGCTCGGACGGCGAGCTTCCCGCGGGCTGCTGCGCCCGCTGAACCGCGCGCTGGCCGGTTGCGAGGCCGACCGCGTCGCGCTAGCCTTCGAGCCTCAACCGAGGCAGCGATGAGCGATTCTCCCGACCGGTCCGGGCCGATGCCCTTCGTGGTCGACGCCAAGGTGGTCGCGAGGCTGGCCGACCTGGCGCCCGACCCGATGGTCGCGCACGCCAGAGGGCGGGTGATCTGGGCCAACGAGGCGGCCGTGACGATGCTGGGTTTCTCCGAGCACGCGGACGTCATGGGCCGACCCGTCATGGACTTCGTGGCCCCCGAGAGCCGCGTGGTGGTCGCTGACCGCGTCCGGCGCATGCTCAGCGATGGCGATCGGGAGCCGCTGGTGCCGGAGGTCTTCCTGGCGCGGGACGGACGTCGGATCGAGGTCGAGGTGAGCGCTGCGCCCATCGGCGAGGTGGTGCTCGTGGTCGGCCGCGACGTCACCCGCCGCAACCAGGCCGAGCGCGATCGGCTCGCCGCCGCGACGCGGTTCAGGGTCTTCTTCGAGGCCGCGGGTGAGCCGATGTGCATCGCCCGCGTCGGGATCGTCCTCGAGGCCAACCCGGCCTTCGTCGCCCTGGTGGGATACGATCGGGTGGAAGAGGTCCGCGGCCTGCATCTCCTGTCCGTCATAAGCGAGGAGGATCGAGGGGCGATCGCGGCCTTCATCGAGGATCCGGCGGGGCCGCTCGAGGCCCGCGACCGCGAGCTGGTGCGGGTCGCCCGCCGCGGGGGCGAGGAACGCGTCGTGGAGCTGCGCCTGAACGGCTACACCGAGGACGATGAGCGCTACGTCGCGGCGGTGCTGCGCGACGTGACCGCCGAGCGCGCCGCCGAGGAGCGCCTCAAGCAGAGCGAGCGCCTCGAGGCGGTCGGTCGCCTCGCCGCCGGCGTCGCGCACGACTTCAACAACATCCTCGCCGGCGTGCTCGGGTTCGCCGAGCTCGCGATGCACGAGGCTCAGCCGGGCAGCGACCTCCGCGACACCCAGGTCCACATCCGCGACGCCGCGCTGCGGGCGCGCAACCTGGTCCAGCAGATCCTCACCGTCGGCCGGCAGAGCCGCACCTCGCCACGCCCGGTCGACGTCGCCGCCATCGTGCGCGAGGCGCTCGGGCTGGCGCGCGCCTCCCTCTCGGCGGACGTGCAGCTCGACGTCGACCTCGACCCGACCCCGGTGGTCACCCTCGCCGACCCGACGGAGCTGCATCAGGTCGTCATGAACCTGGTCACGAACGCGCGCGACGCGCTGCAGCACCGCGGCGGCCGGATCCGCGTCACCGCCGGCGTCGGCGGGCCGCCGTCGGAGCCGGCGGCGGCGCGCTCCGAGCGGTGGGTTCAGCTGAGCGTCACCGACGACGGGGAGGGGATGGACGAGCACACCCGCGCGCGCCTGTTCGAGCCCTACATGACGACCAAACGCGCCCGCGGCGGTCACGGGCTCGGGCTGGCGGTGGTCCACGGGATCGTCAGCGAGCTCGGCGGCGTCATCGAGGTCGACAGCGCGCTCGGGCGCGGGACCACGTTCCGCGTCTTCCTCCCGGAGGCGGCCGGCGTGCCGACGGTCGCCGAGGCCCCGGCGCCCCGCGTGCACGACGGCGCTGGCGAGCGCGTGCTCCTGCTCGACGACGACCCCACGACGCTCCTGGTCCATCGCCGCCTGCTGACCTCGCTGGGCTACACCGTCGACGCCTTCGGGGACCCCGAGCTCGCCCTGGCTCGGGTCGAAGAGGCGGCGCGCGGCTACGACCTCGTCATCACCGACCAGAACATGCCGTTCATGAGCGGCGTCGAGCTCGCCGCGCGCGTCATCGCACGCTGGCCCGGGACGCCGGTGCTGGTCTGCTCGGGCCTCGGGGAGAGCATCGAGGGGACCGCGGCGGAGCTCGGCGCGCTGTCGGGGTTGCTGCAGAAGCCGCTGACGCGGGAGGCGCTGGCGCAGGCGGTGCAGTCGGCGCTCGAGATCGCCGACCAGCGTCCGTAGCGGCGAGCGTCGACGCTCCCCAAGCTGGTCCGGCCGCCGCGCGAGCCGGTGGGACGAGATCTCGCGGATCGATGTCCCGGAACGGCGCCCCCCGGCAGCGACGTCCGAAGCGCTCTGCAACCGCGGAGAACGTGCTATGTCCCGGCCGATGATACCGCGCCTGACCGAGCTCGAGCCCGCGACCCGAACGACCCGCGACTACCTCGACGCGCTCCGCGCCGCGGGCTTCGAGGGCGACGTTCACGTCGACCAGGCCGCGCGCCTGCTGGCCGCCACCGACAACTCCGTCTACCAGATCCTGCCCCAGGCGGTCGTGCACCCGCGCCATCAGGCCGACGTCGTCGCGCTGTTCCGCGTCGCCGCCGACCCGCGCTTCGCCAGCCTGAGCTTCACCCCGCGCGGCGGCGGCACCGGCACCAACGGCCAAGCGCTCACGACCGGCGTGGTCGTCGACGTCTCGCGCCACATGAACGGCGTCGTCGCCATCGACCCCGTAGCCCGCACCGCGCGGGTCGAGCCGGGGGTCGTCCTCGATCAGCTCAACGCGGCGCTCGAGCCCCACGGCCTCTTCTTCGCGCCGAACCTCTCGCCGTCGAGCCGCGCCACCCTCGGCGGCATGATCGCCACCGACGCGAGCGGCGAGGGCTCGCGCGTCTATGGCAAGACCAGCCAGCACCTGCTCGGCCTCGAGGCGGTGCTGATCGACGGCAGCGTCCTGACCACCGGCCCCCTCGACGCCGCCGGGCTCGCGGCGGCGAAGGCGCGCGGCGACCTCGTCGGCCACGTCCATCGCGAGGTCGACCGGGTCCTCGTCGAGCAGGCCGGGGCCATCGCGTCATCCTGGCCGCGCCTGACCCGCTACGTGACGGGCTACAACCTCGCGATGGCCCGCGGTGAAGATCCCGAGGGCCTCGATCTGAGCTGGATCCTCGCCGGCGCCGAGGGCTCGCTGGCGCTGGTCACCGAGGCCACCCTCCACCTGACCCCGCTGCCCAAGGCGCGTCGCCTGGTGGTCTTCAAGTACGGCCGCTTCGAGGACGCCCTGGCGTCGGCCGAGGTGCTCGTCGCCGCCGACCCCGGCGCCATCGAGACCATCGACGAGACCGTCCTGTCGCTGGCCCGCGGCGACGTCATCTTCGACGCCGTGAAGGACTACCTGACCGACGAGCCAGGGGGCGCGCCGACCCGGACCATCAACCTGGTCGAGTTCCGCGGCGACGACCCGGTCGCCCTCGACGCCAAGCTCGACGCGCTGCTCGCCACGGCGCGCGCCGCGAAAGGTCAGCCGGGGCAGCCGACCGGCTGGCACGTCGCCGCCAACGAGGCCGCCCGCGTCGCGCTGTGGACGCTGCGCAAGAAGGGCGTCGGCCTCCTCGGCGCGACCCAGGGCGAGCGCAAGCCGGTGCCCTTCGTCGAGGACACGGTCGTCCCCCCGGAGCGGCTCGCGGCCTATGTCGCGGAGTTCCGTGCGCTGCTCGAGGCCGAGGGGCTCACCTACGGCATGTTCGGCCACGTCGACGTCGGCTGCCTGCACGTCCGTCCCGCGCTGGATCTCAAGGACGCGCAGGACGAAGCGCGGCTCATGCGCCTGTCCGACCAGGTCCACGCGCTGGTCCGGCGCCACGGCGGCGTCATCTGGGGCGAGCACGGCAAGGGGATGCGCTCGGCCTACAGCCCCGAGGTCTTCGGCGAGGCCCTGTTCGCGGCGCTGTGCGAGGTGAAGGGCGCCTTCGACCCCGATAACCGCCTCAACCCCGGCAAGGTCGCGACCCCGCCGGGCCAGCGGGGGGCGCTCGTCAGCGTCGCGGCGCCGCTGCGGGGCCACCAGGACCGCCAGGTCGCCCCGGCCGCGCGCGCCCGCTTCCCGCTCGCGCTCGACTGCAACGGCAACGGGCAGTGCTTCGACTACCACCCCGACCACGTGATGTGCCCGTCGTCGAAGATCACCCGCGACCGCGTCCACTCGCCCAAGGGGCGCGCCGGGGTCATGCGAGAGTGGCTGCGCCAGCTGTCGAACGCCGGCTTCGACGCCGGCCGGGCGACCCGGCCCGGGGCCCTGCGGACCGCCCTCGGCGCCCCCGCGCGGCTGTGGCGCAGCCTGATGATGCGCCTGGGCCGCTACGACTACTCGCGCGAGGTCTACGACGCCATGGCCGGCTGCCTCGCGTGCAAGGCGTGCGCGACCCAGTGCCCGGTCAAGGTCGACGTCCCGGCCTTCCGCGCCGAGTTCATCGATCTCTACCACCGGCGCTACCGCCGACCGCTCAAAGACCACCTCGTCGCCGGCCTCGAGGGGCTCCTCCCGCTGCTCGCCCGCGCCCCGCGGCTCGCGAACCTCCTGACCCAGCCGCGGCCGATGCGGTGGCTCGTGCGGCAGCTCGCCGGGATCGTCGACACGCCCGCCGTCGCCACCCGCTCGCTGGCCCACGGGCTGCGGGACCGAGACCTGCGGCTGTGGTCCCCACGGGCGCTCGCCGCCACGGCGCTGCCCGACGGCGCCGTCATCCTGCTGCAGGACGCCTTCACCTCGTTCTACGAGCCCGACGTCGTGCTCGCCGTCGTGGACGTCGCGCGCGCCCTCGGCCAGACGCCCTACGTCCTGCGCTACGCCCCCAACGGCAAGGCGTTGCACGTCAAGGGGTTTCTGCGCCGCTTCGGCCGCCGCGTCGCCAAGAACGTCGCCGATCTGGCCCCGATCGCCGCGCTCGGCCGCCCCATCGTCGGCGTGGATCCCGCGGTCGTGCTGACCTGGCGCGACGAGTACCCGGCCGCGCTCGGCGCCGGCGCCGAGCGCGTCCCGGTGCTGCTGCTCCAGGAGTGGCTGGCCCACATCGTGTCGCCCGGGGCCGGCGGGCCGCCGGCGGCTGGTGCGCCGCCCGCCGCGGGCGCGACCTTCCGCCTCTTCGGCCACTGCACCGAGAAGACCGCGGTGGCCCGCGCCGACCGCCTGTGGGCCGAGGTCTTCCGCGCCTTCGGCCTCCAGCTGAGCGTCGTCGAGGTCGGCTGCTGCGGCATGAGCGGCTTCTACGGCCACGACGCCGCCCACGCGGCCGAGTCGCGCGGCATCTTCGCCCAGAGCTGGGCGCGCCACCTGCCCGACGGCGCCACCGACCGCGCCCGCGTCCTGGTCACCGGCTTCTCGTGCCGGAGTCAGGTCGAGCGGCTCCGCGACTTCACCCCGCGCCACCCCATCCAGGCCCTCGCCGAGCACCTGCGCGCCTCCCCCGTGGCGCCTGTTGCGCCGCAGCAGGCTGTTGCGATGGCTCCTGGATTATCAGAAGCCAAGTCCTAGTGCGTCGCACAAAAACTGCATCAGCGGGGCGCAGCGGCGGAAGCGCTCGGCGGTCCGCCCGGCGAAGTCTGCGGCGATGATCTCGTCGGCGGTCAACGCCCCGGTGACGAGGAACGAGCGGCGCTTGAGGTCGGCGACGTGCGGGTGGTCTTTGGCGTAGCCCTTGGGCGGGCGCGTCAGGGGATCGCCTTCGCTGAGCTCGAGATCGGGTCGGAGCTTGGGGTCCTGGGCGACCGCGGTCCAGGCGGACGGCTCCTCGTCGATGCGCTTGCGGATGGCGTTGAGCGCGTCGCTCGGTGGGCGCCACATGCCGGCTCCGAGGAAGAGCTCGTCGGGGGACACGTGGACGTAGAGGCCGGGCGCGTGGACGTCTTTGTCGCGCCCGAGGCGGAACTGGATCCCGACGTTGGTCTTGTAGGGGGTCTTGTCCTTGCCGAAGCGCGTGTCGCGGTAGATCCGCATGATCGAGCCGCCGATCTTGCGATCATCGGCCACCAGCGCGGGCGAGATGGCCGCGAGGTGCGGGGCCATCTGGCGCACGAAGGCGCGCGCCGGCTCGCGCACGTCGTCCTCGTAGCGCCGCTTGTTGGCCTCGAACCACGGGCGCTCGTTGTTCATGGCGAGCTCGTGGAGGAACTCGAACGTGCGGGTCGTGAAGGTCGCGGGCATCGGGGCTCCGTGGGCGGCGGGTGTCAGTCAACGGGGCTCAGAGCGGCGGGGTGCCGAAGTGGGCGTAGGGGTCGGCGATCTCGGGCACACCATCGCTGATCCACGTCTCGAGGAAGTGGAAAGCCTGCCACGGCCCCTCGATCCCGCCGAAGACGTTGCCGTGGGACGCCGCCCGCGCGGCGCCGCCCGGGCTCGAGCTGACGCGGTCGAGCTGGAACAGGCCGCCGGTCACCGCGCCGTCGTTCAGGTTGGACGCCACTGGGGACTTGCCGGCGTCCGCGACCAGATCGATGGGCCGCACGACGGGGCGGACGGCCTCGATCCCGAGGGCGCGGGACAGCGCGCGGCTGGTGACGTTGGGGACGGTCGTGTCGTCGATCGCCATGTTCTCGAGCAGGTGCGGCGGCGCGCCGGAGAAGCGGTCGACGAGGACGTGAGGCGCGTAGTTGACCGGGTCGCCGGCGTCGATGAGGGCCTGGCCGACCGGGGCCATGCGGTCGATCGCGCTGGGGTCGCCGATGAGGCCTATCAAGATGTCCTTGAACTGCGCGAAGTCCGAGCCGTCGGTGATGACCGAGATGAGGCGGCCGCCGGCGAGGCCGAGGACCGCGGCGCCGACGCCGTCGGACAGCGCGAGGAAGTCGGCCCCCATGATCCCGCCGAGCGAGATGCCGAAGTAGCCGACGTGCGCGGTGTCGAGGTCGGCGGCGCCGTCGCCGTCGACGTCGGGGTGGGCGCGCAGCAGGGCGAGCAGCTGGAGCTTGTCGAGGCTCGCCTGGCGCAGGTTCTCGCGAAACACCATGGCGTCGATGGTGAAGGCGTTGATGTCGATCCCGAGCAGATCGAGGAAGAAGGCGTTGGGGTCTCCCTGGCGTGCGGTGGGGTGGTCGCCGTGGCGCAGGGTCGAGACGGCGACGACCGCGAAGCCGAGCGGCGCGAGCGCGGCGGCGATGGACTCGGCCTGGGTGGCGTCGCCGCCGAGGCCGTGGCCGTAGATGACGACGGGGAACGGGCCGTCTGCCTCCTTTGGCAGCCAGACGTGGACCGGCAGCGTGTAGTTGGCCGGGGTGATCGGGTCACCGAGGTAGCCCTCGTTGCGGTAGTCGAAGACCTTGAACGCCCCGCCGGCGCAGCGCCGGAACTTCGACGCGGCGACGCAGCTCGGCCGGGTCGCCCAGCGGTAGTCGTGGGTGGCGATGTCGCTGACGGCGTCGCGCGAGGCGTCGTGGATCGCCTGGGTGGTGAAGACGGTGGCGACGCTGATCTCGTCGGCGGCCAGGCCGGTCTTCGCGAGGAGCTCCGCGATGCGGGGCGGGAGCCGCGCGAGCGCCGGGTCGGTGGCGCTGCCGTCGAGGAGCGAGCGCATCACGGGGGAGGGGGCGACGCAGCCGCCGTCCGCAGCGATCAGCGCCGTGGTGACGACGAGCCCGTAGCGCGTCTTGGGGGTCAGGGGGCGCTCGGGCCACAGGATGAGGGTCGTGCCGTCGTCGATCAGCTGGGACTCGAAGGGGACCTTGACGGCGGCGGCGCCGTCGAGGGCCACCAGCAGGATCGCGTCCGAGGCCAGGCTCGCCTCGGCGCCGCTCGGGACCTCGGCGAGCGGCGCGCTGAAGCGGAGCAGGGCGCCGCCGGCGGTGCCGAAGCCGTCGAGGTTGCCGAGCTGCAGGTAGATCGGTTGGAGGAAGGCCGCCTGGTTGGCGATCCACGGCGTGCTCTCGTCGATGTCCACCCGGAGCCCGGTGAGCGAGTCCGCCTCGCGGGTCCAGAAGTCGTCGGGGAACGCGGTCAGCTCCGTCGCCGCGACCGGGTCGTACAGGGCGGTCGTGGCGCCGTCGCAGAAGGCCAGCGGCGGGGTGGACGTGTCGGCGTCGGTGACGTCGCTCGCCGCGACGTCGGAGGCGTCGGCCACGGGCGCGGCGCCCGAGCTCGAGTCGCAGGCGGCCAGCCACGGCGCGAGGACGGCGACGACGACCAGGGCGGCGAGCGCACGGGGCTTGGACATGCTGGCTCCGGGTTCCACGGGTGCCCGACGGTTGTAGCGGACCGGTCGGGCGAGATCGAGCCCGCCGCGCGCCGCCGGAGGATTCGGCTTCGGGATCGCAATCGCCGCCGCGGTCGTCTATCCTCCCGCCGACCTTTGCAGGGAGCCCCCCATGAGCGCGATCGACCGCGTCACCGCCCTCCGCGCCGCGATGCGAGCGGCCGGTGTCGACATCTACCTCGTCCCGTCCTCGGACGCCCACCAGAGCGAGTACGTGCCCGGCGCGTGGCAGCGGCGCCCGTGGATCTCGGGCTTCACCGGGTCGATGGGGGACTGCGTCGTCGGCCTCGAGGGGGCCTGGCAGTGGGCCGACAGCCGCTACTGGCTGCAGGCCGAGGCCGAGCTCGATCCCGAGGTCTGGACCCTGATGAAGCAGGGCTACGCCGGGGTCCCGGGGCTCGTCGCCTGGCTCGGCAAGCTCCCCGCCGGCGCGGTGGTCGGCTACGACCCGCGCCTCGTCGGGCTCGGCCAGGCCAACGAGATCGCCGCGGCCGTCAGCGCCGCCGGCGGCCGCGTGGTCACCCTCGACGACAACCTCGTCGACCAGGTCTGGACCGACCAGCCCGCCCTCCCGCTCGCCCCCGTCGCCGTCTGGTCGGACGCGCACGCGGGCCGCAGCGTCGCCGACAAGCTCGGTGACATCCGCGCCGCGCTGCGCGACGCCAACGCCAGCACGCTCGTGCTGAGCACCCTCGACGCGATCGCGTGGACCTTCAACATCCGTGGGCGCGACGTCGACTTCAACCCGGTCGTCGTGGCCTACGCGCTCGTCGGCCTCGACGACGCGACGCTGTTTCTCGAGCCGCGCAAGGTCGACACCGCCCTGACGACGCACCTCGCCACCGCCGGCGTCCACGTCGCCCCCTACGACACCTTCGGCGCCGCGCTCGGGCGCGTCAGTCAGGCCGGCGGGCGCGTCTGGGTCGACCCCGAGTACGCCAGCCGCTGGGTCGTCGACCACCTCGAGGCCGGCGGCGCCACCGTCTTGTCGAAGATGAGCCCGGTGATGCTGCTCAAGGCGGTCAAGAACACCACCGAGCGGGACGGGATGCGCGCCTGCCACGTCCGCGACGCGGTCGCGGTCGTGCGGTTTCTGCACTGGCTCGAGGGGGCCTGGCGGGACGGGCTCGACGAGATCGGCGCCAGCGACCGCCTCGAGGCCTTCCGCGCCGAGGGCGAGCGCTTCGTCGGGCTCTCCTTCGACACCATCAGCGGCTTCGGGGCCAACGGGGCCATCGTCCACTATCGGGCGACCCCGGCGACCGCCAAGGTCATCAGCGACGAGACGCTGTACCTCCTCGACTCCGGCGCGCAGTACCTCGACGGCACGACCGACATCACCCGCACGGTCCACCTCGGGACGCCCACCGCGACGCAGCGCGAGCACTACACGCGCGTCCTCCGCGGGCACCTGCAGCTCGGCCGGGCGCGCTTCCCGCGCGGCACCACCGGCACCGCCCTCGACACCCTCGCGCGCACCCCGCTGTGGGAGGCCGGCCTGAACTACGGGCACGGCACCGGCCACGGCGTCGGCTGCTACCTGAGCGTGCATCAGGGGCCGCACCGCATCTCCCCGCGCCCGAACGACGTCGGCCTCGAGCCCGGCATGATCACGTCCAACGAGCCCGGGCTCTACATCGCCGGGGAGTACGGCATCCGCATCGAGAACCTGTGCGTGGTCGTGCCCGCCGGCGGAGACGAGGCCGAGCCGTTCTACGCCTTCGAGGATCTCACCGTCGTCCCCTACCACCGCGACCTGATCGAGCCCGCGCTGCTCAACGACGTCGAGCGGGCCCAGGTCGACGCCTATCACGCCCGGGTCCGGAGCATCCTGATGGACAGAGTCCCGGCCGAGGTCCGCCCCTGGCTCGAGCGGGAGACCGCGCCGCTCGACTGATCAGGGCTCTAGCAGGCGCGCCTTGGCGCGGCGGAACTCCGCGGCGTCGAGGGCGCCCTGCTCGTACAACACCGTGAGGCGCTCGAGGCCGTCGACCACCGCGTGCTCGCCCAGGGCGTCGAGGCGCAGCGCGAGGTCGTCGAGCCGCGCCAACACCTCGTCGAGGTTCGCGGTCGGCGGGGTCCCGCTGGCGAGGCGCTCCCTGAGGGGCTCGGGGGTCACGTTCGGGGCGACCGGCTCCACCGCCCCCCCGTCCCAGTCGATGTCGTCCGCCTGCCAGGTGCTCAGGTCGAGCGCCGGCGCCGCGTCCGCCGAGCCCTCGACCCAGCTCGCGCCGGGATCGTGGCGCAGCAGCCCGGGCTCGAGCGCGTCATCGGGCGGCAGCGGCGCCTCCGCGGCCCCCGCGATGATGCCCTCGAGCACCGCGTCGAGGAGGGGGCCCGGGTGCGCCAGCGCGCGCCGCGACGCGCGCGCGTCGGGCACCACCGGGATCGCGTAGGCGCGCGCGACCCCCTTGCCGGTCGGGTCGATGGCGAAGCCGGTGCGGTCCTCCGCCCAGCGCCAGACGTCGAGGAACGCCGCCGGCGCGACCGGCCGCGCCAGCGGCAACACCACGCGGAACTTCGGGTGCGCCGGCGTGTGGGACCACGTCGTGTGGATGATGTGGAACCACGGCCGCCAGACGTCGTCGGCCTCGTCGATCGGCGTCCCGTCATCGTAGTCGAGCACCAGGCACGACACGTGCTGGATGTCCGCGGCGTCGCGCTTGCCGCCCGGCCGAAACAGCAGCGGCGCCCACAAGCGGAAGTCCTTCTTCGCCTCGCGCTTCACCTCGTGCTCGAGCGCCGACGCCCGCTCGCTGACGGCCCTCTCGACGTCCTCGCCGCGCTCTCGGGCGTGGCGGGCGATCGCCTCGATCTTCGCCCCGGCGCGCCCCGGGGGCGCGCCCCCACGCCGCCAGATCTCCACCGCGCGGGCGACCTGGGCGACCTCCTCGTCGATCCGCTCCTTGAGGCGCGGCTTCACCAAGAAGCGCTGCAGCGCGGCGGCCAGCTCGGGCAGCGTCAGCGCGTCCTGCACCGGGTGCACGTCGAAGACGCGCATGAACGTCGCCACGGCGAAGCGCGGCGCCTCCCCGCTCATGGTCGCCGCGCTCGGAAGATGAAGCCCCGGCCCGCCCAGTCGATGACGACCGGGTCGCTGACCTTCGTCAGCGCGTCCTCGTCCATGAAGAGGCGCATGCCGGCGCTCTTTAGGATCACCTCGCCGCGCTCGGGGAGCTCGTCGAAGGAGAGCTCGAAGCCGCGCGAGGTGTCCTTGCCCACGAGCCGCACCCGCACGCCGAAGCGCCACAGGCCGTGGGAGCGCGCGGCGGTCTCGAGCTCGCGCTTGGCCGCCTCGGTGACCTCGAACGGGCCGCGCTGCTCGGTGTCGTCGTCCATGTCGCCCTCGCGTGCACGGGTCGCTGCCCTTCCTATCCTGCCCGCGTCGTCGTAAGACCTCAACAGCGCCGCCCGGCGCGCCGTGGCGCCGCCCGCGGGGAGGCCGGACGCGGGACGCGGGACGCGGCGCAGGCACCACGGGGGAGCGACGATGGCGAGGGAGATCCTGGGGGAGGGGAGGTTCACGCGGCTCGTGCGCGAGCGCGGCTGGGAGTACGTCGAGCGCACCAACACCTCCGGCATCGTGATCGTCATCGCGCTGACCGCGGCGGGAGAGCTGCTGCTCATCGAGCAGCACCGGCCCCCGGTGGGCGCCCGCGTGGTGGAGCTCCCCGCCGGGCTCGCCGGCGACATCGCCGGAGAGGAGGACGAGGCCCTCGCGACCGCCGCCGAGCGCGAGCTCCTCGAGGAGACCGGCTACGTCGCGCGCGATCTGCGGCGCCTCACCGAGGGGCCGCTGTCGGCCGGGCTCACGACCGAGATCGTCACCGTCTTCGGCACCCGCGGGGCGGTGAAGGTCGGCGCGGGCGGGGGGGATCACACCGAGGACATCGCGGTCTTCCCGGTTCCGCTGGCCGACGTGCCGGCGTGGCTCGAGGCGCGGGTCGCGGCCGGGAGCATGGTCGATCCCAAGGTCTACGCCGCGCTCTGGTTCGCCGAGCGCCTGGCGGCGGCCCCATGAGTGGGGGAGCGCGGGGCGAGACCGAGTACCTCGAGGCGTACCGGGCGAGCGACTGGCCGCGCCCGTCGGTCGCCGTGGATCTCGTCGTCTTCACCGTCCTCGACACCGATCTCAAGGTCCTCGTGATCCGGCGCAAGGTCCACCCGTTCAAGGACGCCTGGGCCCTGCCGGGCGGCTTCGTCCGGGTCGGCGACGGCGCCGCCGATCGCGGCGAGGACATCTTTGCTGCAGCGCAGCGTGAGCTCGCCGAGGAGACCGGGCTCGACCCGGCGACCATGTATCTCGAGCAGCTCTACACGTTTGGTGCGCCGCACCGAGATCCGCGCATGAGGGTGATCTCGGTGGCGCACTACGCGCTCGTCCGACCGACCCTCGCGCCGCTGGTGACCGCCGGGACCGACGCGGCCGCGGTCCGGTGGCGGTCGGTCGCCGCCGAGGCCGACGAGCCGCTCGCCTTTGACCACGCCGAGATCCTCGCCCACGCCCTCGACCGCGTGCGCGGCAAGCTCGACTACGCGCCGATCGCCTTCGAGCTCGTGCCCGAGACCTTCACCGTGGCCGAGCTGCGGAGCGTCTACGAGGCCATCAAGGGCACGACCTACGACGCCGGCAACTTCCGACGCCGCTTCAAGCGGATGCAGACCGACGGCGTCATCGTTCAAGCGCCCGGCAAGCGCACCACCGGGACCAAGCCGGCCCGGGTCTATCGCTTCGCGCCCGAGGCGGTGGCCGGGGTCTCCGGCGACGACGCCTGACTCTCGCTGACGCGCCGCGTCATGCGGGCTATACTCCGCACCGGACACGACCAGGAGACCACACGATGGACGGGAACGGGCAGATCGCCGCCGCCAACGCAGCTTTCGAGGCCGCGGCGCGCCTCGCCGGCGCGATGACCGGGCACCTCGCCGACGCCGTGGCGGTGGGGGACCGCGTGAACGTCGACGCGCTCGACGCGCGCCAGGTCGACGCCTACGATCTCGCGGTCCTCTTGTCTCGGCTCCAGGCGGCGCGGTCGATCATCGACTTCGCCGCGCGCCGACCCAAACCCCTGCACGTCGCCTGGGCGGGGGCGTTCATCGCCGAGATCGTCAGCGATCTCGCGGGTGTGCTGATGTATCGCGGGGCGGACTGGGGCATCGACGACGCCACGGTCCGCGCCGAGCTCACCAACCCCGAGGTCGCGGCCTTCGTCCGCGGCGCGCTCGCCCCGACCGCGTGGGCCCAGATGTCGGCCTGGCTGGTCGAGAGCCCGGCCCCCGACTACGGCCTCGACGACGAGCACGAGCACATCCGCAAGGAGTTCCGACGCTTCTCGGACACCGCCGTGGCGCCGCTCGCCGAGCGGGTCCACAAGCACGACGAGCTCATCCCGGAGGAGATCATCACCGCGGTGAGCGAGCTCGGGTGCTTCGGCCTGTCGATCCCGGAGCGCTTCGGCGGCTTGCAGCCGGACGACAACCCGGACAACCTCGGCATGGTCGTCGTGACCGAGGAGCTCTCCCGCGGCAGCCTCGGCGTCGCCGGGAGCCTCATCACGCGCCCCGAGATCCTGTCGAAGGCGCTGCTCAAGGGCGGTACGGACGAGCAGCGCGAGCACTGGCTGCCGCTGCTGGCGTCGGGCGAGACGCTCTGCGCGGTCGCGGTGACCGAGCCCGACTACGGCTCCGACGTCGCTGGGCTCAAGGTGATGGCCACGCCGCACGCCGACGGCTGGCTCCTGAACGGGCAGAAGACGTGGTGTACCTTCGCGGGCTACGCGGACGTGCTGATGGTGCTGGCCCGCAGCGATCCGGATCCCGCCAAGGGCCACCGCGGGCTGACCATCTTCCTCGCCGAGAAGCCGCGCTTCGATGGGCACGCCTTCGAGCACACCCAGGAGGGCGGCGGCAAGATCACCGCCCGGGCGATCGACACCCTCGGCTACCGCGGGATGCACAGCTTCGACGTGTTCTTCGAGGACTACTTCGTCCCCGACTCCCACGTGCTCGGCGGCCTCGGCGGCGTCGGCAAGGGCTTCTACTATCAGATGGAGGGGTTCGCCGGCGGGCGGCTCCAGACCGCGGCGCGCGCCTGCGGCGTGATGCAGGCGGCGCTCGACACGGCGATCGGCTACGCGACCGAGCGCAAGGTCTTCGGGCTGCCGGTGGCCAGCTACCAGCTCTCGGCCTGGAAGCTCGCGCGGATGGGGATGCTGCTCCAGACGGCGCGGCAGTTCACCTACGACTGCTGCGCGCTCCTCGACGGCCACAAGGGGCAGGTCGAGGCGTCGATGGTGAAGCTCTGGGCGAGCCGCATCGCCGAGTGGGTGACGCGGGAGGCGATGCAACTCCACGGCGGCATGGGGTACGCCGAGGAGTACGACGTGAGCCGCTACTTCGTCGACGCCCGCGTCTTCTCCATCTTCGAGGGCGCCGAGGAGGTGCTCGCCCTGCGCGTCGTCGCGCGCCAGGTGCTGCAACGCTGGCTCGACGAGAGGAAGGCCCTGTCATGACCCACTTGAGCTTCGACGCCGAGCCCTTCGACGCGCTCGCTCCCAAGGTGCCGGTGGCGCTCGATCGCGTGCGCGCTCCGGAGTACGGCCACACCCTCGAGGACTTCGTCCCCGGGACGGTCTTCGCGCACCCGCGCGGGGTGACGCTGACCCGTGGCGGCATGCTCGCCTACGCCACGACGTTCATGGAGGCGAACCCGCTCTACCTCAACGAGGCCTACGCGATGGCGATGGGGTACGACGCCCTGCCGGCCGCACCGCACCTCGTCATGAACCTCGCGCTCTCGCTTGGCGTGCAGAACGACAGCGAGAAGGCCATCGCCAACCTCGGCTACTACGACGTGCGCTTCTTGCGGCCCGTCTACGCGAGGGACACGCTCACCGGCAAGAGCCGCGTCGTTGACCGCAAGGACCGCGGCCCCGGCAAGCCCGGCATCGTGACGGTCGAGACGCTGGCCGAGAACCAGCGCGACGACGTGGTGATCCAGTATCGCCGCAAGATCTTCGTCCCGCGGCGCGGATCCGATCCCATCGACGCGACGGCGCGGGCCACGGCGGACGTCGCGTTCCCGTTCGCCGCGCGCCCGACCGTCCGTATTCCGTGGCCGGCGCTGCGTCCGCCGACCTCCGGGTCGCTGACCTCGCCGGCGACGACCCTCGAGGCGTTCACCCCCGGCGACGTCATCGTGCACCGCAACGGGCGCACCATCACCGACGAGCACGTCCCGTGGACCTACGGCGTGATGAACACGCACCCGCTCCACTACGACCGGCTCTACTCGACGGCGCTCGCTGGGCCGATGTCCGGTGAGCCCATCGTCTATGGCGGGCTCGTCTTCGCCTGGCTGCTGGGCCTCGCGAGCCGCGACGCCACCGAGAACGCCGTGTGGGACCTCGGCTATCACGACGGCTATCACACGCAGCCGACCTTCGCCGGCGAGACGATCGCGGCGCTCACCCGCGTCTTGGCGGTCGAGCCGTGGCCGGACCGCGGCGCCGGGGTGGTCCGGATGCAGCTGATCGGGGTCAAGGGGATGCGCGCGGAGGCGGCCCTCGACCGCTTCGGCGCCGATCTCTTCGTGAACGAGAACGCGAAGAAGGCGCTCGGCAAGGACAAGATCAAGGAGAAGATCTTCGAGATCGAGCGCGCGGTCCTGATCCGCTCGGGCCGGTACTGAGCGATGAAGGAGAAGCACATCCGCATCCGCGTCGAGCAGTGCCTGGCGCTCGCCAAGGCGTCCAACTGCCCGCGGCGCAAGTTCGGGGCCCTGCTGCTCGACCCGTCGCGCAACGTCATCCTGATGGACGGCTACAACGGCGGGCCGCGGGGCGGCGGGCACCTGTGCGGCGGGGATGTGTGCCTGCGCGACACGATGGGCATCCCCTCGGGGACGCGGATGGAGATCGGCTGTCATCACGCGGAGATGAACGTCATCTGCAACGCCGCCGCGAGCGGCGTCGCGACCCGCGGCGCCTGGCTCCTCGTGACCGGCGAGCCGTGCATGATGTGCGCGAAGATGATCCACCACGCCGGCATCACGCGGGTGCTCGTGGTGAGCGGCGGCTACGCCGGTGAGAACGGCGTCGACTACCTCAACGCCCACGGCGTCGAGGTCACGCCCATCGCTGGCCCGCAGGATCCGCGGCTAGCGCTCGCGACCGAGTAGCGGTCAGGCCCTCGGCCGCCAGCGCTCGCCGGTCGTGCAGTCGAGGTGCCGAAAACCGACCCCGTCGGGGCCGATGTCGATGAGCCCCACCGTGATCGGCAGCGCGAAGCGGCGCGGGCCGCACGAGCCCGGGTTGAACACGGCGACGCCGCGGTCGCGCGCGACGAGCGGCACGTGGGAGTGGCCGCAGACGACCAGATCGCCCCCGAGGTTGCGGGCGTCGCGGTGCACCTCGTGGCGCAGGCGCGACCCGTAGACCGCGATGTGCGTGAGCACGATGACGAGCGCAGCGGCGCCCTCGGAGATGACGCGTATGACGATCGAGTCAGCCCAGTTCTCATCATCGCGGTCGATGTTGCCACGCACCACGATGAGGGGCGCGATGGCGGCGAAGGGCGCCAGGCAGGCGGCGTCGCCCACGTCTCCGGCGTGCAGCACGACGTCCGGGTGTTCCGCCGCCAGCAGGCGCGCGGCGTCAGCGTGGGGGGTGCCGTGGGTGTCCGCGATGACCCCGAGGGTCAGCTGACCGCTCGGGGGCAGGGCGATGTCGTGGGTGGCGGGCATCGGCTCAGAATATCTTGAGGTTCCCCGCCTGGTCGATGCTCAGCGGCACCTTGCCGAACGGGGTCCCGACCTCGACCGTGGCGCCGAGCTTGACGTCGACGGCCTGCTTGCCGGTGATCGCGGCCACGAGGGCGCCACCGATCGAGCGCAGGTCGAGGTTGAGCGGGATAGACACGACCTGCCGTGCGCCCGTCTCGACCTCGGGGATGTCGTTGACGAGGCCGCTGGCGACGCGGCTCTCGCCCAGCGCGACGTTGTAGTCGAAGCCCGAGAACGACAAGGCGGAGCCCCCGCGCGGGTTGGCGACCCCGATCTGGAGGTTGAGGGTGGCGGTCTGGCGCAGCAGATCGAGCTTGCCCATCTGGAGCCCCTCGAGCGAGACGTCGGGGGCGTGGATCACCGGGAAGGTGCCCTCCTCTTTGAACGGCACCTTGGCGACCCCGACCGGGGTGTTGAAGCCGAAGTCCCCAGAGAGGCCGAAGGTGAGGTTGTCCTTACCCGACGCCGCGTCGACCGCGTCGAAGATGTCCTTGAACGCGAGCGACACCGGCAGCGCGAGCTCCGAGGAGCCGTTCGCCTTGAGCGCCACCCCCTGCTCGTTGACGCCGCTCAACAGCTGCACGCCCTCGAGGCCGAGGGCGTAGCTGAAGGTGTCGAGCTTCACGTCGAGCGGGTTCGGGTTGTCGATGGTGAACACGAAGTCGACGTCGATCTTCTGAAACGACAGCCCCTGCACCGCGAGGTTCTTGAAGTGGAGCTTCGGGGTGTAGGGACGGAGCGCGTCGGCGAGCCCGCCGAGCTGGTTGCAGCTCGCGAGCGGCGCGAGGGTGAGGGCGGCCAGGGAGAGCGCGGCGACCGCGAAGGCGGGGCGGCGGAGGCCATTGGATAGACGCATCGGGACTCCGGGGTGCGGTGAGGCTCAAAAAGAGATCGTCAGGCCGTCCTCGGCGAACGCGAGGTCGACGTGGTCGGGAGCGGCGCGGCGCAGCTCGGGGACGCTGGCGCGCATCTCGGCGTTCAGGTGGGTCAGCAGGATCCGCTTGGCGTGGACGTCCTCGAAGTGCGCGAGCCAGTCGCTCCAGGTGCAGTGGCGTCCGGCCGGGTGGTCGAGCGCCGTACACTCGGCGACCAGCAGGTCGGCGCCCTCCGCGGCGGCGACGAGCCCGGGGCAGAACTCGGTGTCGCCGCTGAAGGCGATCACGGTCCCGTCTCGGGCGGTCACGCGCAGGCAGAGGGGCTGGTCGGGCGGGTCCATGTGCTGCGCCGCGAAGCCCTTCACCCGGGCGCCCAGGAACACGGTCTCGTCCCCGGGGAAGAGCTCCGTGTAGCGCATGACGTAGGGCGACTCGCGCTGGCTCAGCCGCGGGTACGCCATCTCGAACAGCCCCTCGATGCGCGAGGCCAGCAGCGTCGGGCCGACGACGCGGAGCGGCTCGGTGCGGACCTCGTTGTAGAGGCTGTTGATCATGAGGTGGGGGAAGCCGCCGATGTGGTCGCCGTGGAGGTGGGTGACGAGGACCCCGCCGAGCTCGAGGGGGCCTCGGCCGGCGCGGCGCAGCGCGCTCAGGGCGGTCGACCCGAAGTCGACCATCAGCGGCCGATCGGCGACCCCGTCGAGCCAGTAGCACGAGTGGAAGCACCCCGCCGAGTTGAACGCGTCCGAGGAGCCGATGACCGTCAGCTTCATGGGTTGGACCTTAGCAGAGATCGCCCGGGCGACCACGCCCGACGTGAAACCTCTCCCGCACCGGGTTATCCTGCGCCGTCCGACGTGGCGAGGAGATGGGGAATGAACGGTTCGACTCACGGGCCGCTCGCGGGGGACGCCGACCTCGAGCGCGCCCTGGCGGTGCTGGACTGGTCCTTCGGCGGCCGCCTGACGTGGGGCGCGGCCAACTGGCTTGGCAGCATGGGACACGAGACGGCGCGCGTCCTGCGCGACGCCGGCGGGGTGGTGCAGGCGGTCCTGTGCCTCCTCCCGATGGGCCAGTGGTTCGGTGGCCGACGGGTGGCGACCGGCGGCATCGCCGGGGTCGGGACCGCCCCCGAGGCCCGCGGCCAAGGGGCGAGCAGGGCGCTGCTCCTGCGCGTGCTGCGAGATCTGCGCGCCGACGGCGTCCCGCTGTCGACGCTCTATCCGGCGAGCTTCGAGCTCTATCGGCGCAACGGCTTCGAGACCGCGGGGTCGATGTTTCGCTACGCTGTTGCGGCGCGGGATATTGATGTCCGTGATCGCGAGCTCGCGGTGCGAGAGCTTAGCGAGAGCGATAGCGATGCGGTTGTTGCGTTGCACAAAGAGGTCGCCGCCGAGGCGCCGGGCAACCTCGATCGCGGGCCCCAGCTCTGGAGCCGGGTGCGCGCTCGACGCGGGGTGCCGGCGACGGGGTTCGGCGTCTGGGCGGGCGGGGCGCTGGAGGGCTACGTCTTCATCCTCCAGGCGGCCGCGAGAGAGCCCGGGCGGCACCCCTACGATCTCGAGCTGACGGACGTCGCGGCGCGGACCGGGCGGGCCTGGAGGCGCATCCTGACGTTGCTGCGCGACCACGGGTCGCTCGGGGCGACGGTGCGCTGGGCGGGCGCTCTGGTCGACCCGATGGCGCAGCTGTTGGCCGAGGAGGTCTACACGGTCGAGGTGTCGACCCCGTGGATGCTGCGCCTGGTGGACGTGGATCGCGCCCTCGAGGCGCGTGGCTGGTCGGTCTCGTCGCCGCACGAGCTGCACCTCGACGTCGCGGACGCGGCGCTGCCGGAGAACGCCGGCCGGCGCGTGCTGTCGGTCAGGCACGGGGAGGTGACCGTCCGCCCCGGCGGTGATGGGGCGCTGAGCCTGGACGTCCGCGCGCTCGCGAAGCTCTACTCCGGGTTCAGCTCGGCGACCGCGCTCACCCGCGTCGGTCAGGCGACCGGGCCACCCGAGGCGATCGCGACGGCGGACGCGGTGTTTCGGGGTGCGCATCCCTGGATGCCGGACATGTTCTAGCTAGCTAGCAGGGCCACCGCCCCTCGTGCGACCCTTTCGGGACCTGAAACTTGGTCGCGCTGGGGCGCCAGCGCACCGTCAACATCGTTGACGAAGCGCCACACACCAGACCGCGCGTACCAAGTTTCAGGTCAGCGGACTGCGGGGACAGGCACGCGCGCGTGCTCCCCCGCGCTGCTGAGGATGACTGCCCCGGCGGCTCCGCCGCCTCCGCCCCGCTTCAGCTCGGTCCCCGCCGCCCGGGTCGCTCGCGATCGCCGACCCGGTGCGGCTTCCTCGACCGGGCGGAGCGTGCTATAGCCGAGGCCGGTTCCCAACGCCCGCGAGGCTCACATGGCCGAAAGAGACTTCCCCCACGACGATCTCCCAGGGCCGCAGGAGATCATCGCGATGCTCAAGAAGAACCGACGCTTCATCCTCGCCGGCCTGGGCCTCCTCGCCGTCGTCGTGATCGCGTTCGGCTCGTACTTTCAGGTCGAGCCCGAGGAGGAGGCGGTCGTGCTCCGGTTCGGGGCGCCGCTCACCGAGAACTACGGGCCGGGGCTGCACTTCAAGATCCCGTTCGTCGATGAGGTGCACACGGTCGCGGTCGAGCGCCAGCACCGCCTCGAGTTCGGCTTCCGCTCGGACCCCGGCAAGGACAGCGACGTCGTCGAGCGAGGCTACGAGGGTGAGTCGCTGATGCTCACCGGCGACCTCCAGCTCATCCACGTCCGCTGGTCGCTCATCTACAAGATCGACGACATCCGGATCTGGCTGTTCGAGGTCAAGGAGCAGGAAGAGACGATCCGCGACATCTCCAAGGCGATCATGCGGCAGCTGGTGGGCGACTACTCGCTGCACGAGCTCCTGACCGTGAAGCTCCGCGAGCTGCAGGAGCTGGCGCGCGACGAGACCCAGGCTGCGCTGCGAGACAAGGTGCCGACCGGGGTCGTCGTGACCGAGCTGTCCATCCGCAACACCGACGTCCCGGACAAGGCGCGCGAGGCGTTCGAGCGCTTCAACCGCACCGAACCGAGCGTCAAGGCCGAGCTCTCCCAGGCCAAGGCCGAGCTCGACCAGATCACCGGCGACGCCGAGCGCGAGAAGAAGCGCGCGGTCGGCGGGGCGCAGCAGCGCTACGCCGAGGTCGTCCGCAACGCCGAGGGCGAGGCGGGGGCGTTCCTGTCGCAGTGGGAGGAGTACCGCGAGGCCAAGGCCATCACCCGGCAGTGGCTCTACCTGCAGGCGATGACGAAGGTGTTCGACAACGCGGACCGCAAGCTGGTCATCGACGGCAACGACGGGGGCGGGGCGCTGAAGCTCCTACCGCTCGACGCCTTCCTCGGCACCCGTGCCGGTGACTCTCCGCCGGCTGCGCCGCGCGTCCAGGGAGGTGCCCAGTGAAGTGGAAACTCGCCATCGCCGCGGTCCTCGTCATCCTCGTTGGGCTCGTCGCCGTCGACGGCGTCTTCATCGTCAAGCCCGACCAGTTCGCCATCGTCACCGAGTTCGGTGATCCGGTGAACGTCATCGTCGAGGAGGTCTGTGCCGACCTCGGCGAGAACCGCAGCAAGCAGATGGACGACATCGCCGAGGGGGTCTGCAAGGAGACCACCATGCGCCCCAAGCCGGGGCTCTACTTCAAGATGCCGCTGACCCAGGACGTGCGCTTCATCGACGCCCGGGTGCAGGGTTGGTACGACGACGCGCGCGACACCAAGACGGTCGAGCTGCGCACCATCGACTTCAAGGCGTTCGCGCGCTGGCGCGTCATCGACCCGCTGCGGTTCTACACCGCGGCGCGGACGGTGGACCGCGTGATGGCCGGCATGGACAGCATCGTCACCGCGCGCATCCAGTCGGTGATCCGCGAGCACAAGCTCGCGTCGATCGTGCGTGACCGCGGTCGTAAGTTCGTAGAGCGCGCTGAGCTCGACCTGCGCGAGCTCATCACCGAGCACAAGGAGTGCCGCCCCGAGGACAACGACGCCATCCAGAAGGTCCTCAAGGAGGCCGAGGAGGCGACCAAGGGGCGCGATCGTCGCGGGGCCGACGACGTGCCGGCGCTGCGCTCGGAGATCGTCGACGGGATCCGTATCGCCGCGACCGAGCAGCTCGAGAAGGAGTTCGGGATCACCATCCTCGACCTCCACTTCATGGAGCTGAACTACTCCCAGAGCATCTACCCCGCGATGGTCGAGGCCATCGCCAAGGACCGCGAGCGCGACATCGCCTCCTACCGCAAGATCGGCCAGGTCTGCCGCGGCTCGATCGACCAGGCGAAGCTGCGCCTCAAGGGCGAGATCGACGGCGAGAAGGACAAGGAGGTGCGGCGCATCCTCGGCGACGCCCAGGCCGAGGCCATCCGCATCAAGCGCGAGGCCTTCGGGACCGACCCCGACTTCTTCCGCTTCATCAAGACCCTCGAGGTCTACGAGAACAGCCTCGGGGGCAAGACCAGCCTGGTGCTGTCGACCTCGAGCCCGCTCTTCGCGCTGATGAACGACAAGACGCTCATGGAGTCGGTCGCGCCGTCGTCGGGGCCGCCGCCGACCTTCGCCCCGCGGCGCGCGCTGCCGGGGATGCAGCCGAACGAGGCGCCGACGCCCACACCGACGCCCAGGCCGTCGCCGACCCCCGAGGCGACGCCGACGCCCACGCCGTCGCCGACCCCCGCGCCGACGCCGACGCCGACCCCCGACCCCGCACCCACGACCCCGTGAACGGCCGGGGCTTCGTCCGCGTCACCGCCGCCATCTTGCGCCGCCCCGACGGGGCCGTGCTCGTCGCGCGCCGCGCCCCCGGCCGGCGCCTGGCGGGCCAGTGGGAGTTCCCGGGAGGCAAGATCGAGCCCGGCGAGACCCCCGAGGCGTGTCTCGCGCGGGAGCTCGACGAGGAGCTCGGCATCACCGTCACCGTGGGGCAGCACGTCGCGACCAGTCACCACGACGACGGCGAGCTCGCCGTCGAGCTCATGGCCTACGAGTGCCGGCTCGTGTCCGGCGAGCTCGAGCTCGTCGACCACGACGCCGTGGCGTGGGTCGCGCCGGCCCGGCTCCGCGACTACGCGCTGGCGGTCGCCGACGTGCCGATCGCCGAGGCGCTCTCGCGCTCATAGCCGCTCGGTGACGACGCGCACCTCGCGCACGCGCTGGGGCGTGCGGTACCAGACGAGGAGCTGCCCCTCCTCGTAGCGGACGGCGAAGGCGGTGATGGCGCCGCTCGCGGCGAAGCGGCGCAGGACGCGCCGCGCCTCGCGCTCCAGCGCCGGGCCGTTGGCGTCATCGGCCAGCACGCCAGCGACGATGTCCGCCGTCAGCGCGTGGATGGCGCGCGCGATGGGGTCGGGCTGGTCGTCGTCGTCGCCGCCATGGTCGGGCGCGGCGGCGCTGACCCGGGGCGGCGTGGCGTCGAGCCCGACCAGTCTTCGCGGGCCGCGTGGCACGAGGAGGCCGATCCCGCCTGCGCCCGCGAGGGTCCCGAGGGCCTCGGTGGGCGCTCGCTCCTCGAGGCTCACCAGGGCGCCAAGCGCCCCGGTCGTCCCCATCGCGAGCGCGCCGACCACCGCGCTGGCCGGGACGCGGTCGGCGCGCGCGCGTCCCGGCGCGAGGGCGCGGACGGACGGGGCGACGACCCACACGGCGCTGCGGTCCCCGCTGAGGGCGTCGCGGTGGGCGGCTATCCCCGCGGCGTCGGTCGCCGGCGCGTCGAGCCACAGGCTCACGCCGCTCGCGTGGTCCGGGGCGTCGTCGCCGTCGCGCCACGCCTCGAAGGCGGCGACCAGCGCCCGCTGTCCGCTCAACCCCGTCAGCCCGGGCGCGACCAGGCAGGTGGCGCCGTCCTCGAGCAGGGCGGTCGCTGCTGCGGCGATCGCCACCGGATCGTCGAAGCCGGGGACCGGCGCGAGCGCGACGCGGCCGACGCCGCCCATGAAGGCCGCCGCCGCCGCGTGGCCCGCGAGGTAGGGGGCGTCCGCGAGAGCGCCGGCGTGGCGCTCGAAGTCCTGAAGGCGCGTCGCGCGGAACAGCGGGCCGGGGAGCGGGCGCGGGGTGGCGCCGATGACGCCGAGGGTCGGGGGTGGCCTCACGGGGTCCTCCCGCGATGCGGTGTGGTACGCGTGGTTCTCGGCGGGTCGCTTGAATTCATGGCAGATCCAGCATCTCGCGAACACGAGAGAACGCATCCGTCCAGGCGCCAGCGCGGTCGCGCACGACGAGCACGCGCTCGTCAGCCGCGGTCGCGGTCGCGCGCGCGACGGCGTAGATGATGTAGCGGGGCGGCTTGTCGGGGGTCGGCAAGACGGTGGTGGCCCCCACGAGGGCGAGGCCGGCCGCGGCGAAGGCGCGCTCGCAGCGCGGGCGCGAGGCGCCGTCCATGAGGAGGCTCGCCACGCCGTCCGTCTCCAGCCAGCGGGCGGCGGCGGTGGCGTAGGCCTCGATCCCGCCGCGGAGCTCGAAGCGGCCGCCGGCGCGCTGGGGGTCCTTGGGGAGGGGGCCGGAGCCGAGCGGCATGAACGGCGGGCTCCCGGTGATGAGGTCGAAGCGCGCGTCTCCGAGGAGCTCCGGGTCGCGGATGTCCCCGAGGACGGCGGTTGCGCGCCTGGCGAGGTCGCTCTCGGCCAGGTTGCGGGTCAGCAGCGCGTGAGAGATCGCCTGGGCCTCGACCGCGTGCGCGCGCGCGTCCGCGGGCAGGGTCCCGAGGGTCATGAGCGTCACCGAGCCGTGGCCGGCGCCGAGATCGAGGTAGCGGCGGGCGGCGGGGTGCGCGGTGACGCCACCCCAGGCGCACAGCACGTCATCGGTCGCGGTGCGGTGGCCGCGCGCGCGCTGATGGAGGTGGTAGCGGCGCGTCAGTTGCACGCGCTCGAGCGGATCGTCGTCCATGGCGGGGGCACACGGGGCGCGTCGGGGGCCGGGTCGGCCCCCGACACGGCCGAATCTAGGGCTTGTTCGCGAGGTGCAGGCGGACCTTCACGCTGTTGATCGTCGGCGCGACGTTGGTCGCCTCGGGCGCGCCTCCGACGCCGAAGTCGGCGCGGGCGAGGCCCTTGTACTCACCTTCGATCACGATGCTCCCGTCCTCCTTGGTCTCGACGACCTTGAAGGACACCGGGAAGGCCTTCTCGATGCCGTGGAGGTTCAAGGTCGCCGTCGCGTCGTAGGTGTCCGCGTCGGCCGCGGCCTTCACGCCGTTGACGGTGAGCGTCGCCTTGGCGAACTTCTCGATGTCGAAGAAGTCGCCCGACTTGACGTGGTTGTTTCGCTTCTCGTTGCCCGTGTCGAGGGTCGACAGATCGATCTCGACCACCGCCATGGCGGCCTCGGGCTTGGTCAGGTCGATGTTCGCCTGGGTGACCTCGACCCCGCTGAAGCTGCCGTGGACCATCTCCTTCGCGGGGTCATGGTGATCGACGTCGAAGGCGATGGAGTTCTCGGGGGCGACGGGCTCGGCCGGCTCGGGGACCGCTGCGGTCGCGGTGTCGGGCTCGGGGGCCGTCGCGGTGTCGGCTTCGGGCTCGGGGGTGGTGTCGGCCTCGGGAGCCGCCACCGTCGCGGTGTCGGCGGCCGGTGCCGGCTGCTCGGTGTCGGCCTCGGTCGTCTTCTTACCGCAGCCGGCGCCCGTGAGGGCGAGGGTTCCGGCGGCGAGGAGCGGCAGCATCCAAGTGGTCAGGCGCATGGTGTTTCTCCAGATGTCGGTTCTAGTGGCGGCCGAGGCCGCAGCGATTCACGGCTTGGTCGCGGGCGTGGGCGAGAGCCCCGCAGACCGGCGCGCGAGCGCGCCGGGTTCAGTCCAAGGCGGGCGGCGCGAGGATGAAGCGTGCCGACACCGCGATGGTGTCCTTGTCGAAGTCCTTGGTGCCGAGCGGGGTGCGCGCGAGCGGCACCTCGAGCCGGGCCTGGATGAGGATCGCCTCAGCGGCCTCGAGCCCGAGCTCCGCGCGCGCGGCCGCGGTCAGGCGGGTCACCGAGCCGGTGATGGGCAGGTCGAGGGTGGTCCCCATCAGGGTGAAGGCAGCGGTGCCCTCGAAGCGGAAGCGCCCGGCGCCGTCCCGGGCGAGGCGGGTCAGGCCGCCGAAGCGCAGCCCGATCGCAGGGTGCTCGGTGACCCGCAGGTCGTCGCTGGCGTGCTTGCTCCTGAGCGCGATGCCGGTGTCGATCGACGCCGCCGGGACGGTCACCTCCCCGTGGGCGCGGGTGAGGTCGGTCGGGTCGACGGTGATCGCGCCGCTCACCGGGCCGAAGCGGGCGTCGAAGGTCTCCTCGCCGGCGGCGATCTGGGCGATGACGGTGTTCGCGTCGCCGTGGGGGGTGACGACCCAGGCGCCCGCTGGCAGATCGGGCCACGCCGCGGGGTCGGCGGTCGCCGTGGTGGTGCGGGGCAGCGCCGGTGCCGCGGGCGCGGTGGGCATGTGGGCGAGGGCCTCGGCGGGCGGCGCGCCGGAGGCGAACGCGGCGATCGGCACGACCGGGGTGGCCAGGCACAGCGCGGCGCCTAGCCAGAAGGCGACGAGCGCGAGCTTGGGCCAGGTCCGGCCGATGTGGCCGGCGCGGTGGCGGCGGGCGAGGGCGCCGGTGAGCCACGCCGCCGCGAGGGTCCCGAGGGCGACGGCGACCACCGCGCCGAGCGCGTCGAGGCCGAGCCACACCCAGCGCTCGGGGGCCACCGACCAGCCCAGGATCGGGTCCTCGAGGTAGAAGGCCCGCGCGGTGTTGGTGTAGATGTTGCCCGTCCCCTGCAGGCCATAGCGGAGCCCCGTCGCCGCCGCCGAGGCGAGCGCCAGGCCGGTCGGGAGGGCCACGTGGAGCATACGGATCGGGGTCCGCGGGGTCACTCGCCGCCGCCGCGGCCTGGCGAGGTGATCGGGCGGCCGCTGATCTCGACGATCTTGAACTCGACGCGGCGGTTCTGTGCGCGACCGACCTCGGTGTCCTCGAAGGCGATGGGGCGCGTGGCGCCGTAGCCCTGGATCTCGAGGACGGACTCGTCGACCCCCCGGGCCACGAGGTAGTCGCGGACCGCCCGGGCGCGGGCGACGCTGAGCTGCTCGTTGCGCTTGGGGTTGCCCATGTCGTCGGTGTGCCCCTCGATGCGGAGCTTGGTGATCTGCGCGTTGGACAGCACGACGTCGGCCACGTCGTCGAGGACGGGGAAGCTCACGGGCTTGATGATGGCCTCGCGCTTGGAGAAGTAGATCGGCCGGAGGAGGCGGATCTCGTCGATGAACACCTTGACGTAGCGCGACCGGGTGTCGGGGCAGCCGTCCTCGTCGTCGAAGCCGTTGAACGTCTCCGGGAAGTCCGGGCATTGGTCGTTGTTGTCGAGGATCCCGTCCTTGTCGTTGTCAGGGTCGACGCAGCCGTCACCGTCCTGGTAGCCGTCGAAGTCCTCGGCCTCGAAGGGGCAGCTGTCGCGCACGTCGGGGATGCCGTCGCCGTCGTTGTCGAGGTCGGGGCAGCCGTCCTCGTCCTGGAAGCCATCGCGGTCCTCGGCGACGTCGGGGCACTGGTCGATCGCGTCGGGGATGCCGTCGCCGTCGTTGTCGAGGTCGGGGCAGCCGTCGCCGTCCTGGAAGCCGTCGAGGTCCTCGGCTTGGCGGGGGCACTCGTCGACGTCGTCGGGGATGCCGTCGCCGTCGTCGTCGAGGTCGGGGCAGCCGTCGTCGTCCTCGAAACCGTCGCGGTCCTCGGGGTCGTTCGGGCAGGCGTCCACCGGGTCACGGAGCCCGTCATCGTCGGCGTCTCGGACGTTCGCGGTCGGGGTGTAGGCGATGCCGAAGGTGGCGCGCAGGTCGGGGGCGCCGACGTCGCCAGCGATCCCGGCGCCGGCGCCGGCGGTCACGCAGAAGTCCTCGCCGACGCGAACGCGGAGGCCGCCGAGGAGCTCCATCGGGATGGAGCGGCGGTCGCTGGCCACGGTCGGGTCGAGGGCGTCGCGGTCGGTGTCGAGCGGGTAGGCGCCGAAGAACGAGGCCCAGGCCGACAGCGGTGACAGCGAGGTCGGCACCTCGACGCCGACGGCCCAGCGGATCTCCTGGCCGCGGACGACGGTCGCGTAGGTCCGGCGGGGGCGGTAGAGCCAGCCGACGTTGAGGGCGATGGTGAGGCCGTTCGCGTGGCGATAGTCGAGGCCCAGGGTGGGCTGCAGGGTGATGGCGCCGTCGGACGCGAAGCGCTCGCCGTCCCCGGTCGGCAGCGCGACCGGGAGGAGCAGGTGGAGGCCGAAGCCGCCAGCGTCCTCGGGGTACCAGAAGCGCGCCTTCGCGATGACGCGCAGATCTCCGACGCCGCCCCCCGCGGCGGTGTCGTCGGGGCGGCCGAAGAGGTCGAGATCACCGCCGCTCTGCCCGAGGATGACCGGGAGGGCGACGCCGATCTCGAGGTGGCCGAAGAGCCCCATCGACGCGACGAAGTCGGTCACGACGCGGTCGTCGACGAGGGTGTCGACCAGCTCGCCGGCGGCGTCGGTGCGGATGAGGGTCAGCGAGCTCTGAGCGTAGTGGAGCTGCAGGCCGATCGAGGCGCGGAGGTTCGTCAGCACGCGCGACGTGGAGACGTTGAGGATGTTGAGCCCGGGCGAGGGTAGGGGCTCGAAGCGCTCGATGGCGAAGGTCGACGGCGCCGCGTGCGCGGGCGCGACCGGGAGGAGCGCGAGGGCGAGCCCGAGCAGCGCGGACAGCGCTGCGCCGCCGGCTGGGTTTCCCCGGCCCCCTCGGGACGTGCCGATTCGACGTCGGTTCGGTCCGAACAGCTGCAACCCCTCCGTTCTCTCCTCACTACGGTAATCGGGGGGCTTGCACAAGTGATCCGCCGCTGGGGTGCGGCAGGTGCTTGGCGCTGCGCTGCATATGTTCGGCGGGCCACAGGAGCGTCGCTTGTGCACTGCACGACGAAGGGCGTGGTTGCCTCGGGGGAGGGTTCTTCCCTACATTGGATCGCCCCAGGGGGCCGGGCGGAGGCGAGATGAGCGTTACCTTTCGAGCGGTCGTGGCCGTGGTCGCGGTGCTCGCGGCGTGTGGCGGCGAGGACGGCGGGATCGAGGCGGTGGACGCGGGGGACACGGCCGCTGCTGACACGGCGGCGGTCGACACCCGGCTGCCGCCCCTCGACGTGACGCCGGCGGACACCGCGAGCGCGGCGGACACCGTGAACCCGGACGGGGCCGTCGGGGACACCGCGGCGGGCGACGTCGGGGCCTGTGGCGGCGCGTTCGAGTGCCCGTGCAACGGCAACTCGGACTGCGTCGACGAGCTGTGCGTCGAGGGGCGTGACGGGCGCATCTGCACGCGGACCTGCGTGGCCGAGTGTCCGAACGGGTACGACTGCGTCAGCTCGACCGCGATCGGCCCCGACCCGATATTTCTGTGCCTGCCGCGGCACGTGAGGCTGTGCCGGCCGTGTCGCGTGGACGGGGACTGCCAGGACGTCGGCGACCCGTTCCCGGCGTACTGCCTCGCGGGGCCGGACCCGAGCCAGGGGAGCTTCTGCGGCAGCTCGTGCGCGGGGCGGGAGTGTCCCGAGGGGTACGGGTGCGAGTCGGTGACGCTGGCGAGCGGCGGGATCGCCAAGCAGTGCGTGCCCCAGGGCGGGGCGCAGTGCCAGTGCCGGCCGTCGTGGGACGGGCTCGGCTTCGCGACGACGTGCGGCATCACCAACGGCTACGGGACGTGCGACGGGACGCGGACGTGCGGGGAGTTCGGGTTGACGCCGTGCGACGGCCCGCAGGCGTCGCAGGAGATCTGCGACGACCTCGACAACGACTGCGACGGCGCGACGGACAACATCGCGGCGACGCCGTGCGCGGTGCAGAACCAGTACGGCACGTGCCCCGGGACGCTGGCGTGCGGCGCGCTCGGGCCGGAGTGTCAGGGGGCGGCGCCGGCCGCCGAGAGCTGCAACGGGGCGGACGACAACTGCAACGGCCAGACCGACGAGGCGGGGTGCGACGACGGGCTCGGGTGTACGACCGACACCTGCGCCGGGCCGTTCGACTGCCGCCACCAGCTGCAGGCCGGGTTCTGCGCGATCGACGCGGCGTGCTGGGTCAACGGGGCCTTCAACCCGAACAACGCCTGCCAGGTGTGCAACACCGGGGCCAGCACGACCGCGTGGTCTCAGGCGGGCAACACCTGCCTGATCAACGGGCAGTGCTACCCCAACGGCGCGGTGAACCCGAGCAACGCGTGCCAGGTGTGCGACGTGACCCAGGGGGCGTCGGCGTGGTCGGTGGCGGGCAACACCTGCACCATCGGTGGCGCGTGCTACGCGAGCGGGGCGGCAAACCCGCAGAACGCCTGCCAGATCTGCGCGCCGAGCCAGAGCACGACGGCGTGGACCCAGGCGGTGGCGACCTGCAACATCCAGGGGCAGTGCTACGCCTCGGGGGTGACCAAGCCCGGCGCGCCGTGCCTCGTGTGCTCGCCCGACCAGAACGCGACCGGGTGGACGGCGCGGCCGAGCACGGCGAGCTGTGACGACCAGAGCGCGTGCAGCAGCGACGATCACTGCGACGGCGCCGGGCTCTGCGTCGGCGACAAGAGCTGTAACGACGGCGTGGCCTGCACGACCGACACCTGCACGGCGAGCGGGTGCGACAACAGCGGCGTGCCGAACGGGTGGTGCCGCATCGGCGGGACCTGCTACACGAACAACACGTCGAACCCCGGCAACGTCTGTCAGCGCTGCAACCCGGGGGCGAGCCAGACGGCGTGGTCGCCGCAGCCGAGCACGGTCGCGTGCGAGGATGGCAGCGCGTGTACGACCGGGGACCACTGTAACGGCTCCGGCTCCTGCACCTCCGGCGGGAGCTGCTACGACGGCCTGTCGTGCACCAACGACCTCTGCAACCCCGCGGTCGGCTGCAGCTACCCGACCGCGAGCGGCAAGTGCAAGATCAACGACGCCTGCTACTCCAACGGCGACACCCAGCCCGGCAACGTCTGCTACAAGTGCAACACCAGCGTCACCCAGTCCGGCTGGTCCTACAACAACGGCGCCAGCTGCAACGACGGCAACGAGTGTACGAACGGCGACACCTGCGCGAGCGGCGGCTGCGCCGGCACCCCCAACACCGACGACTATGAGGGGAACAATTCGGTCGGCGCGGCCAAGTCGCTGCCCTACAACTTCGGCGATGGCGAGGGCTGGGCCGCTGACGCGCGCTCGACGACCGCAAACCTCTATCCGAGCGGGGACGAAGACTGGTTCACGTACCGCGTAGCGGACAACAACAACTTCTTCCAGCCCCACCCCACCGTGGAGTTGTCCGGCATCCCCGCCGGCATGAACTACAACCTGTGTGTTTACTGGCAGTGCGACGACCCTGGCGATGGTCAGTCTACGAGCTGCGAACAGGGCAGCAGCACGGCCAAGGTCAACGGGATGCCGGGCTGCTGTAGCGCGGCGTCCGGGTCGTCGACCGAGATCGTCGAGCTCAAGCCCGACTGCCCCAACAGCGGGACGTTCACCGCGGACGACGAGACGGGGACCGCGTTCGTGCGCGTCTACCGCGTCTCGGGTACCTGGACCTGCTCGAACTACTCCCTGAAGTACGGCAACAAATGACCCGGCGTTTGTCGTTGGCGAGTACCAATGCCGACGCCTACTTGCACAACATTCCCCCGTGCGAGTTCCTGCGCATCACGAATCCGTCAGCCGTTGCCCCGATGGCTTGCGTGTCCTGAAGCTCCCCAGCGAACCTTCCCCCGATGAAGATACCGTCTGGTGTCGCGGCCGCGTCGCTGGTGTGATGGATGTGGTCGGAAATCTGACTGAGCCCAGCGGAGCCGTCCGTGAGCGATAGGGCGCCGATGACCGTTCCATCTCCTATCGCGAAGGCCGCAATCGACATCGTCGTGATCGTGGTGTCGGCGGGCGCGACCGCGACTGGTGGGCTCGCGTCCCCGAAGACGGCCATCCCCCTGTGGAGCGCCAACACGTACAGCGCGCCAGAGTCGGGTGAGGGAGCGGCGATTGACGCCAGCACAAGGTAATCGGAAGGAGAGTAGACTTTACCGAGCCAAACGAAGTCGCTCTCAGCATCGAACGCCACCAACGCAGGACCACTCCAGACGGGAATCCCGACAGCACCTGATCGCGTGTCCATATGGCCGGTTCCGGCGTTTGACACTGCGATGACCCCCATCCCGCCGATCTCGGCCGTCGCAGTCACCAACGACTCCGCTTCCCCTGTCGGGATCCGGGCGAATGATGTTGGTGTGAAGGTCTCATCCAGGAAGATGACGACGGGCGTGAAATCGATCGCGTCCGGGGAGGGCGCGATGCTGAACGGCCCCGCGTCCAACCCGCCGAGGAGTGCCCCAGCAAGCATGAACCGGCCGGAAGAGAGCGCTACGACCCGCGTAAAGGCGAGCGCGTTCGGTGACCCGTTCGCCCCTTCCGGTAGCGAGAATGTCGCGACCTTTTCGAGCACCCCGATGGGTGAGATGACGGCGGCGCCGGCCCACATGGATGCGAAGTCCTCACCGATCAACGGGATGTGGCCAAGGGATGCGTTTGAACGAAGGTCAAGCGAAGTAGACCCCGTGACCCCTATGACGACGCGCCCCGCAGCGTCCGCGTCCATGGATACAGGAATCGCGCCGACATCGCCGCCGCCGCTCGGTATTCCCCAGATGGACCACACGTTGCTAAACGTCGCGCTCAAGCGCAGGACGAAGATTCCAGCGGTGGGTGAGTCGGGCGGGTTAGTGAGGTCCGATGCGAAGGAACCTCGCCACGCTCCGGCGATGGTGATCGCGTTGTCCGCCGTAACCGCGATGCCGCCCTCGCAGTCGATCTGGCCGTCGGAGGCCGCCACGATCGCAGCCCCGATCACGCGCCCGTACTTGTCGAAGCGCGCGATGAACACGGCTGATTCCGTCCCCTGCGGGAGCGCAAGGACGATTGGTGTACCGCTCGCCGAATCTCCGACCATGAGACTCGGGCTGCGAAACGTCCCCGCAACGACGAGCGACTTGTCAGGTGCCACCTCGATCCAGCGGACGCCGTCCACGTCGCTACCACTGAGGCCGACGGTCCAGTCGCCAACGCTGTCGTCCGGCTCGCCACTCCCGACGCAGTTCCCTCCCATGCACGTATCCACCAAGGTGCACGAATCCTCATCGTCGCACACCGAGTCGTCCGGGCGGGTGGGGTGAGAGCAGGTGCCGGAGCCTGGGTCGCACGCGCCCCTCGCATGACAGGTGTCGAGGGCCTGACACACCACCGGTGTCGCGACGCAGGAACCCGCGACGCAGTGGTCGCCGGTCGTGCACAGGTCGCCGTCGTCGCAGCTCCCCTCGACGTTCTTGGGGCGGCACGCGTGGTTGATGCAGGCGCGTTCGCGACAGGGGCCCGCGACCACGGGGCAGTCTTCGGCGACGGTGCACTCGCCAGCGTCGAGGTCATCGTGGGTGTCGGCATCGGTCGACGAGCCCGTGTCGGAGGCGATGACGCTGGTGTCCGGTGCGACGCTGGTGTCCGACATCGAGACCTCGTCGACCTCGCTCGTGTCTACGTCTGCTCGCTGTTCGAGGGGCGGAAAGCAGCCGGCGACGAGAGCGGTGCAGGTCAGAACCACAGCGTAGCCAGGTCGCATCATCTTCCCCCCTCACCCCGTGTGTCCCCAGACGACAGCCCGGCGAGTCTACCTCGGACCCGTCCGGGATTCACTCCGATGGCGCGGCGAAGACCGCGACGCGGACGGCGTACTGGCCGCCGCCGAGGGACTCGGTCCAGGCGGCGGCGAGGACGCCGCGGCCATAGGCGACAGCCGGGCGGTAGGCGAGGGGGAAGGAGCCTGTGGCGAGGGTCGCGTCGCCGTCGAAGCCGGCGGCCCCGAAGGTCCCGAGCCGCGCCGACACCGCCGCGCCCGAGCCGGTGAACCACACCGCCGCGAAGCGGTCGTCGCCGAGCGCCGCCAGCGCCGGCTGGTAGGTCTTCGCGGTCGCGAGATCCGGGCCCGAGACCGGCGCCGGCGTGGAGTCGATGTCCGCCAAAACAGACAGCTGTATCGTGGTGCCGAGATTTGCTGCGACTGCGAAGGACGGCGTCCGTGGGTCGGCCGCGACGGCGGCGCCGCTGGCGTCGACGCCCGGCGCCGCAGCGACCCCGAGCACCTCGGACGGGGCGCCGTCGGCGGAGAAGCGGCGGAGCACGACGCGGGTGTCAGCGGCCGAGTCCGCCGCGTCCTCCCAGCTGGCGATGACCGCTCCGGTCGCGTCGACCGCGACCGCCGGGAACGCCTGGGACGCCGTGGCGCTCGGCAGCGCGGTCGTCGCCGCGCCGACGACGGCCCCCTCGGCGTCGTAGCGCTGGAAGAAGACGCTGAACCCCGGCGCGTCCCCGGGGCGGACCCCGGCGATGACGAAGCCGCCGTCGGCGTCGCATGCCACGTCGGCGAGCCAGTGGTTGCCCGCGACCCCCGTAGCGACGTTCACGTCAGCGCCGTCCTGTGGTCGCGCGTCGGCGAAGTAGCGCCGGAAGTGGACCTCGAGGTTCCCCCCGCCGTCGGGGGCCACCTCCTTGGTGTCCACCGACCAGGCGATCACGTAGCCGCCCCCGCTGAGCGCGCAGGCCGCCGGCTCGTTGTGGACGCCGCGCGGGTCCGTGTTGACCTGGATCGGGTCGGCCGCCTCCGTGCCGTCCGGCCAGCGCAGCGCCCGGTAGATGACGAGCTTGTCGCCCACTTGGCCCGTCCACGCGACGAGCACCGAGCGATCGGCGCCGATCGCGAGCGTGGGCTGCACGGACAGCTGTGCGCCCGCAGGCGTCACGATCGCCGGGTCGACCAGCGGGGGGACCGCCCACGCCGGGCTCGCGGTGTCGCTCGCGAGCGTGTCCACGGCGTCCGGTGCCGCGTCCGCGTCCGCGTCCGAGTCGGCCCCGTCGCTCACCTCTTCGGCGGTGTCCACGGCGTCCGCGTCGCCGCCCGCCGCCGCGTCATCGCCACACGCCGCGAGCCCCGCGAGGAGCGCGCCGCAGACCGCCAGCCAAAGGAGTGTTCGCGTCATGCGGACGACCTTGTCCCCGCGCGGGCAAAACCTCAACCGGACGAGACGCGACGGGCGGGCCGTGTGGCCCGCCCGTCGCCCTGTGGGTGGGTTGATCCGGCCGAACTACGGGTGCGGCATGGGCGCGGGCTTGCGCGGGGTGCGATCGCCGCGCCGCTGCACCCGCTCGCCGCGCTTCTGCTTGTCCTCGCCGCGCTTCTGCTTGGCGTCACCGCGCTTCTGCTGCACCTCGCCGCGCCGCTGGACGCGCTCGCCGCGCTGCTGCATCCGCGTGTTCCCGGTCCGCTCGCCACGCCGCTCGATCCGCTCCCCCCGCCGCTCGGTCCGCTCGCCCCGCCGCTCCTGCCGGACGCCGCGGTTCTCCTGGCGCTCGCCCCGACGCTCGACCCGCTCGCCGCGCCGCTCCTGCCGGACGCCGTTGCGCCACTGCCGCCGATCGGCCCGGCGGTGCTCGGACATCACGTGCGCGCGCCGCACCGGCCCGTAGTGCCGCGCCGAACGCGCCGATCCGCGCACCCAGGAGCCCGCGACCCAGCCGCCCCGGCCCCAGTGGCCATCGCGCCAGTAGTGCCCGGCGCGCCGCTCCGGCCGCCAGAAGCCGGCGACCCAGCCGTGCGGCCCGTGGTAGCCCGCGGCCCAGACCCAACCCGGCCGCGACCCGGTCGGCCGCCAGTAGCCCGGCACCCAGCGACCGTAGCGCCAGGTCCCCTCGACCCACACCTGGCCGGGGCGCCGCGTCTCGCGCCAGTGGCCCTCGACCCAGCCGTCGGTCGCGTAGTCGTAGCGGCCGGACACCCACACCGCCCCGGCGCGCGCCGAGACCGGCCGCCAGTACCCGTCGACCCAACCCGAGGGGCCGCGGTGGCCCGGGACCCAGACGTAACCGGCCCGACTCTGCGGCCGCCAGTACCCGGTCACGTAGTAGCCGTCGCTGCCGCGGTAGCCGTTCTCCCAGACGTTGCCGGGGCGGGTCGCGCCGGTCCACGCCCAGTGCCCTGCGACCCAAACGCCGCGGACGTAGGCGCCCTCGACCCAGTGGTAGCCGGGGCGCTCGCGCAGGCGATAGAAGCCGTCGGAGACGCTCCCGTCTTCGAGCTCGTCGCCGTCCTCCCAGACGTAGTCCTCGTCGGGGGCCTCGTAGTCGTAGTCGGCGTCGCTGTCGATGGGCGCGGGCTGCGCGCTCGCCACCGTCGGGACGCACACCAGCGCCGCCATCATCATCAGGGGACCCACGATCCGTCTCATCACCTACCTCCGTCGCTCACGCGTGCTGCAGTCGTCGCGCATGGGCGGTGGACGCGCAAGTCTCGGCGGTATTCCCGCGGGGTGCGCCGCCACGCCGGGCGACAGCAGAGGCGCGTCGGCAGCGCGGGCCCGCGAGGGCCGGCGTGATGTCGACGGGCGCTACTCCAGCGCGGCGTTCACCTTCGTGAAGGCGTTGGTCTGATCGTACTTGTCCTTGGCCAGGATGCCCCCCGCCGCGTCGAGCGCGACCGTCCACGCGTTGGTCGAGGTCACACCGATGTGCGCCGGGAAGACGCCCTCGGTGTCGATGAGGACCGGCATCGTCAGGCCGTAGTCGTCGCGAATGGCCTTGCAGTAGGCGGGCGTCATCGCGTTGGCGCCGTCCGCCTCGGTGATCACGAAGAGCCACTCGAAGTCCGCGTTCGCGGCCTTGAACTGCGTATAGTCCGCGTTCGCCTTGGCGGCGTGGCCCTGGCAGATCGGGCACCAGCCGGCGAACGCCGTCAGGAGCGACGCGGGTCGGCCGCACAGATCCGCGATCCGGTGCGGGTTTCCGTCGCAGTCGAGGAGGGTCATGTCCGCGAGCACGTCACCGACCGCGGTCCCGTAGGGCCCCGCCGGCGGGCAGCTGTCCCCGACGGCGGTGTCCGGCGTGCCGGCGGTGTCGGTCGGGCTCGTGTCCGCGATCGCGCCGGTGTCGGTCGCGGCGCTCGTGTCCCCGGGCGTCGCCGTGTCCGCGGGCGCCAGCGTGTCGCCAGAGACCACGTCCGAGGCCAGGGTGTCGCTCCCCACCTGGTTGGTGTCCGCCGGACCTGTGGTGTCCGCGCTCGTCGAGACGTCGCCGGTCCCGGTGTCCGCGCCATCACCGCTCGCGGCGTCACACCCGGTCACTCCCAACAGCGCCGCGACGAACGCGGCTCCCATCACTCCCCACGCGGCCATTCGACTTCTCCCGGCAGACCAGACGCCGGCTTTAGTCGAGACCGTCGGCCGTGGTTACACCCAGCCGCCGGTGCCCCCGGATCACGGCGCGGCGATCACCACCATCACCTCGCTCTCGTCGTCGAACGGCTCGCCGTCGAAGCCCCCGCGCGCCGCGGCCTCGCCGAAGCCCGCCGCCTCCAGCAGCCCGTCGAGCATGGGCCACGACAGGAAGTGGTGGCGGATGTGTTGCTCGACTGGCCCGCCCGGGAGCTCGAAGCGATAGCTGACGTCGACACGACAAGGGTCGCCGGGCACGACGTTGCGCTCGGAGACCGCGATCTGCTCGCCGCGCCAGCGGATCGCGCCGGCCGGCTCCCACCCGCTGTCCCACGCCTCCCGCGGGCCACACTCGCCCTCGTCCACGGCGTAGGCGTCGAGGATCAAGGCGCCGCCCGGCGCGAGGTGGGCGCGCGCGCACGCCAGACAGCGCACCATCGCCGCGACGTCGTCGAGGGCGTAGAGCCCGGTGAAGGGGATGAGCACGCGGTCGAAGGTCCCCGGGACCGAGAAGTCGGTCATGTCGCCCTTGACCAGGGTCGCCCGCGCGCGCGCCCGCCCGACCAGCGCCTCGTCCGCGAGCGCGAGGAGCGCCGGATCCCGGTCCAGCCCGACGACCTCGTGTCCGGCCTCGGCGAGGGGGACCAGCACCCGGCCGGCGCCACAGCCGAGCTCCAGGATGCGCCTGGCGCCCTGGCACGCCCCCAGATAGAACGCCACGTCGCCCTCGGTGCCGCAGTGCAGCGTCCGATAGAGCTCGGCCCGAGCCCGCGCGTCGAGGTCGTCGCCGCTCATGCCCGCGCCCGCGGTCCGCGCGCCAGCGACCGCCGCCGCGCCATCAGCGCCAGGGCGAGGCCGAGCAGGGCTGCGCCACCGGGCGCGCTCCCTCCCGCGCAGCCGCTGCCGCCGAACAGGATGGGCGCGTCGGTCGTCGTCGTCCCGCCGCAGCTCGCCACCTCGTCGGTCTCACCGTCGCAGTCGTTGTCCCGCTCATCGCAGATCTCGGCGGCGCCAGGCGCACAGGCGGCCCCGCACGTGCGGGGGTCGTCGTCACAGTCCCCGACCGCCGCGGCGAGCCCGAAGCTCTCGCCGCACTGCTGCCCCACCGGCGCCTCGGCCGTCGCCGCGCCGTCCGCCGCGAACCCGTCGTTGTCGCGATCGAGCCAGCACAGGTCGGCCCCGCTGCAGTCCTGGTCGACCCCGTCCCCGACGATCTCGGCCCTGCCGGGGTGGATCTCCCCGTCGATGTCGTCGCAGTCGTCGTTGGTCGCGACCCAGAAGCCGACCGCGTGCACCCCGTCGTCCCAGGCCGCGCAGCCGGCGATCGCGGCGGCGCCCGTGACGAGGTTCGGGGTCGCGGGGTCGCCGTGCCCATCGCCGTCGAAGTCCGGCCAGCAGGTCGCCTCGGCGGTGCACCCCGCGCCGACGTCCGTCTGGTCGTCGCAGTCGTTGTCCCAGCCGTCGGTGCAGTTGCTGGCCGCCCACGCCTCGAGGAGGTCCGGAGCGCAGCCCGCGCCGCACAGCTCGGGATCGTCGTCGCAGTCATCGAAGGACGCGACGAACCCAGGGGGCGCCGCGCACGCCGCCTGCTGCTCGGCCGGGTTGCCGTGACCGTCGCCGTCTGCGTCCCGAAACCACAGCGTCGCGCCCTCGGGGGGGCCGTCCGGGTCGGCGTCGTTCGCCCCGCCGTCGCAGTCCTCGTCCTGCTCGCCCGGATCGCAGCGCTCGATCCGCAGCGCGTCGTCGACCGGGTCGTTCGGGCAGGTCAGCGTCCCCAGGACGCAGCGGGTCACCTCGTCCTTGCATGCGTTGGCGTCGGCGACGCTGTCGCACGCGACGCCGACCGCCGGGTCGCCGGCCCCGTCCGCCGTCGCCGCGTCACAGTCGTTGTTTCGGCCGTCACACACGTCCGGGTTGCCGGGGAAGCAGCCCTGACCGCAGGCGTCCGGATCGTCGTCGCAGTCGGCCCCGTTGGCGGCGTACCCGATGGGCTTCTCGCAGCTCACCCGGGGGGAGAGCGGGTCGCCGTAGGTGTCGCCGTCGCGGTCGGCGTACCACACCGGCGCGCCCGCCGGGACCCCGTCCGGGTCCGCGTCGTCCGCGCCGCCGTCGCAGTCCTCGTCGACGTTCGCGGGGTCGCAGACCTCGATCTGGTGGGTGTCTCCGGAGGCGTCGTTCTGGCACACCAGCGCCCCCCCGATGCAGGCGCGCCGGTCGTCGAGGCAGTGGTCGCTGTCGGCCGCGGAGTCACAGGCCGCGCCGATGCGCACGTCCCCCGCCCCGTCGGCCGTCGCGACGTCACAGTCGTTGTCCTCGCCGTCGCACAGCTCCGGCTTGCCTGGCGCGCAGGCCGCCCCGCACCCGTTGGGGTCGTCGGCGCAGTCCTGGTCGTTGGCGACCCAGTATCCCGCCGGGTGCGTCCCGTCGCCGAAGGCCGCGCAGCCCGCGATCGCCGCGGGCCCGTCGAGGACCCGCGGGGTGGTGGGGTCGCCGAAGCCGTCGTGGTCGGCGTCCCCCCAGCAGGTGGTGCTGCCGAAGCAGGTGGGGTCGACGTCGGCGCCGTCCGCGTCGCAGTCGTTGTTCCAGCCGTCGGCGCAGTTCGCGGCGCCGAGCGACTCGGTGCGGCCGGGGTTGCACGCCGCGCCGCAGGCGGCCGGGTCGTCGTCGCAGTCGCCCCCCCGGGTGACGCGCCCGGGTGAGACGTCGCAGCGCGGCGCCTCGGTCGCCGGGTCTCCCCAGCCGTCCCCGTCGGCGTCGATCCACGTCGCGACCGCCCCCGAGGGGATCCCGTCCGGGTCGAGGTCGTCGGCGCCGCCGTCGCAGTCCTCGTCGCGGTTTGCCGCATCGCACACTTCGACGCGTGTGTTGTCTTCAAACGGGTTGTTCAAGCAAACGAGGCTCCCGCCGTTGCACTGCGGGATGTCGTCCTCGCAGGCGTCCGCGTCGGCCTCGGAGTCGCAGATCAGCACCGTCAGGAGCTCGTCGTAGCCGTCGGGGGTGGCGGCGCTGCAGTCGTTGTCCCAGCCGTCACAGACCTCCGCCGCGGCGGGGTGGCAGGCGGCGCCGCACCCGGCGGGGGCGTCGTCGCAGTCCCCGGCGGCGGCGACCCAGTAGCCCGGCGGGTGCGTCCCGTCGACCCACGCGGCGCACCCCGCGCCCGCGGTGGGGCCGGTCAGCGTCATCGCCCCGGCGGTCAGGCCGAAGCCGTCGCCGTCGCCGTCCGGGTAGCACACGACGTCCTCGAAGCAGGGCGGATCCTGGTCGGCCGGGGCCCCGTCGCAGTCGTTGTCGCGCCCGTCGGCGCAGTTCCCGGCGGCGAGGGACTCCACCACCCCCGGGTTGCAGGCGGCGCCGCAGGCGGCCGGATCGTCGTCGCAGTCGCCCGCCTGGTTGGCGAGGCCGGGGCCCGGGTCGCAAGCGGTGACCGGCGACGCGGGATCGCCCCAGCCGTCCCCGTCGGCGTCGACCCACCACGTCGGGGCCCCGGCGGGCGGCCCCTGCGGATCGGCGTCGTCCGCGCCGCCGTCGCAGTCCTCGTCGACGTTCGCGGCGTCGCACACCTCGACCCGCGCGGCGTCGCCGCTCGCGTTGTTGATGCAGACGAGGCCGCCGCCGACGCACGCGCGCGCGTCGTCGAGGCAGGCGTCGGCGTCGGTGGTGGCGTCGCAGGCCACGCCGACCCCGGCGTCCTCGTCGCCGTCGGGGCTCTGCGGGTCGCAGTCGTTGTCGCGGCCGTCGCAGACCTCGACCCCCACCGGCGAGCAGCCCGCGCCGCAGCCGTCCGGGTCGTCGTCGCAGTCGCCGGTGAAGCGCGACTCGCCGGGCCCGGTGCAGGTGCCGTCGCCGTCGTCGGGCGCGGTCAGGTAAGAGCCCCAGCCGTCGCCGTCCGCGTCGACGAAGCACAGGATGACGCCGTCGCAGTCCTCGTCGACGCCGTTGCCGGGGATCTCGGCGGTCCCGACGCAGAAGGTCACGGTCGCCTGGGCGCTCGCCGAGCACCCGTCGTCGACCGCGTAGCGCACCGTCGCGATGCCGGTGAACCCGCCCGGCGGGGTGTAGCTGAAGGCGCCGCTCATGGCGGAGGTGAGCGCGAAGCCGCTCGGGACGGGGGCCGCGAGGGTGTAGAGGAGTGTTTGGTCTTCGGGCCCGGCGCCGGCGAGGACGCCGCTGTGGGTCGCCCCGGGGGCCATCGGGTAGCGGGCGTCGGCGGCGGTCGGTCGCAGGTCATCGGGGGCGTAGGCGCCCGGCGATGGGCAGCGCTCGACGTACCAGTCGTTGGCGCTGTTCGAGTCCGTGTCCCCGGGGAGGCGCTCGAAGCTGTGCGGGCCGAGCTCGGGTTCGCCGGAGTAGGGCGGCGCGGGGGCCGGCAGCCGGGTCGCCCACGGCGCCTCCGCGGGGGTCTGGCCCGACAGCGGCGAGCCCCAATAGAGGGCGTCGATGACGGCGCCGTCGCAGCCGACCAGCAGGACCTCGTCGGAGGCCTCGGCGAGGCGGATCGTCCCGCCGGACCAGGGCGCGTAGCGCGCGAGGTCATCGGCCGGGTCGGCGTCGGTGTCGCGGTTCCACTCGAAGTCCGGAAAAAAACCGAGGTCGAGGGCAAACTCGCGGGCGGAGGACGCGATCACGACCACGTCCTCGGCGGCGATCCAGGCGTCCTCGGGGAACGCGAACTGCCCCTCGTCCCCGCCCGGGCTCTCCTCGTCCCCGATCCGCAGCCAGGCGAGCGAGATCGGCGCGTCGGTCGGGTTTCTCAGCTCGATCCACTCGCCCGCGCTGTCGACCCGCGCGTCGACGTGGACCTCACCGATGAGGAGCGAGGCCGCGGCTGGGTCGCAGATCACGGCGCCGACGAGGACGTCGACGGCGAGCGGGGCCGAGGTCGTGCAGCCGTCCGCGACGGTGAAGTGGAAGCGGTCGGGGCCGACGTAGCCGCCGCCGGGGGCGGTGTAGCGGACGGTCCCGGCGGCGGCGTCGAGGAGCGTCACGGCGCCGAGCGCCCCGCTGGCGTCGATCGCGAAGCTGAGCGCGTCGCCGTCGGGGTCGTCGCCGGGGAGGTGCAGGTCGACGGTCCCCCCCGCGGCCACCACGGCGACCGCGCGGCCCGCGTCCGGGATGGGGTCGAGCGGGCCGAGCTGCCCGGGGGTGGGGCAGTGGCTCACCGACCAGTCGGCGGCGCGGTCGCTGTCGACCCACGGGTCCACCCGGGTGAAGGTCTGGAGCGCCTCCGGGTTGGTGCCGTCGTAGGCGGGCGTCGGCGCCGAGAGGGTGAAGTCATCGGCCACCGGTCCCCACGCGAGGGCGTCGCGGAGCGCGCCGCGGCAGACCAGCACGACCTCGTCGCCGTCGTTGGCGAGGTCGACGGCCGCCCCGGAGGTCCAGGTGCCCTCGGGGGCGATGTCGGCCACGGCGGGGTCGGTCCCGCTCGAAGCGTGCGGCGTCCGCCGCCACCACCAGCACCGCGCCCGGGGGGAGCGTCGTCCCCGGCGGGAACGCCAGGAGGCCCTCGCCGGTCGCGCCCTGGGTCTCCTCGTCACCGACCGCCCACTGGCTCAGGTCGATGGTGGCGTCACCGGCGTTGAAGAGCTCGATCCACTCGCCCGAGGGGTCGACGGCCGCGTCGACGTGGACCTCGTTGAGCAGCAGCGGCATTCGGCAGGGGTCCGCCCCGCACGCGCTCACCGTCGCGATCGGATCACCGTCGCAGAGGGGGTCGGGGTCGGCGCAGATCCAGCCGTCCTCGACGGCGCAGCCGGGGTCGCAGCCGTCGCCCGGGGCGGTGTTGCCGTCGTCACAGCCCTCGGGGCCGACGCGGTCGCCGTCGCCGCACGTGGCGAGGCAGCTCCCGGGGCCGGCGTCGGCGCACGCGAAGCCGCACTCGACCTGGCAGGCGTCGTCACAGCCGTCGCCGACCTCCGTGCCGCCGTCGTCGCAGGCCTCGCCGGTGTTGAGCAGGCCGTTGCCACACGGATCGGGGCCGGCGACGCCGGGGGTCGGGCTGACCTGGACGGTCCAGTCGGCCGCGGCGTCGGTGTCGACGAGCGGGTTGACGCGCGCGAGGCTGCGCCCCTCGGCGCCGATGGGGGCGGGCGCGTCGATGAACACGAGGCCTGCCACGGCGTTGCTGCCGCTGCCCCAGGCGACGCCGTCGATGAGAAGCCAGCCCCCGGCGCCGTCGCGCTTGATGAGGATGACCTCGTCGCCGCTGTTGGCGAGGCCGCCCCAGTTGGTCGAGCCCCAGCCGGGGAAGTGCGTGGTGATGGCGTGGCCTGGCGCGGCGTTGGCGAGGGCGACGACCACGGAACCCGGAGCGACGGTGACCTGTGCGGCGTCGCGGGCCACGACCACCGCCTCGCGGGCCGGCAGGGTCACCGCCGGCAGCGCCAGCATCATCTCGCTGGCGCTGGTCGGGTCCTCCTCGTCCCCGACCGCGTAGTCGGCGAGCTCGACCGCCGTCGTCCCGGCGTTGTACAGCTCGATCCACTCCCCGCCCGGCTCGGCGCCGCTGGGATCGTAGAGGACCTCGCTGATCACGAGCTCGGCGCGGGCGGGCGCTGCGCAGAGCGCGCTGCCACAGGCCAGCGCCAGGGCGATCACGCGCCCCGTCGCTCCCCACGCGCCTTTGCCTCGCCACGCGCCCATTCGCCCAGACCCGCTCGTCCGATGTTGCTGTCCGACGCGAGTCGGTCGCCGCTCGCGTCGACGCGGGGCGGAAGCAGACCAGAAGCGATCCCTCGGGGCAAGCTCGGAAGCGGCCCCGCGGGTCCGGGGGCGCGCCGACGTTGACGCGCCGGGCCGGGTACGCGACACCGTCGGGCGTGAGCGACCACGAGCTTATCGGCGACGTCGCCGGGGTGGAGCGGGCCGCGCGGATCGCGGCGGCCGCCCCGTGGCTCGCGATCTCCGGCGAGACCAACGCCCTCCACGCGTACCGCGAGCGGCTGTGTCTGCTGGCGCTCAACGCCGGCGGCGCGCTCTTCGTGGTCGATCTCGTCGCGCTGCGCGGCCGGCCGCGCGCGCTGCGATCGCTCGAGGCGCTGCTGATCGATCCGGCCCGCCCGATCTGGGTGCACGGCGGCGAGTACCTGGTGGCCGCGCTCAAGCGGGACTTTCAGATCGCGCCGGCCGGGCTCGTCGACGGGCAGCAGGCCGCGGTCCTGCTCGGTCGGCCGCGGACCGGCTATCGCGCGCTGGCCGCCGAGCTGTGTGGGGTGGCGGTGTCGGGGCCGGTGTCGGTCGACTGGGCCGCCCGGCCGCTCGCCGAGGCGCCGCTGTCCTGCGCCCTCGACAAGGTCCGCCACCTGCCCGCCATCGTGACCGCGCTGCTGGCGGAGATCCACGCCGCGGATCTCGACGACGAGCTCGCCGAGGCCGGCGCCGAGGTGGGGTGGACGCCCGCGGAGATCGGCCGCTTCGAGCCCGAGGGCTTCTTGAGGCTCAAGGGCGCGCACCGGCTCTCTGCGCCGTCGCTGCGGGTGCTGCGCGCCCTGTGGCTGTGGCGCGACGCCAAGGCGCGGTCCCTCGACGTCCCCCCGGGGCGGCTGGTCCCCAACGAGCGGCTGACCGACTACGCGCGCAACCCGGACATCGCCCGCGAGCGGCTCAAACACGAGCACTTCCACAGCCGCCTCGTCTGGGGCGACCACGAGGAGCTGCTCCAGGCGGTCTCGAGCGCGATCGTCGAGGCCACACCGCTGCCGAGTCGGCGCGAGACCTCGCCGCCGACCCCCGGGGTCCGAGAGCGCGGGCGGCGGCTCAAGGCGTGGCGCCAGGAGGAGGCGCTCCGGCGCGGGGTCGGGCTGCAGGCCGTCCTCCCGGGCAAGGCGCTGCGCTACCTCGAGCTCCACGGACTCCAGGACGTCGCCGCGATCCCTGGGCTCGGTGCGCGGCGTCGTGAACGCTACGCCGCCACGCTGGCGCGGCTGTGCGGCGGTGAGGGAGAGGGTTGAACCCGGGTCACTGCAGCGTCGGGTCGTCGTCACCGTCCGCGCTGCGCGCAGCCTGACGAGCGGCGCGGCGCGCGCGGATCCGCGCGAGGCGCACCGCGGGGTCCTCGTCGTCGGGAGGCGGCTCGGGCGCCGGAGCGCGACGGGGAGGGGCCGGCTCGGGCGCCGTGGCGCGACGGGGAGGGGCCGGCTCGGGCGCCGTGGCGCGACGGGGAGGGGCCGGCTCGGGCGCCGGCGCGCGACGGGGAGGGGCCGGCACGGGGCGCTCGGCGGGC
>PHBI01000228.1 GCA_002841945.1 Deltaproteobacteria bacterium HGW-Deltaproteobacteria-14
CGGTGGCCGGGGTGAAGACGAGGTCGGGGCCGACGCGGGTCGGCGCGAGGGTGACCGCGTCGCCGTCGGCCCCGCGCTGGCGCGTGACGGCGCCCGCGGACGCGCTGGCCACGGCGGCGTCGAGCGCCTCGAGGGCGGCGCGGGCGGAGGGGGGACGGCGCGCGCGGTCCTTGGCGAGCAGGGCGTCGACCCAGGCGCCGACGGCGACCGGCACGTCGGGCGCGGCGAGCGCGGTCTCGGGGGGCGTCGCGTGGCAGTGCATCTCGAGCAGCGGCAGGACGCTGTCGACGGCGCTGGGCGGGGACACGAAGGGCGGCTTGCCGACGAGGAGCTGGAACGCGACGCAGCCGACCGAGTAGAGGTCGGTGCGGGCGTCGACCTGTTCGCCGCGCCAGACCTCGGGGGCCATGTAGTGCGGCGTGCCGATGAACCCCTGGGTGCCGGCGCCGGTGCCGGCGAGGGAGCGCGCGATGCCGAAGTCGAGGACCTTGACGTGGTCGGGCTCGCCGGGCAGGTCGACGAGGAAGATGTTGGCTGGCTTGATGTCGCGGTGGATGATGCGGCGCTCGTGCTCGTGGGCCTCCCACAGGGACTTCAGCACCTGGCGCAGGATGTGGACGGCGCGGGGCCACGGGAGCGGGCCGTCGTCGCGCAGGACCTCGGCGAGGGAGCGCCCCTCGAGGTACTCCATGACGAGGTAGAAGACGCCGTCGTCGACGCCGAAGTCGTTGACGCGGATGGTGTTCGAGTGGCGCAGGGCGGCGGCGTTCTGGGCCTCGAGCTGAAAGCGCCGGATCATGCCCTGGTCGAAGGCGGCGGTGCCGTGGAGCACCTTGACCGCGACGTCGCCGCCGGTGTTCACGTGGCGCGCCCGATAGACCGCGCCCATGCCGCCGACGCCGAGCCGCGCGAGGATCTCGTACTTCCCCGCGATGGTCCGCCCGATGAAGCTGTCAGCTCCAGTCACGCGTCGCCTCCCGCGTGATGGGATCATCCTCCCGTTTGCGGCGCCGCGCCAGCGAATCGTGAATCGCGCTCGCGACCGGGGCCAGGAGGCGAGGCCTGCCTCAGTTCAGGTCGAAGTAGACCTCGGCCCAGGACGGCGGGTGCAGATCGCGCACGTAGAGCTCCTCGAGCACGCCGCCGTCGGCGGCGCTGAGGGTGCGCTGGCCGGAGGGCGTCGTGGCGACCATCGGGAGATCGCCCACGCAGCACAGGCGCCCCTCGAAGTTGTCCTTGTAGCCGACCTCGGTCTTCGTGAGGACGCAGCGCCCGCCTGGGCCCGCGCCGATCCACACCTTCTCATCGACCGCCACGTGCGCGAGGCTCATCGGCAGATCCACCGCCCCATCGACGCCCGGCGCGGCGTGGGTCGTGTCGAGCCACCGCATCACCGCGGCGCACGGCGCCGGCAGCGGCCCGATCTGCTTCGCCGGGCCGCAGCCCGCGAGCGCCGCGAGCGCCGTCATCCACGCGAGTCGTCGCCGTGTCGCCATGTGGGAGGTCCTCCGACGCGCAACCTGCCACGCGGGCGGCGCGGTGTCAGCACCGGTCGCCGACTTGGCCGCGGCCGGCTACGCGGCCGTACCGTGGAGCGTCGCGGGCGCGCCTCAGGCCTCCGTGGTGCTGACCCACACGGGACGACCTTCGCGACACCGATCACGCTGAGCCTCCCCTTCTCGGGCGCGAGCGAGGAGCTCGTGGTCTTGCGCCTCGACGACGCCGAGGACGGCGAGCGGGAGCCCTTCGACGGGCCGATCACCTTCGAGGGCGGCCTGGCGAAGGTGCAGATAGACCACCTCAGCGTCTACACCCTGGTCGCGCTGAAGGAGGGGGGCTGTCCATGCTTCACGGGCACCCACCTGACCAAGTTCTACCAGAAGGGCACCACGCGCCCGGACCTCACCATGAGGGGCATGGGAAGCCTCGAGTGGGGAACACTGCGCTCCTATGCAGCGGGCGATGGCAATGGAGCGGCACGACCGCCACGCTCGCCCCGGTCGCCTCGGGCGGGCCGGTCTCGGTGACGCTGGCGGGGGCCACCGTCGCCTTCGCGCGCTGGCGCCGCCCCGCGCGGCGTCAGCGGCCCAGCATCCGGAAGCCCGTGATCCAGCCGTTGAGCTGGTAGGCGTTACCATCGGCGGTCCAGACCCGTCCGAGGCGGAGCCTGGTGTCCGCCGCGTGGATGTTCTCGCCGAAGCGCGTCGGGCTCTCCTCGTGGGTGGCGGCGATCTCGACGCCGTCCACGTAGAAGCGCACGGCGGTCCCGTCGAAGGCCACGCGGACGGCGTAGGTCGTGCCGAGGGTCAGGCTCGGGAAGTAGAAGTTGACCCGCGCCACGGTGTTCGCGGCGTCGCGGTAGAACACCTGGAAGGTCTCGTTCTGGTAGCCGTTTGCGCTCTGCTCGAAGTAGGCGAGCTGCAGACCGTAGACGACGGGCACGTAGGTGGTCGTGTCCTGGTAGGTCAGGATGTCGGACTGGATCTGGCCGCCGGCTCCCTGGTTGATGTCCCAGTCGTCGATCTTCAGGTCGAAGCTCATCTCCCAGTCGCCGTTGAAGAAGTCGGCCGAGGCGCCGGCGTCGGTGTACGCGCCGATCCCGTAGAAGTCGCGGAAGTCGGCGCCGTAGTGGCTGGTCCAGCCGCCGCCGGCCGCCGTCATGTCGCAGTAGGCGACGTACGCCGGCGCGCCCTCCCCGACGCCGTCCGGGTCGATCCAGTACTCGCCGTCGCCCGCCGTTGGAGCCACGGTGAGCAGCGCCTGGCAGCTCGCGGCCGCTGAGAGCGCGGTCAGGCCGTTGACCGGTGGGGGCGTGGCCGCGGTGGCGTCGCCCTTGTAGTAGATGCGGAAGTCGCCGATCGCGCCGTCGAGCTGCCGCAGCACGTTGCCGCCGTCGTGGAGGTCGCCGAGGCGCAGCTCTGGCGCCGTGGGCTGGATCGGGCCCTGATAGCCCAGCATATCCTCGGCGTGCTTGGTCGGGGCCTGGACGCCGTCGACGTAGAGCCGCACGGCGCCGCCGTGGGAGAGCAGCGACAGGGCGTAGGTCTGGCCGAGGGCGAAGCTCGGGTAGTCGAAGGTGATGTGGGTGAGGACGGGGGCCCCGCTGGGCCCGTCGGGGTAGGCGCGGTAGGAGAGCTGGAAGGTCTCGGCGGTGAACGGGTCGGCGATCGCGTCCGCGTCCTTGACGTAGGCGAAGTTGAGGCCGGCGGGCGCGGGGTAGTTGCCCGTGTCGAAGTCCTGGTAGCTGAGGATATCGCTCAGGATGTAGCCGGCCGCCCCCTGGTTCCAGTCGAAGCTCTGGGCCGTCAGGTCGAAGCTCATCAGCCAGTCGCCGTTGAAGTATGCCGCCGAGCTGCCCCCGCTCGTGTAGCCGGGCGTCGTGTAGAGGCTGAGCGCCGTGGTGCCGAGGTGGCTGGTCCAGCCGCCGCCGTCGGTGGTCATGTCGCAGGTGGTCAGCGCCGCCGCGCCCGCCCCGGCGCCGTCGGGGTCGATCCAATAGTCGCCGTCGGGGAGGCTCGGCCGATCGACGTGCAGCTGGTAGCAGCTCGCCGCCGCCAGGGCGGCGGTGCTCCCGTCCGGGCCGCAGGCGGTGGTGACGCCGTCGACGGCGTGGTGGGCGAAGCGCTCCGGGGTGAGCGCGTAGCGGGTCGCCACGCCGCCGTCGCTGCCGTTGAGGGGATGGTGGGTGCAGGCGAGCCCGTCCCCGTCGGTCAGGGTCACGTCGACGTCGATGACGGGGTAGGCGGCGCTCGTCGTCGGCGTCGTGCAGCCGTCGAAGGGGCCGCGGCTCGCCGTCATGGCCGTCCGAAGATGGCAGCCGGCCGGGAGCTGGGCCAGGTCGAGGCCGATGGCCACGTTCCAGAAGGCCTCGCCGTAGGAGGCGCCGGTGTCGTCGGTGAGCTGCTCGGTCCCGGGGTACACGGCGTACTGGAAGACCGGCGCGGCGACGGCGGCGGCGTAGGCGTTGCCGGGGCCGGCGGTGCTGTCGAGGACGAGATCGGCGAAGGGGGACGGACAGTCGAGCACCAGCGGCGCGCGGTAGAGATAGGTCGGTGGCGTGCTCGTTCCGCTCGTACACGCGAGGGCCGCGACGACGGTGGTGGAGCGCGTGTTGGTGGTGTCGAAGAGCAGCGCGAGAGGCTGGCCCTGCGCGTCCAGGCAGTCGACCTTGGCCGAGCAGAAGAGCTGATCGAAGTCGACCGCCACGTCGAAGAAGCCCTGCTGGGCCGGGCGCATGAGCGCGACGTCGAACTGCACGGCGGCGTCGGCGTTCGGCAGGCAGGTGACGCTGCGCTCGAGGGGCGTGGTCAGGGTCGTCGGGTTCTGGAACGCGATGGGATCGCCGTCCACCGCTCCGGCGCCGCTGTCGCTGCCGCTCGCGAAGGCGCCGGCGGCGCTCACCGCGTCGGCGTAGACCCCGACGACCCAGACGCGGACCTTGTTCTCGGCCACCGCCGCGTCGGCGTCACAGGGACCGACGTAGCTCGCCGAGCCGGCCCCGTCGCCGTAGCCCGACGACCACAGCCGGCGCTGCCAGACAACGTCGCGGTCGCCGTTCTGGACCTCGACGTCCCAGACTACGTCGCCGACGCCTTCGAGGTTCAACGCCGCGACGCCCACCGCGACCCGCGGCTCCGAGCCAGGTGCTTGTGCAGTGCATGATGACGGGAGCAGCAACAGCAGCACGAGCAGACGGCGGTCCAGTGTCTTCATGTACCCCACCAGGGCGCGGCTTCGTTCGTTTTGGATGCGAGCGGCGAGCTTAGCGCACTGCAGCAAGCCAGGCAACCGGGCGCCACCGGGCGCCTCGGGGTGACCTGGGGGCGTTGGGCACGCTCAGCCGGATCCGAGCGCGCGCACGCGCTCCCAGAGTCGCGCGGCCTCGCGGCGCGCGAGGGCGTCGACCTCGTCCTGGTTGCAACGCACAAGCCGACCACCAGAAACCAATTCCGTTCCCGATGATACCACCGTTTGCACCGCACCATTGTCGTCGCGGGTGACGCGGTCTTCGCCGAGGGACGCGCCGAACAGCGCCTCCGCCATCGGGCGGGAGGTCGGGCGGCGGCGGGCGACGGCGGCGAGGTCGTCGCCGTGGGCGGTGGCGAGGCGCATCAGCGCGGCCTCCTCGGCGGCCATGTCGGCGTTCCAGCCGTCGGTCCCGAGCGCCACCCGGTCGCTCGCGCGCAGCGCCACTGCGTAGCCGACGCGGTTGCCCTCGTTGGAGCGCGGGTTGTGCACGAACCACATCCCGGCGTCCGACGCCCGCGCGATCTGCTCGGCGCTCAGGTGAACGCCGTGGGCGATGATGGACCCTGGCGGCAGGGCCCCGAGCTGGGTCAGCCGCTCGAGCGGCCCGGCGTATCCGCGTCGCTTGGCGTCGAGGACGTCCGCGGCGTCCTCGGCGAGGTGTACGTGCATCGGCACCCCGAGGTCCGCGCACAGGCGCCCGGCCTCGCTCACCGTCTCGTCGCTCACCGTGAAGGACGCGTGCAGCGCCACCGCGCCGACGACGTTCGGGCGCTCGTTCGCGAGCACGAAGCGCCGGCACTCGGCGAGGCCTCGCCGCGCCTCATCGCGCCCGCCGTTGCGCTCGGTCGCCCCGTAGCACACGAGCACCCGCACGCCGACCTCGGCGCAGGCGTCCGCGATGACGTCGAGCGAGCCCTCGATGAGGTTGGGTGACTCGTGGTGATCGATGAGCGTGGTCGTCCCGGCGAGCAGCGCCTGGGCCGCGTAGTACTTGGCGCTGGCGTAGAGGGACGCCTCGTCGAGCGCCCGGTCGAGGCGCCACCAGACGCGTTCGAGGATCTGCACGAAGTTCTCCGGCGCCACCTCCGGCGCCGGCATCCCGAGCGGCGCCAAACCCGAGTACAGGTGCGTGTGCGCACAGACATCCGCCACCGTCGTCGTCATCTCGTCCTCCCGGGTACCTGACCCGTCACGCTAGCTCCAGGCGACGCGGTCGCCCTTGATGTTTCCGACGCTGATCGCCTCGAAGGCCGGCGAGTCCTTCATGGGCAGCGTGAAGCGGCGCTTGCCGTCGAAGGCGTAGAGCGCCCCGGCCACCGCGCCCGCCGTCGGGACGAGCCCGATCTCGCCGACCCCCTTGGCCCCGAACGGCCCCTCGGGCTCGGGCTCCTCGATCAGCAGGACCTCGACCGTCGGCATGTCCCGCGCCCGCAAGACTCCGATGTCGCGCAGCTTGAACGTCACCGGCATCCCGTCCTCGCAGGGCAGCTCCTCCGACAGCGCGAAGCCGAGCCCCATGTGCACCGAGCCCTCGATCTGCCCCTCGCACAGCGCCGGGTTCACCACCCGCCCGACGTCGTGCGCCGCGATGACGTGCTCGAGCGCACCGCGCGCGTCGAGCACCACCACCTGCGTCGCGTAGCCGAAGGCGGTGTGCGTCTTCGGGTTCGCCACCACCACGTCGGGCGGCGTCGTGTCGTCCACCACGATGTCCGCGGCGAACACCCGCCCGCGCAGCTCCGCGAGGCTCAGCCCGCGATCGAGCTCGGCCTTCAGCTTCTCGGCCGCGCTCTTGACCGCCCGCCCCGCGAACAGCGTGGCCCGCGACCCGGTCGTCTGCCCGCACCCGAGCGCGAAGGTGGCGTCCACCCGCGGCCGGAACGTCGCCGCCGGTAGCCCCGTCACCTCCGCGGCGAACTGCTGCGTCACCGTCAGGAGCCCCTGCCCCATCTCGGTGTAGCCCTGGTGCAGCGCCACGCTCAGGTCGTCCTCGACCACCAGCCGGCACTTGCCCCACTCGACCGCCCCGTTGCCGATGCCGGTGTTCTTGATGCCGCACGCGATGCCGACGGCCTTGCCCGCCGCCCGCAGCGCACGATAGCGGTCGCGCACCGCCTCGAGCGTGCGCTTGACGCCGACCGACTTCTCGAGCACCTGCCCGGTCGCCAGCCGATCGCCGATCTCGACCGCGTTGCGCCAGCGCATCTCCCAGCCGTCGAGCCCGACCTGCTCGGCGAGCATGTCGAGGCACCCCTCGATGGCGAAGGACGCCTGGTTGGCGCCGAACCCGCGCATCGCCCCGCACGGCGGGTTGTTCGTGTAGACGGCGACCGCGTCGATGGCGACCACCGGCACCCGGTACGGCCCGCACGCGTGTCCCGCCGCCCGCTCGAGCACCTTGCCGCCGACCGACGCGTAGGCGCCGGTGTCGCCGACGAGCCGCGCCCGCACCGCCGTCAGCCGCCCCTCGGCGTCGCACCCGACGGCGTATTCCATCGTCAGCGGGTGCCGCTTGGGGTGGACCCGGACCGACTGCTCGCGCGTCAGCGCGACCTTCACCGCCCGCCCCGTCAGCCGCGCCGCGAGCGCCGCGTGCGGCTGCACCGACATGTCCTCCTTGCCGCCGAACGCGCCGCCGTTCGGCACCAGCTCGACGAACACGTCGCCCTCGTCCATCGCCAAGAACCGCGCGACCTGGCGCCGGTCGTCGAAGATCCCCTGCCCCTGGGTGTAGAGGTGGAGCCCCCCGTCCGCCGTCGGCACGCACACCGCGCTCTCCGGCTCGAGGAAGAGGTGCTCGATGCGCTGCGACACGAAGGTCCCGCGAGCCACGAAAGCGCTGTGTTCGAGGGCGTCATCGACGTCGCCGCGAGCGAACCTCGTGCGCTGCAGCACGTTGGCGTGGTTGGGGTTGACCCGCGGCGCGTCGGGCTCGAGCCCGCGCTGGGGGGTCAGCACCGCGGGCCGCACCTCGTAGTCGACCTTCACCAGCGCCGCCGCCGCAAACGCCGTCGCCTTGTCCTTGGCCACGACGCACGCGATGAAGTCGCCGACGCAGCGCACCTCCTCGCCGGCGGCCACAAACCCCGGCCAGTCGTTGTAGATGAGGCCGTACCAGCGCTCGCCCGGCACGTCGCGCCAGGTGAGCACCCGCTCGACCCCGGCGACGGCGAGGGCCGCGCTGGTGTCGATGGCGAGGACCTTGGCGCGCGCGTGCTCGCTGAGCACCATGGCGCCGATCAGCATCCCGTCGAAGCGCAGGTCGTCGACGTAGGGGCGGTCGCCGAGGACCATCTCGGCGCCGCGGTAGCGCGCCAGGCTCGCGCCGACCCCGCCGTCGGCCAGGATCTCCGGCTCGCCCTCGCCGCGCTTGGCCTTCGCGAGCAGCTCCACGGCGTCGATGATCTTGGTGTACCCGGTGCAGCGGCAGAGGTGGACGTCGACCGCCTGGGCGATCTCGTCGCGGGTCGGCGCCGGGTTCTTCGCCACCAGCGCGTGGGCGCGCAGCGCCAGCCCGGGGATACAGAAGCCGCACTGCAGGCCAGCCGCGGCGACGAAGCAGCGGGCGACCAGGTCGCGGTCGTCCGCGGTCAGGCCCTCGAGGGTGACGACGTCCTTCCCCTGGGCCTTGATGGCCTTGGTCGCGCAGGTCACCCGGGGCTTGCCGTCGATGAGCGCGAGGCACGCCCCGCACTGCCCCTGGGGCTGGCAGCCATCTTTGACGCTGAGGACGCCGAAGCGGTCCCGCAGGACGTCGAGGAGCGAGGCGTCGCCGTCTACGTCGACGGCGACCGCGCGACCATTCAGGGTGAACTCGAGTCGAGGCAAGGCGTCCTCCGGCGGCGGCCCGTGCAGCACGCCGGAGGGTACCCGAAGGGCCGCCCGGGCGCACCAACACCCTTTCCGCCTACGCGGAGCCGGATCGGCGCCTTCGGGTTCACTTCTGCCTCGCCCCCCGCGCCGGGTGAAGCGGGTCTCAGGGGTGAAAGTGAAAAGTGAGGGTGCCTGACCCCTACCATGGCGGCGCCTACACGCGACGCGGGTCTCA
>PHBI01000229.1 GCA_002841945.1 Deltaproteobacteria bacterium HGW-Deltaproteobacteria-14
GCGCAGCGGGCGGCGGCGACGGCGCAGGGCTCGTCGCGGCAGTCGTCGAGGGCGACGGGGCAGGCGCGCGCAGGCTCGGCGCGGGCCGGCGCGGCGAGCACGCCGCAGGCCACGAGCGCGACGACGACCCTATGGCTTCTCGCAGAGCTTCCCTTCGACACGATCGGCCTCCTCGAGCACCGCGTCGACGAACGCCGCCATGCTGAGATCTCCGTCGTACATCTTGCCGTCGATGAAGGGGGTCGGCGTCCCCTGGACCCCGTTGCGGAGCCCCTCCTTCTTGCTGGCGACCACGGCCGCCTCGGTGGCCGGATCCGCCATGCGCGCCTTGAACGCGGCGGCGTCCATGCCGAGGGTCGCCGCCCAGGGCGCGAGCTCGTCCACCTGGAAGCGGTTGTGGTTCTCCATCACGAGCAGCATGTACGGCCAGAAGCTGCCCAGGGACCGGGCGGCCTCGATGGCGATGCCCCCCTCCTTGGCGCCGGAGTGGCTCGACAGCGGGAAGGGGCGCACGGCGAACTTGGCCTTGCCGTAGAGCGGGCCGCCCGCGAGGACCGACTTGTAGACCTCGGGGGTCCAGCGGACGCAGTACGGGCAGCGGGTACACAGGTAAGCGACGATCTCGACCTTCGCGGAGGGCGCGCCGGCCCACGCGACGCCGGTCGTGTCGATCTTGGCGGGCCGCCCGGTGCCGAGCATCGAGGTGCCGCGGCGGGTCAGCGCCTCGGTGATCTTCTCGACGTCCTGCCCGGCGGCGGCGCGGCGACAGGTGACGTCCGCGAGGCGTCGAACCAGGCGCGAGGGCTGCGCGGTGAGGCAGCGCGCGAGAGTGTCGTCACAGCAATCGTGGGGGTGGACGGTCGCCATGACCTTGTCGGCGACCGCGCGGGCGTCGGGGGCGAGGTCGTCACACGGTCCACCGGCCTGGGCGGCCGCGGCCGGGAGGGTGACGAGGGCGGCGACGAGGAGGATCAGCAGACGCATGGGCGAGGCACTCCGGTTCAGGTCTTGGCGCGGCGGCGCCCCAGCAGATAGTCGAGGCCCAGCGGCGCGCGGTCCAGGAGCAGGACGTAGAGGCAGAGGACGAGCCAGCTGCCGTCGCGGACGAGGGTCCAGCCCGAGATGGGGTCCTCCTCGCCGACGCCAGGGGCGAAGCAGCCGCAGGAGAGGTCGAGGCCGCGGACCAGCGCCACGGCGAGCGGGATGATGAAGGCCACGAGCATCACGGCGATCAACAACGCGGCGGCGCGGGCGCGAATGCCGACGATGATCATGACGCCGGCGACGAGCTCGACCCACGGCAGGGTGATGGCGAGGAGGTTGACGAGCTCGGTCGGGAGGAAGTCGTAGGCGGCGATGTCGAGGGCGAAGACCTCGGGGTGGGCGATCTTGTGGACGCACGCCATCAGGAAGACGACGCCGAGGTAGACGCGCGCGGCCAGGCCGAGCCAGGCGTGGCCGGGCCAGGCGGCGAAGCGGCTGGGGGCCGTCACGGCGGCGGTCATCGCGAGCCCTCCGGCGCGAGGGCGGCGCGCAGCGCGTCGGCGCCGCCGAGGACGTAGTGGACGTTCTTGAGCCCCTGGGCCGAGAGCGCGCCGGCCAGGCGGAAGCCCGTCCCGGCCTCGTCACCGGGTACGCCGTCCTGGGTGGTGTAGCCGAGCTGATCGTCGCCGAAGACGACCACCAGGCGCGCCTCGCGGTGGGTGCGCAGCAGCTCGGCGATGGCGTCGTGATACTCGGGGGACTCGGCCAGCAGGTCGTAGTAGACGTGGACCGCGCCGGGCGGGTGCCAGGTCGCGAAGTCGGTGGCCTCGCGGGCGTCGACGACGAGGGTGTCCGCCGCGGTGACGCGGGGGTCGTTGGCCTCGATGGGGGTGGCCGGGCCGACCGCCTCGGCGGGGCACGGCACGATGACGGCGTGCGGGGCGGACGCCACCAGCGCGAGGCCGTCCGGGCGGAGGGCGTTGACCAGCAGGGCGAGGGCGGTCGCGCCCACCGCCACCACAACGGCGTCCCGCAACATCGACCGGGTGCCCGCGCTCATCCTTGGCCTCCTCGGCTGAGGGGAGCCTACGCCCGCCGAGCGCGGGGAGGCAAGCACGAGTGAGCGCCATTCAGGCTGATCGCGGCGTCGGCCGGCGGACGTACCAGCGAGCGGCGACGGCGTCGGTGACGAAGCCGCGGCGCTCATAGAGGCGCACGGCGCGGGTGTTCGAGCTCATGACGCCGAGGACGATCGCGCGCGCGCCGTGGCCGCGCAGGGTGGCGACGGCGGCGGCGAGGAGGTGGCCGCCGAGCCCCCGGCCCTGCCGGGCCGGGACCACGCCGAGGGAGTCGATCTCCCCGATCTCGCCTGCGTCTCCGCCGAGCTTCAGCAGGTGGAAGGCGACCGGCGCCGCGCCCTGGCGGTAGGTCCCGACGAGGTCGGGGTGGGCCGCGCCGGCGCGGAGCGCGGCGACCTCGCCCGGGTCCAGGGTCGCGCCGTTCGGGGCGGCGCGGAAGGCGGCGTTGGCGACCTGTCGGAAGACCTCGGGGTCGTCGGCGGCGAGGGGGGTGAAGGCGAACCCGGCGGGCGGCGCGAGGGCCGGGTCGGGGCCGCGCAGCGACATCCGCAGGGCGTCCTCGTGGTGGGCGAAGCCGGCCGCCGCGACCAGGGCGGCGAGGTGCGGGCGGGGCGCGACGCCGAGGGCGACGCGGACGGCGTCGGGGTCGTCGAGGCAGGCGAGCGCCGCGGCGAGCAGCGGCGGGAAGGCCCGGGGGTCGTCCTCGGCGACGGTGACGGCGGTGATGAACGCCTCGGCCTTGATCGGCACCTCGCGGACGACGATGGCCAGGAGCGCTCGCGGGCGCGGGCCGTCCCACAGGGTGAAGCAGGTGGCGCCGCCCTCGAACTCGACCCCGCCGAGCTCGGCGCGGGCCGCGTCGGCGTCGGGCCAGCGGGTCGGCGCGAAGGCGTGCGCCAGGGCGGCGGCCCGGCGTTGGTCGGCGGCGCTGAGGGCGGCGAAGGGGCGCGGTGCGGTCGACATGGGGCGAGGTTGCCGCGGCGGGGCGTGGGGACGCAACCGCGGCGGCTGTTTCCACGGGGAAACAGTGTGGTCGCGATCGGGCACTTCTCACGGCGGGGGCGGGGGCGGTACTGTGTCTCGGCGACCGACGGAGCCAGCATGAACCGGGACCACCACGACGGACACGACGAGGGCCGCCACGTGACGCGGCGCGAGGCCCTGGCTGCCGCCGGGGCGGCCGCGGCGGCGGCGCTGCTGGCGAGCTGTGGCAAGGACGCGGCGGGGGCCGACCCGACGACCTCCCCCGCGACCGGGGCCGATGATGGCGGCGCGACGGCGCGGCCGGCGCGGATGCCGGTCGAGTATCTGCCCCACGGCGGCGGGCCGTGGCCTTTCATCGACATGAAGCTGGGGGACCCGGCGGAGCTCGACCGCCTCGCGGCGTACCTGCGCGGACTGCCCGAGGCGCTCCCGGCGCCCGCCACGGCGCTGCTCGTCATCTCCGCTCACTGGGAGGAGCCGGCGCCGACGGTGATGACCGCGCCCCACCCGCCGCTGCTCTACGACTACTACGGCTTCCCGGAGCAGGCGTATCGCGTCACCTGGCCGGCGCCGGGCGCTCCCGCCCTCGCCGACCGGGTGCGCGGGCTCCTCGCGGACGCGGGCTTCGCGCCCGGGGCGGACCCCACGCGCGGCTTCGACCACGGGACCTTCGTGCCGCTGAAGCTCGCCTACCCCGCCGCCGACGTGCCGACGGCGCAGCTGTCGCTGGTGCGCGGGCTCGACCCGGCGACCCACCTGGCGCTCGGCCGCGCGCTGCGGCCGCTGCGCGACGAGGGCGTCTTCATCCTCGGCAGCGGCATGAGCTACCACAACATGGCGGGCTTTCGCGCCGCGATGAGCGGCGCGGGCGTGCCCGCGGGCGGGCTCGGCGCGGACTTCGACGCCTGGCTCGCCGAGACCGTCGCCCTCCCGGCGGCCGAGCGCGACGCGCGCCTCGCTCGCTGGTCCGCGGCGCCGGGCGCGCGCGCTTCGCACCCGCGAGAGGAGCACCTCATCCCGCTGCTGGTCATCGCCGGCGCGGCCGGGGCCGATCGCGGGACCGCCCCGTACCGTGACACGGTCATGGGGGCGCGGGTGTCCGCAGCCCGCTTCGGGTGACATGCGGCGAAGCGCCTCAGCGTAGCGCTCGCACCCCGGGTGTGTTACGAATTGCGCTATGGTGCAACGCAGCATGGCGGCCCCCGGCCGGGTGATCATCGCGCTCCTGTCGACGCTCGGCGCTTGCGCTGGCGCGGCCCCCGAGCCCGCCGCCGAGGTCACGGTCACCGTCGCGCCCCTGCGGCTCGCGGGCGTCGCCGACGCGACCTACACCCTGACGGTGCGCAACGGGGCCGACGCGGTCGTGTGGACCCGCGGGGGCATCACGTCGCAGGGCTTCGGCGACGGCGCCGGCTCGCTGAGCTACGTCGGCACGTGCGACGCCGCCTCCAACCCGAACGAGGTCGAGATCCGGCTCGACGGGCTGAGCGACGCGACCGGCCCCCTGGCGGCCCAGGACTGGGTCAACCCGACCCCGGTGGCCCGCGACTTCACCTGCGTCGCCGACGCCGACGTCGCGGTCGACTTCGACCTGACGGTGCTGCGCGGCGCGAGCCAGGGGTTCTTCGACGTCAGCGTGAACTTCGACGACATCTTCTGCTCGGCCAAGCTCGACTGCGTCAGCGACTCGGGCGGGCCGCTGACGCTGCTGCACGACGGCACCGGCGCGCGGGTGCCGAGCGTGGTGGTCGGGTTCGCCTGCACCGCCGGTCCGGGCCAGAGCACGACGCTCTACCTCGACGACGTCACGGTCGCCTGCGACGACGGCGTGAGCTACCTGGTCGACCCGAGCGGCGGGCCCGGAAACCTCGGCGGCGCCGCGCCGGGGCTGGCCCAGGCGGCCACGTACCGGGGTCAGGAGGGCTTCTCCGCGGTCGAGAAGTGCTACTGGAACACGGTCCTCGGCGTGGGCGTGGGCTTTGGCGACAACTGCGTTTTGACGGCGACCGGCAGCGCGGCCTCCACCGCCTTCGACGGGCTCGAGACCCCCGACGGCCAGCGCTGGCCGCTCATCGCCTGGAGCGTCCCGCTGACCGACGGCGACGGCGCGGTCAGCTGCACGCGCTACGCGCTCGACGGCGGGACCGAGGTCGCGACGAGCTACACCGACGCTGGTGATCCCCACCCCTTCGCCCACGCGATGACCTGCGCCGACGGCGCCCTCCTGAGCGCCGGCCCGCCGACCGTGCTGGGCATGGCCCCGCTGGCGGGGCAGGCCGGCGACCCGCTGACGATCACCGGCTCGGGCTTCGGCAGCACCCCCGGGACGGTGAAGATCGGCGGCGAGCCCGCCCAGGTGCAGACCTGGACCCCGTCGACCATCGTCGTGACCATCCCGGCGGGCGGCGGGACGGGCGTGGTCGAGATCACCGACGCCCAGGGGACGCCGACCGCGGAGACGCCGTACTACGAGCGCACCGACCTCGCGCCGGCGACCATCCCCGAGCTCAACAACGGCACCTCGAACTGGTCGATCTGGGACCTCGACTTCGACGCCGCCGGCAACACCTACTTCGCCGAGTACATCAGCGGGCGCGACGACATCAACGTGGTCCACGGCGACGGCACGACGGCGACGCTGGCCGGAAACAGCAACTGGAACATGGGCTTCGTGGCCGCGACCCCCGACGGTTCGACCGTGGTCACGACCTACAGCTGGAGCTCGGCGCCGGCCATCGGCGTGGTGGACGCCTCGAACTTCGTCGAGCCCGCCTACCTCTCGTCGGTCACGGCGTGCTCGAGCTTCACCGTCTCGGGCTACTCGATCTGCGGCCCGACCGACCCCCAGTGGGGCCACGACGGCTACTTCTACGTCGCCAACGCGCTGGTGAGCGGCGGCGTCTCGCGCTTCATCGCGGCGAACCTGGTCGCCGGCTCGCCCCCGGTCGCCGTCACCGCGGCGCCGCTCCCGAGCTACATCGTGTCCTTGGCGATGCTCCCGAACGGCGCGCTGTGGGCCGCCGCGGGCACGGGCATCTACACGATCGACAAGCACGCCGGCACCTGGGCGCTGCTGACCACCTTCGGACTGCCCGTGCGCAGCATCGCCGCCTCACCGTTCACCGGCAAGCTCTACGCCGAGTCCGGGGGCACCCTGTACGAGGTCGCGGCGAACGGCACGCAGACGACGCGCTACACCGGGCTCGCGGGCTCGGGCTTCCTCGTCGTCGGGCCGGACCAGCAGCTCTACCGCGTGCAGGGCGCCGTCGACGCGATGAGCACCATCACCTCGTACGCGCCCTGAGCCACCTCGTACGCGCCCTGAGCCGGGCGGGGCGCGCCCGGGATCGCGCGCGATCCCGGGCACGTCGCGCGGTGCTCGCCTACTTCAGCCGGTCGAGCGCCTTCTGGACGGCGTCATTCGGGCGCAGCTCGAGGGACTTCGCGTAGGCGGCCTTGGCGGCGGCGGGGTCGTTCTGCTTCTCGGCGACCTGGCCGAGGTTGAAGTAGACCTGGGCCTGGTAGACGGGCTCCTTGTCGAGCTCGAGGGCCTTGTCGAAGTCGGCCTTGGCGCCGTCGAACATCCCCCCCAGGAGCTGCGCATAGCCGCGGCCGGAGTAGGCCGGGGCGTGGGTCGCGTCGAGGGCGATGGCCTCGCCGAACTTGGCGACGGCGCCCGCGTAGTCCTTGGCCCTCGTGAGCTTGCGGCCCTCGGAGACGGCCTTCTTCGCCGCCGCCGCGTCGCCGGTCGGGGCCGACGCCTCGTTGAGCACCTCGCTGAAGCGGGTCGGGCCCCACGCGGGCTCGGGGGACGCCTGGAACGCCGCCAACGCGGCGGCGCGCGCGTCGCCCTCGAGGGTCACCCGCGCCCAGCCGACGGTGCCCTGCTCGGGCGCGGCGGCGAGGGCCTTCACGACCCCGCCGGGGAGCGGCCCGGCCAGCCCGAGATCGCTCGCCTCGGGGAGGAGCCCGGTGGTCACGGTGGCGTGGACGCCGTAGTCGGCCGAGCAGGCGTACATCACGTCCGCCGAGAACGTCCACGTCACGCTGGGCGCGCCGCCCTCGCCGATCCTCACCCCCACGGCCCCGAGGCCCACGCGCTCGGCGGCCTGCTCGCGGGTCATCTCCTCGTCCTCGCAGTCCTTGAGGGGCGCGTAGAGCTCGTCGAGGGCCGGCTTGTGCACCGCCTCGGGGAGCTTGCGGTCGACGGTCGGGTAGATGGCGTCCGGGACCGCCCGCTTGGCGACGTCGAACGGCTTGGTGCCGCCCTCCCACGAGCCGTGGGCGCCGCAGAAGTAGCCGCCGTCGTTCCAGTCGACGAAGAGCAGGGCGCCGACGCCGCCGCCGAGATCGACGGCGAGGTCCATGTCGCTGCCCCACATCGGGCCGTCCTCGGCCTTGTAGACGTCGATCGGCGCGCCGCCGGCGAGGTCCACCGCGCGCAGCCCGGGCCGGGTCACCTTGCCGATGACCTTGCAGTCCGGCGCGTCCTCCTCGTCGAGGCAGACGCACGGCGACACGTCGACGGTGACGTCGGCGCGCTCGACGCGGAAGAGCCGGGCGCCGTCGGACACGATGACGGCCTTCTTCTCGGCGACCAGCTCGAAGCCGGCGTCGGTGACGGAGACCCAGCGGGTTAGCCAGCCGCCGCCGACGCGCGACCACACGAGCCAGTCCTCGCCGGCCTGCGCGGTGGGCGCGGGGGCGGCCGTGTCGGCCTCGGGGGCCGGCTCGACGGTGTCCTCGGTGGTGGCCGCGACCGTCTCCGGGGGCGGCTCGAGCGTCGCCGGCGCCGCGGTGGCGGTCTCGGTCGGCGGCGTGGGGGTCGGGGCCGGGGCGTCCTTCTTGCCGCAGGCGGCGAGCAGGGTGAAGGCCAGGATCAGGCTGGGAATCCGTCGCATCGCGACAACCTCGCTTCGTTGTGGGTGGGGGCACGAGACCGTCCGTGCGGGGCATTGATCTCTCGACCGCGGACGAGACGCAAGGGCACGGGGTGCGAACGCCGCGCCACAGCGACCGCGCACGGCGGTGCGCGATCGGCGGCGCCGGGGCGGCCGGGCGATCCGACGATCACCGAGGCGCGGCCTGGGTCTGCGGCCGCTGAGACCCGGTTGGCACGGCGAATGCCTCCTCGTCGGCCGGCGCGGACGACGCCGCGCCCGGGAGGCCGAGTGACGACAGCCCTGACGACGCACGACACCGAGATCGCGACCAGCGACGGCTGGCGCCTGCGGCTCGAGCGGTTCACGCCGGCGATCAGCTCGGATCGGACCCCGATCCTGTGCATCCACGGCCACGCGACGACCGCCTGGACCTGGCGCGGGGGCCCGGGGGGCGGGCTCGTCGGCGCCCTCGTCGACGCCGGGCGCGAGGTCTGGACCGTCGACCTGCGCGGCGCCGCGACCTCGACCCCACCCCGCCGCGGCGCCCCGGTGCGCGTCGCCGACAAGCTGACGCTCGACCTGCCGGCCGCGATCGCGCACGTCCTATCCAAGAGCCGCCCCAAGAGCGGCATCGACCTCGTCGGGCACAGCCTCGGCGGCGTGATGATCTACCTGTTCGGGCTGACCGACCACCCGCTCGCGCGCCGCGTCCGCCGCGCGGTCACCCTCGGCGCGCCGCTGACGGCGCCCGGCGCCCGGATCCCGGCGCCGCTGCTCGGGCGCACCGCGGGCGCCCTC
>PHBI01000230.1 GCA_002841945.1 Deltaproteobacteria bacterium HGW-Deltaproteobacteria-14
AGAACCGCGAGCTCCGCGGGGCCGGGCACCCCGGGCTGCGGGTCGTCGAGCCCATCGGACAGTCCGCCCCGTTCCTCGCGGCGGTCGGCCTGGCGCGCAGCGTCGCCGGGGCCGACGTCCCGGTGCTGATCCACGGCGAGACCGGGACCGGCAAGGAGGTGCTGGCGAGGAACCTCCACCTGTGGAGTCGGCGCGCGGCGAAGCCCTTCGTGGCGTTCAACTGCGCGGCCGTCCCCGAGGCCCTCATCGAGAGCGAGCTCTTCGGCCACGTCCGCGGCGCGTTCACCGGCGCGGGCGCCGACCGCAAGGGCCTCTTCGAGGAGGCGGACGGCGGGACCATCTTCCTCGACGAGATCGGCGAGATGCCGGCGGTGATGCAGGCCAAGCTGCTGCGCGTGTTGCAGGACGGCGAGGTTCGCCGCGTCGGGGCTTCGCGACCGAGCATGGTCGACGTGCGCGTGGTCTCCGCGACGCACAAGGACCTGGTCGCGCTGGTCGCCGAGGGGCGCTTCCGGGCGGACCTGATGTATCGACTCAACGCGGTGACGCTGCGCATCCCGGCCCTGCGCGAGCGGGGCGACGACGTGGCGCTGCTCGCGCACTTCTTGCTCGGGCGGGCGTGCGACCAGGCGCGCAAGCGCGTCCCGGGGTTCGCCCCCGACGCGCTGTGGGCGCTCTCGCGGCACGGCTTCCCGGGCAACGTGCGCGAGCTCGAGAACGAGATCCTGCGCGCCGTGGCGCTCACCCCGGAGGGCGAGCCGATCCGCGCGGCGGCCTTCAGCGAGCGCGTCGCCGACCGGGCCCCGCCGCGGGTCCCGGCCCGGGCGCTCAGCGACGGCCCGATCACGCTCAAGGACGCGGTGACGGACACCGAGCGTCGCGTCATCGAGGGCGCCCTCGCCCGGACGGGCGGCAACGTCTCCCAGGCCGCCCGCGATCTCGGCCTCACGCGCCCCGGCCTCTACAAGGTGATGGAGCGCCTCGGCATGCGCGACACCTGACGCGCGCGCCACGAGCGTCAATAAGGCTGACGCGCGCCCACCCGCCATCGCCGGGTGGTTGCAGGGCCGTCGCGGTTGCATTGCAGCAAGCTTCCGCGTCGCGAGGAAACCCGCTAGGCTACGATTTCCGGACCTCGGAGGTCTCCCCATGACAGCACGCCTCTTCGCCACCGCGGTCACGGCCGCTGCGGCTCTCGTGTGCCTCGGTGCATGCGACGAGGGCGGCCCGCCGACCGCGCCTGGGGCTCGAGTCGACCTGCGCATCGCCCCCCTCGACCTGTCCGGCGTGTCGGACGCCGACTGGCGCGTCACGGTGACCAACCAGGCGGGCGCCGTGGTGTGGACGCGCGACATCTCCGCCAGCGCCTTCGGCGACGGCGCGGGGAGCGTGAGCTACGTCGGCAGCTGCGACGCCGCGTCCAACGACAACCGCGTCTCCATCTCGCTGCTCGCCCTCTACGACGCGGGCAACGCCCCCCTGCCGGCCGCGAGCTACGCCGACCCGGGCGTCGTGTCGCGCACGTTCACGTGCGTGGCCGATCGGGACGTCGCCGTGGACTTCGACGTGACGGTCGCGCGCCGCGCCACCCAGGGCTTCTTCGACGTCGCCATCGCCTTCGACGACGTCTTCTGCTCGGCCAAGCTCGACTGCGTCGACGCCCTCGGTGACCCGCTGCTGCTGCTGCACGACGGCGGCGGTCAGCGCGCCCGCACCGCGGTCCTCGCCTTCGCCTGCACCGCCGACACCGGCGCGGACGTCACCCGGCTCTATCTCGACCCGCTCGCCATCACCTGCTCGGACCGCAGCGCGACGGTCGATCCCGCCGCGGGGCCCGGAAACCTCAGCGCCGGCGCCGGCGTCACCCAGGACGCGGGCAAGCCCGTGCTCTTTGGCGCGCAGGTCAGCCTCGGCCGCGAGCAGCTCGGCGTCGGCAAGGTCTACTGGAACGTGCTGCTCGGCCTCGCCGCCGCCGCGCCCGACTGCGCCCTGTCGACCCGCGGCACGGCCTTCCCCGGCGCCCTCGTCGACGGGACGACCCCGAGCGGCCGCACCTGGCCCTACGTCCAGTGGCAGGTCGACCTCACCGGCGCCGGCGGCGCGCTCGCCTGTACGCGCCACCCCCTCGACGGCACGCCGCCCGGCGTCGCGACCGCCTACACCGACCTCGCCGCGCCCATCAGCTTCGCGGCGCTCTTCGACGGCACCGCGGCGAGCCCGGTCTTCACGAACACGCCACCGCAGATCGCCGGCCTCACCGGCCCTCCGGGCGCGCGCATGGAGCCGTCGAGCAGCCAGGCGCTGGCGGTGGCCGCGTCCGACGCGGACCTCGATCCCCTCGACTACGCCTGGGTCTTCGTCGGCGACAGCGCCGGCTGGACGCTGTCCGGCGCCACCACGGCGACCCCGACCCTGACGTCACCCGCTGTCGGCGGCCTCGCCCAGGTCACCCTCGAGGTCACCGTCAGCGACGGCACCGACAGCGTCTCCGACACGCTGAGCGTCGCGCTCCACGCCGAGGCGTCGTGCCTCGACTACGTCCCGGCCGCCCGCAACCGGGGCTCCGGGCTCTACTGGATCGACCCCGGCGCGGCGGGCGGCCCGTTCCAGGTGTACTGCGACATGGACCTCGCCGGCGGCGGCTGGACCCTGATCTCGAACCGCCGCGCCGGCTCCAACAACACCGAGAGCTGCGGTTCCAACCTCGCCGGGTTCTTCAACGGCGGCTGCGGGACCGTGACCAGCATCGGCGCCGGCGACTCGTACGCGCTCACGAGCGCCCGGCGCGCGGCCCTCCCGCGCACTCAGATGCTGGTGACGCAGCTCCTCGGGGGCGCCCTCGACGCAGACGACGCCTACGTGATCGACCTCGGCTCGAGCTTCGATCTGTTCCCCAACAGCAACGCGTCGCTCAACATCGCCGTCACGCGGGTCTGCAACCTCGCGGGGACGGCCTGCGACAGCAGCGACGTCTTCTGGAAGTACATCGGCGACTACTGGTTCCACAGCGCCCAGTGCTTCTCCGGGTCGTCGTCGGACGCCACCTACCGGGGCAACTACGGCGTCTGCCACGACGACGCCTACAACGCCGGATCCGCCGGCACCTACCCCGTCAGCTCGTTCACCGGCGACCGCAGCGCCTACGACGAGTCCAAGCTGTGGGGTATCGACACCCCGTCGCGGAACTACCAGGAGCGCGTCTGGTTCCGCTGAGCCAAGTAAGGGCCGTGCCGAAATAACTTGTCGTCTTGCCGGCGGATCCGCCGCCATCTGCGCGTCCTCGAAAGCTCGGAAGACGCCCGGTCTGCCTTCGCTTCCGGGAACACGCACCCGACGACGCCTCCTTGGCCATCCGATCAAGGCTTCCTGGCTTCCTTAGCGATTCGCCCGTCGCCCGCCTTGCGTAACCGCTTGAAACCACGACGCGACGCCGGGCTCGATCCGAATACTCAAACACCCTCTAACGGCGGGTAGAGGACCGGAGTCCGCAGCTGGTGGGGGTAGGGGCGACGCAGTCGCGCCCACCCCCGGCCGCAGAGGACGCAGGGCCTCGACCGATACGATGGGAACCGGGTCCAGCTTCGGTAAGAATCACGAACTCTGAGGTGCGTGCGGACGAGGGCTGCGGGCGCCCGCGGGCGGCTCAGGCGGCGGGTGCGGTGACGTGGGTCCGCGCGATCGGCCGCGGCGGCTCGAGGCACAGCGGCCCTTGGCGCAGGGTGACGTGCCGGTCGGGGAAGAAGTCGGCGAAGGTCGGCTCAGCCACCCGCTCGAGGCGATCGGCGACCGCCGCGGCGCGCGACAGGTCGAGCGAGCGCCCGTGAGCGGCGAGGTCCCCGGTGAGGCGGTGGCGTATGCGGCGCAGCCGATTGAACGCCGAGAGGTAGCCGCCGCGCCAGATCTCGAGGTAGGGGCGGTGGTCCATCGGGTTGATGGACATCAGGCGGCGGTGGCGGTTGGCCGGCACGAAGGTGTAGGAGCTCACCTCGGGGTGCTGGCGCAGGACCCATTTGCGGGTCGTCTCGTAGCGGGTGAACGAGATGGTGCGGATGTCCTGGTCGATGTTGTAGAGCACGCCGCGGCGGTTCGCGAAGCCCGGGGTGCGGGCGACGTAGGGGACGAGCGGGTCGAGCACGATGAGCAGGGTGTTGCCGCGGCGGATGGCCTCGACGAAGTTGGAGGTGCGGGTGATCGCCCCGTCCTCGTAGTAGCGGCCTTCGATCTCGGTCGCGCCGAAGGCCGGGTTGAGGCTCAGCGAGGCCTGGATGGCGCGGCTGATCGGCACCTCGGCGTGCTCCTCGTCGCCGAAGACGACGTGCGCCTTGGCGTCCTGGTCGGTCGCGCCGACGAACAGCGGGCGGGTGAGCCGGCGGAAGTCGTTGGTGCCGCCGGGCGCGCTCAGCATCGCGCGCAGGGTGGCCTCGAAGCGATCGGCGCGGAAGGGGGCGGCGACGAGGTCGGCGTAGTCGAAGAGCAGCTCGTCCTCGGCGGGGGCGCGGCGGCCAGTCACGGCGCTCCAGACGGCGCCGGCGGTGGTCCGGGCGGCGAGGGCGGCGCGGCGCAGGAGGCTCGACGCGTCGACGTTGCCGAGCCGGAAGAGGCACAGGTCGAGCGGCTGGACGCGCCCGCCGGGGACGCCGGCGATGGCCGCCATCAGCTCGTCGACGCTGTAGCCGACGGCGAGCGGGCCGCTGACGACGGCGCCGGCGCTGATGCCGAAGAACATGTCGAAGTCGTTGACCCCGCCCTCGCCGAGGCAGTCGTCGAGGCACTTGAGCGCGCCGAGCTCGTAGTAGATCCCGGTGATGCCGCCGCCCGAGGCGCATAGCGCGTGGTCGCCCTTGCGGCGGGCGCCCAGGATGCGCGCGACGGCGCGGAGCAGGGCGCTGGCGAAGGCGGCGTCGGCCTCGGCCGCGGGCACGTCGCGCGGCGGTCGCAGGACCTCCCGCACCCCCCGGGCGCCGAGGCGTAGGACCAGCTCGTCGACCGCGGGTGAGGCCGTCGGCGGCAGCAGCGCGAGGATGCGGTCGAACGCGAAGCGGCCCTCGGCGTCCTCCACGGCGTCGAGCGCGTCGAGGACCTCGAAGGCGGCTGCGGCCTGCGAGGCCAGCGCCTCGCCCTCGCCCCGGAGGTCGAGCAGGATGAGGTTGACGTACTGACCGCGCAGATCGCTCAGCAGCGCCTCGGGCGTCGGCCGGGCGAGCCAGCGCACGGTGATCCCGTCGTGGACGAAGGCGTCGCTCCCGAGCCGGCGCGTCGCCGCGTCGCCGAGGACCGCGAGGAGCCGCCCGAAGGACTCCTCCGACGCGCAGTGGCACAGGATGCGTTTCTCTCGGGCGAAAGGCACGGCGGGATCCTCCGAACGCGGGTGTCCTGACCCACTGCAAGATCCGTTCGCTCGTTCGTCGCCCCCCGGCACCCCCGAGAGGCCCACCGTTGCTAGGCGCTCGGTGGGCGACGTCCCGTCCGACGGGTCAGATGACCCACCGGGGTGGGCACTATCCCCCACCCCTCCATCGCCGCGCGCCCCTGCGCCGCGAGGCGGCGACGACAGCGCCCCCGCGGCTCGACACTCGATTTGAGACGTCGCCGGCGTGTCTCCTCTTGACCTCACCGGCCCCGCGAGTAAATTGAGCACGCTCAAATCCGAGCACGCTCGAAAATGTGGATCACGTCGCCCCATGACCGACCCCGAAGAGACCCCGTCGCTGCGCGAGCGCAAGAAGCTCGAGAAGCTCGCCAGCATCCGGGCGGCCGCGCGCGAGCTGTTCGCGACGCACGGCTATGAGAAGACGACCACCCGCGCCATCTCCGAGCGCGCGGGTATCGGCGCAGGGACGCTCTTCAGCTACTTCCCGGACAAGCAGTCGCTGCTCGTCCACCTGTTTGTGACCGAGATCGGCGCGGCGGCGGCGGCGGCGGTCGCCCGGGCCGAGTCCCGCGACGCGCCGCTGCTCGAGCGCTTGATGGGCGCCTTCACCGACCTCTACGCCTACTACGCGCGCGACGAGGCGCTCAGCCGCGTCGTCGTCCAGCAGATGCTCTTTCTCGCGCCGGGCAATCAGCGCGCCCACGAGGGGATGAGCCTCGGCTTCGTCGCGCGCCTCGCGCGCCTCGTCGATGACGCTGGCCGTCGCGGCGAGCTGCCCCCCGACACCCCCGGGATGCTCGTCGCGACCGCCGCCTTCGCCCAGTACTTCTTCGTCCTGATCAGCTGGCTCGGCGCCAGCTTGAAGCCGACCGCGCGCGACGCCGTCCTGCGGCAGCTGCTCGAGCGCGTGGTCCCCACCGACGCGTAGCCCGCGTCCCTCCAGCCCGAGGAGTCCGCCCATGTCCCCCGCGATCACCCTGCGCGAAGCTCGCGCCGCCTACTTCGCCGCCAGCGGCTTCGACGAGTCGACCTACACCGACCCCTGGGTCGACGTCCGCGTCGGCGGCGTGACCCTGCGCTTCCCCAACACCGCGTCGCGCAAGGCCATCGTGCCGCTCCACGACCTCCACCACGCGCTGACCGGCTATCGCGCGAACCTCGCCGGGGAGGGCGAGATCGCGGCCTTCGAGCTCGGGACCGGCGTCGGCCCGCACCCGGTCGGCTGGTATCTCAACCTGCTCACCGTCGGCTGGGCGGCCTGGACCGGCCCGCGTCGTGTCTGGCGCAGCTTCGTACGCGGGCGCCGCGCGCACGGCCTCTACACCCACCGCCTCGACCCGGCGGAGCTCGATCGCGACGTCGCCGCCGTGCGGGCCGCCCGCGGCATCGAGGACGCGCCCCAGGTGCGCGCGAGCGACGGCCCGCTGTTCGCCAGCGCCGTCCTCGCCGGCGTGACGGTGCTGCTCCTCTCCGTCCCGACGGTGCTCCCTGCGATCCTCGTCCTGGGCGTGCTGGGGCGACGCGGCGCCACCGCCCGCGCCTGACCCGCGCACGCGGCGACACCTGTCTCCGCTCGGTGACAGGTGTCGCCGCGAACCGCCAACCAGCGGACACGGTTGTGACCCGCGGGCCGGGCGAAAGTCCTTTGAGATCAACGTGAAACCGATGTGGTACGGGCCGTGCTCCAGGAGCGTGGGCCGGGCAGCGGAGCCCGGAACACGACCCCAGGAGCAGGACATGACGATCACACGTACGCACCTCCACCTCGCGCTCGTCGCCGCCGGCGCCATGGCCTTCGGCGCCTGCGACCCGGGTGGCGATCCCGGCACCACCACGGGCAACACCGACGAGAGCACGCTGTCCTACGCCGGCTTCGCGCTGACCGCGGACGACGCGTCGGACGACGGCTTCACCGAGGGCGCCGATCCGGCGCCGCTCTTCGATGAGCTCGGCGACGCCATCGACGACGCGGACGAGCCGCCGACGGCCGACGAGGCGGACCCGATCCCCGCCGACCCGCCGGGACGCGTCGTCCGGACGGTGCTCGTGCTCTGGGGCCAGCCGACGCTGGACCCCGACGTCCCCGAGCCGAGCCTGTGGCAGGGCGAGATCACGAGCGACGTCGCGAACGTGCGGGTGCTCCGCAAGGTCCGCTTTGAGCCTGGCGACCAGCTCATCCGCGACGGCGACCCCAAGTCGGTCACCTTCCGCACGACCACCCTGCCGCACCACGACGGGTTGTTGCTGCGGATCGTGGCCCCCCGTGACCCCTCGGCCCTGGCCGGGGTCCTGAGCTTCCGCACGACCAAGTTCCACAAGACCATCCCGCTCGCCGACCTGCTCGACGGCTACCACCAGGTCTTCTCGGTCGATGACATGGGCAACGCCCTCATCGTCAGCACGGTCCGCGAGCACCGCTGCGGTCAGGGCCTCATGCGGCTGCACTGGAAGCGCCTCGACGCCCGCGGCGGCGTGTTCGGCGGCAAGGTCTACGGCCCCGAGGGCGAGGTCTCGGCCTACGTGGCCGGCGTGTGGGGCCGGGTCGGCGGCAAGGACCGCTTCAAGGGCTTCTTCCTCGACGCCGAGCGTCGCCACACCGGCGTCCTCAAGGGGGCCTTCGCGGCCTTCCCGGAGGTCTCGGGCCAGAACGGCGGCGTCTTCCGCGGCGTGTGGATGCTCCCCAACCGCGACATCGGCGGCGTGCTCGGCGGCGTCTACCGCGTCGGCTCGGTGGGCGGGCAGGGCACCGCGGTCGGGCACCTCATCGCCCGCTGCGACGACGAGGCCCCGGCCTGCGACGCCGACCTCGCGCTGCCGGCCCCGCCGGCCCCCGACTGCAGCTGCGGCGCGGACGAGGAGAACGGCACCGACGACGCCTGCGCCTGCGTGGCCGTCCCGGCCCCGACCTGCATCCCGGTCGAGCCGCCGGCCGCGGAGGCCCCGGCCAGCGCCGAGTAGCCCGGGCCCCCGCGACACCGACCCACGGTCGCGCGAAGCGTGGCTTTGGGCCGGTGTCCACGCCGCCGGCGCGGCGGGTGGAGGCCGCGAAGCGGCTGGAACAGTCGACTCCGGGGCCTGGTCAGGACGCAGCGAAGCGAGCTCTGATCGAGCGTCGGCCTCGGCTCTGTGTTCTCGGGCGCTCATCGGCGAGCTTCCGGCTGTCTCCGACCACACCCGCTGGCCGGCGGCTCCTTGCCGCCGCCGGTCGGGCCGGATATCGTGGGCCCGGTCGGTCATCGGACACGAGGCAGCGCCATGGCAAAGCTCGAGCACAGACCCACCACCCCGTCGCAGACCACGTCGCACGCGACGGGCGAGGCGTCTCGCGGGCCGTCACCGCGGGAGACGCAGCTCAAGGGCGCGAGCTTCGCCGAGGGTGAGGCGCTGTTGGCCCCGAAGGACGCGGCCGGGCCGGCTCCCGCCGTGCAGCTGAAGGACGGCGAGTCGGTCGACGCGCAGGTCCCCGAGGAGGTGTCGCTCCAGCAGCTCGCGGTCTCGTTCACGCTGCCGGCAGGCAAGACGCTGGCTGGCTCCTGGGCTCACGAGGTGCGCACCTCGTCGCCGACCCAGGTGACGCTCTCGGTCAGCCGCGACGGGGTGACGGTAAACGCGAGCCCGGGGATCTTCATCGACGCCCAGTGGCCCGCGCAGAACATGCGCGTCCACGGCGCCGGGCGGCACTTCGCCCAGGCGCGCACCTGGGCGGACGTCTTCGTCGTCCGCGGGATGGGGGAGGGCTTCGTCGACCTGACGGGGCGCGCGCGCACCGAGATCACCGGGCTCATCGACCGCGGCATCGCCGGGACGAAGATGGCCGAGAAGGGCTACGACCCCTTCAAGGACGAGCAGGTGATGCAGACCCTCGGGGCCATCAAGGCGAACTTCGAGTCGCTCCCCGACGCCGGCGGGGGCGGCGAGGCGGTCGGCGCGGCCGAGCTGACGCGGCCGTCGTTGTCGGCGACGCTCAAGATGCAGTCGGGGTTCTCGCAGGAGTCGGGGGGCGCCGGGGTGACGATCCCGGCCGGCGGCCAGTTCTCCGCGGACGTCGTGGGGGCCGGCAACCTCGCGGCGCTGCTCGCGGCGCGCACCCCCGGGCAAGCCGCGCAGGCGGTCCCGATCTCGGCGATCCACCTGCGGAGCGACGCGATCGAGCTCACCAAGGGCGGTGATCCCGTCGCCAAGCTCGAGGCGATCGAGATCGCGCGGGGCGGGCAGGTGACGCTGCAGCGCTTCACGCTCCTCGGCAGCGGCCGCACGGCGGCCGGCTTCGAGAGCCTCGTGCGCCTGCTCGTCGGCGCGGCCCAGGCGGCCCAGCACGGCGCCCCGCCGGCGCTCGGGGTCGGCCTCGCGGCCCAGCGCGGGGATCTCGAGCCGCGCTTCGTCGAGGGGCTCAGCCGCGAGCTCATCGAGCAGGGCCTCACCGACGCCGTGCGGACGCTCGTGACCGAGAACCGCAACGCCATCCCGGGCCTCGATCTGGCGGCGGCGCTCGGCATCGGCTGACGATCAGAGGCGCTCGCTCCGGGCCGCCTCGGTGGGACGCCTCGCGCGTCCCACCGCGACTGCGCTCGCAAGCCCGCTCCGTCGCGGCGGGAACCCTCTGCGCGAGACGTTCCAGGCGCCCCTGCGCTCGCTCGCCCCCGCCGCCTTCGGCGCCCCCGCTGGCGCGGGGGATCGTGTCGGCTTCGCCGACGGAGTGCGCCCGCTCCCGCGCCCACGCCCGCTCTTTTTCACACCCCTTACAACCCGCCCCCCGCGCGGCGCGTATCAAGGAAGTCTCCCCACCCCGGAGGCCCCCGATGCGTCACCTCGCCCCCGTCCTCGCCTTGCTCGCCGTCGCCGCCTGCGGGCCGCGCGACCCCGCCGTCAAGCCGCACCAGCCGCCGGCGCCGATCGCCGTCGCCCCCGAGGGCGGCGACACCCCGGCGGCGGTCGAGCTCGCCTTCACCCGGGGCGGCGCCGCCGCGCCGGGCGCCGCCGCCGCCGCCACGGCCGCCGATCACCCGGCTCCCGCGCCGGTCGCCGAGCCCCAGCTCCCCGACGGCGACGACGTGACGGCCCTCGTGCGCGAGCTCAACTCGGACAAATACGCCGGCCCCCCGACGACCTTCCGCCCCGGGCACGTCACCCCCCGTCAGCTGTCCGCGGACGCGCTCGCCCGCCGCGCCGACGGCTTTGCGCTGAAGCTCCCGAGCGGCGCCCCGATCACCACCCCGGCCTTCTACGACGGCAAGATTTACGTGAGCGGCGGCTTCCACTCGAAGGAGTTCTACGCCGTCGACGCCAAGACCGGCCGCTTCGCCTGGGGGCTCGACCTCGACGACGACGGCCCCTCCGCCCCGGCCTGCGCCGAGGGCGTGTGTGCCTTCGACACCGAGTCCTGCACGCTCTTCGTCGTCGACGCCAAGACCGGGGCGCAGCGCTGGTCGCTGTGGCTCGGTGACCCCCTCACCAGCTCCCCGGCCATCGCCTCGGGGCGCGTCTTCACGTCCTACCCCGCCGGCGGAGGCCACGGGGGGCTGCCGCAGCAACAGCAGCTCAACAACATCAACGTGAGCCCGTTCGGCAACGCCGCCCCCCCGGAGCAGGCCCCAACGGCGCCGACCGCCGCCGCCACCGCGCCCTCCGACGGCGACAAGCCGCGCCCCCCCGGCGTCACCCACGCCCTCGCGGCCTTCGACCTGCACACCGGCGAGATCCTGTGGCAGGTGTGGATCGACAGCGACGTGCTGTCGGCCCCGGTGGCGGTCGGGACGCACCTCTACGCGACGAGCTTCGCCGGCACCCTCTACAAGCTCGACCAGGCCACCGGGCACATCGAGGCCGCCCGCAAGATCCGCGCGACCTCGGCCCCGGTCATCGCCGCCACCGGCGACATCTACTACACCCGGCGCGACGACAAGGCGGGCGAGGCCGCCGCCGAGGTCGTGGTGCGCGCGGGCGCAGGCGGGCGCGCCAAGTGGGTGGGCGCCAAGAAGACGGCAGCCTACCTCGATCACGCGGTCCAGTCGAAGTCCGAGCTCGCGGCGCAGGCGGCCGGCAACGACGCGGCCAACGGCTTCGCCGGCGGGGCTCCAGCCGCCGCGAACCCGGCGGCGGCCTTCGGCAACGTCGGTCAGAACAACGTCTTCTCGATGCAGGCGTTTCAGGGCTCCCGCGTGCTCGCGACCCGCTGGGGCAACGTCAACACGATGGGCGACGAGGTCGTGTGTACCGACCCGGCGACCGGCGCGAAGCGGTGGACCCACAAGCTCTCGGGGGACCTCGCGAAGGCCGGCGGCTTCCTCGCGGCGCCCCCGGCAGAGGCCGGCGGGCACGTGTTCGTCGGCACCCTCGCCGGTTCGGTGCTCCAGCTCGATCCGACCTCGGGCGAGGTGCAGCGCCGCTTCGCCGTCGGCCACCCCGTCCGCTCGCAGCCGATCGTCGAGGGCGGCTGGCTCTACGTCGGGACCGACGACGGACACCTCGTGGGCATCGACACCGGCGACGCGACGCTGACCGGCTGGTCCCAGTGGGGCGCCGACGCCGCGCGCACCGGAGCGCCCCGCGGGTGAACCGGCGGTCGCGACGGTGTAGGGTAGCGCCCATGACGAACCCACGCCTGATCCAGCACCTCGCCCCCGTCACCGCGCTGGCGCTCGCGCTCGCGTTCGCCGGGTGCAAGTC
>PHBI01000231.1 GCA_002841945.1 Deltaproteobacteria bacterium HGW-Deltaproteobacteria-14
TGGTGGGACGACTTCTGGGACTCCAGGAAGAACGCGGCAGCATGAGCGCTACCCACTGTTCTGGATCACACCCCCCGGCCTCGGCCATCGCGTCGAGCGACGCCTGCATCTCCTTGAAGTGCTTCTGCGACTTCGTCTCCTCCCAGCCGAGCTCCTTGTCCCACTCGGCCTTGTACCCCATGTACATGCCGCGGGCCGCCTGCTTCATCTGCGCGTCCTCACCGCTGATCCACTCCAGGATGCGCTTCGCGTTGAACACATTCGCGCCCGAGCCCTTGGCTTCGAATGCCTCGACGTACTTCTGAGTCATCGTGCGGATTTCGTCATCCGACGGACCGGCCTCCGCGTACGCCGTCCCGACGACCCCGAGCGTCAAGACCAGCGCAATCAGGATGTGACTCAATCGTGCCATTATTGCCCCCTCGACTTACTGTAGTTCGGGTCCGTGCCGAAATAACCTGTCGTCTTGCCGCCGGATCCGCCGCCATCTGCGCGTCCCCTAAAGCTCGGAAGACGCCCGGTCTGCCTTCGCTTCCGGGGACACGCACCAGACGACGCCTCCTTGGCCATCCGATCAACTTACTCCGGCACCGGTCCCTATTTGCATGCCTGGCGGGACGACGCTTCGCACCGCTCTACCCCCCCCGTACCATGAAGGATTCCGTTGGACAACTCGCGGCGGGCGCCCGGCGGCGGCCCCTCTCGAGCGGTGTCGCCGGCGCTCTCCACCGCCGCGGCGAGAGCACATCCCGCCCGCGACCGACACGCCGCGGGGAGCCGTCGGTAGCGCACGCCGTGAGCGCATTCCGCCCGTGACCGGCGGCGCGGGGGGCCGGTATGACCTGGATCCCCGAGGCTCGCCGTTGCATCATCGGTCCATGGAAGTCGTGCTCATCTCGGTGCTGTCCACGGCGCTGTTCACAGGGCTGCTGACGTGGCTGAACCGCCGTGCGCTGCGCCCGCGCTGGCAACCGGCGGCGGTCATGGCCGCCGAGCGGCACCGCGGCCTCCGCCTGCTGCCGCACGCCGAGCGCCCGCGCGCGCTCGTCGGGACGGTCGCCGGGCGCGCGGTCGAGGTCAGCGTGGACATGGCCGACCTCGACCGGCGTGACAAGGGCTTCTTCGAGATCGCGGTCGACGCGCAGCTGCCCTCCGGGCTCATGCTGCACCGCGAGAGAGTCGGGAGCCAGCTGCGCGCGGTGATGGGCGGCGAGGACATCCAGGTCGGCGTCCCCGGCTTCGACGAGCGCGTCCGCATCAGCGCCCCGGGGAGCCCCCACGACATCGTCTCGCGGCTCAGCGGCGCCGTGCGGCGCCCCATCCTCGAGCTCCTCGCCGTGGGTGACCTGCGCACGAGCCGCGGCAAGGTCATCGCGCGCCAGCCCGTCGGGAACGTCGACCCGGGCGCGCTCGCCGACCACATCTCGCTGCTGGTCGCCGTCGTCAGCGCCATCGACGACGGCCTCGACACCGCCGCGCGGCTGGCCCGCGGCGTCATGCACGACGAGGAGCCCAACTACCGCCTGCGCTGCTTCGAGCTCGCGACCACGATCCCCGACAGCGAGGCCGCGCACGCCCTCGCCCGCTCGTGCCTGACCCACCGCGACCTGCTCGTCCGCGTCCGCGCCGCGCGCTTTCTCCACGACGAGGCCGGCGAGGCCGCGCTCAACGAGGTCCTGCGGAGCCCGAGCACCCCGGCCGAGCCCCGCGCGGCGGCCCTCGACGCCCTCGCGGAGCTCGCCCGACCGCCGAGCACCGGCCTGCTCATCGAGCACCTCACGGTAGCCGCCCCGGCCGTGCGCGCCGCCGCCGCGCGGTGCCTCGGGCAGGTCGGCACGCCGGGCGCCATCGAGTCCCTCGCGCGCCTCCTCGACGAACCCGCACGGGAGGTCCGGATCGCCGCCATCGAGGGCCTCGGCGCGTGCGCCCCGCTGGCGATGGTGGATCAGCTGGGCGAGCGGACCCAGGGGATGCTGCGCGACGCCAGCGAGAAGCGCGCCGCGCGCCTGGCCGTGGCCCGCATCCAGGCGCGGCATTCGGGCGACGCCGGGCGCCTCAGCCTGGTCGGCCCGGACACCCGCGGCGCGCTCGCGGTCGTCCCGGAGGCGGACGCCGAGCGAGTCGACGGCTGAGGCTCCGATCCCGCGGAGGTTGTCGTGTTCAAGACGTCCGAGACGCACCCGATCCGGGTCGACTGGCTGCCCCGCGCCGCCGCTGGGGCGGTGGGGCTGACCTTCGCCCCCGGAAAACACCAGGACGGTCGCAACGGGCGCTGGCGGCGCTCCCTCGCCCGCGACCTCGACGATCTGCGCGACGCGCACGGGGTAGACGTCCTCGTCTGCCTGCTCGAGGACGACGAGCTCGATCGCTTGCGGATCTCCGGCTATCAGGCCGAGGCCGAGGCGCGCGGGATCACCGTGTACCGGCTCCGGATCCCGGACGGGCACGCGCCCGGCGACCCCACCGCCGTGGCCGCGCTGCTCGCGACGATCGCCGGCGAGGTCGACGCCGGCAGGTCCGTCGTCATCCACTGCGCGGGAGGTCTGGGCCGCGCCGGGGCGGTCGGCGGCTGCTGGCTCCGCGAGCGCGGCGTGGGCGCCGACGAGGCGCTGGCGACGCTGCGCGCGGCCCGCGGGAGCGGCTGCCCGGAGACCGAGGCCCAGCGGCGCTTCATCCGCGCCTGGCCCGCGGGGACGCGCCGCGCGTGACGCCCGGCTGCGCCGACCTCGGAGCGCCGGGGGGGGCGGAGCCCCGCCCAAATTAGATCGTCTAGGCGCAATGCCGACCAGCAATGCGTCTAGAACACGTAGCCGAGGTGGACGGTCGGGAAGATTTGGAGCGGCTGGCTCTCGTAGCGCGCGCCGTCGAGCACGACGTCCTCGGTGCCGAACACCCAGCCGACGCCGACCCAGGGCTTCACGTACAGGCCCTCGACGATCGGCACGAGCCAGCCGATCTCGGCCCCGACGCTGAGGTTCGTGTCCCGCGCCGCGAGGTGCGTCCCCGAGCGCGCCACGAGGGTGTCGCTGATCCCCGCCGCGACGCCGACGAACGGGCCCGTGCCGTCGTCTTCGAGGAACGCGTGGACCTTGATCCCGAAGCCGTCGAAGCTCGCGCTGAACCCGTCGTTGCCGTGCGCCCACTCGGGGAGCTCCATCGCGAAGGCGCCGATGTCGAAGCGGAAGTGGTCGAAGCCGACGCCGACGTGCAGCGAGTGGCCGGACAGGGCGAAGGCGATCGGGTCGAGCTCGACGTCGACGCGCACGCCGCCGCGGGCCGGCGCGTCGGCGGCGCGCACGGCCGGGGCGTCGGCCCGGGCGATCGGGGCGGTGAAGAGGGCGACCAGCAGCGACGAGGTGATCAGGATCGAGCGACGCATGGGGGACTCCTTGAGGTGCCGCGTCAGCGCGGTGTGGTCCCACCATCGCGCGTCTCTGAGGGGATGGCAGTGACCGCTGGCGCCGAATGCGTTGACCGATGGCGCCACCCTGGTCGTCGGGAGGGCGAGGCGGTAAAAAGGGGGCCCAGCCGGAGTGAACATGGCGATCGAGATGTCGGCGCGCATCGGCGCGATGATTGTCGGGGCTGCGGCCCTCAGGGGGGCTGATCCCAGGGCGCTGATCGACGCGGTCGGGTTCGATCCGGCGACGGCCGAGGATCCGGACGCCCGCATGGCGCTCACCGTGGAGACGGCGCTCTGGGCGGAGGCCGAGCGCCAGACGGGCGACGCCGACCTCGGCCTGCACACGGCCGAGCTCCTCCAGCCCGGGGTCTTCGACGTCCTCGACTACGCGGTCCGCACGGCGCCGACCCTGCGCGCCTCCCTCGAGCGCTTGGCGCGCTACAACCGCCTCGAGCACGACGCCGCGGAGTTCACCGTCCGCGACGGCGCCGGGCGGACCCAGGTCGACCACGCGTTTCGCGGCGGCGTGCCGGGCCAGGAGCTCGGGCAGCACCGCCACTCGATCGAGTTCACCCTGAGCTCCCTCGTCGTCATCGGCCGCCAGCTCTCCGCCGCGCCGGTGGTCCCGATCGAGGTCGCCTTCCACCACCCCGCCCCCGCCCGGGCCGCAGAGCACGAGCGCGTCTTCGGCGTGGCGCCGCGCTTCTCCGCCGGGGTGAACCGCGTCGCGTTCGCCGCCGCGGACATGCTGCGCCCCGTGCCCGCGGCCGATCCCCGCCTGTGGCGCGTCATCGAGCGCCACGCCGAGGCGCTCCTCGCGGCGCGGCCGGTCGCCCCCCAGAGCTTCGCCGCCCGCATCGCGCGCGAGCTGTCGACGGCGTTGTCGGAGGGCCCCCCGACGCTCGCGGACATCGCGGCGCGCCTGCACGTGTCGGAGCGGACCCTGCAGCGCCACCTGCGCGAGGAGGGCCTGAGCTACGACGCCCTGCTCGAGGGCTACCGCAAGAACCTCGCGCTGAGCTACCTCGCCGACCCCAAGATCGGGATCGCGGAGGTCGCCTATCTGCTGGGCTACTCCGAGCCGAGCGCGTTCCACCGGGCGTTCAAGCGCTGGACCGGACACACCCCCGGCGCCCTGCGCTCCGCAGAGGGCGGAGCGGGCCTGAGCTAGGCGCAATGCGGGTCACTTGAGCGTAGCACCGCGCGGTTGAGAGCCCCGGCGTGTCCAAGCGCCCCGTTTTCACTACTGAGGACACGGAGGACACGGAGAAGAGCCCCTGCGCGCCGTCGGAGTCAGGCGGCCGCGTCGGGGACGATGCAGGCCCGGATCGCGGCGCGCTGGAGGGCGTCGCCGTGGACGAAGCTGCGGCAGAGTCGCTTGAGCTTCGCGGGGTCCGGGGCGAGGTGGTCGCGGGCGAAGACGGCGCGCATGAAGCGAACCTCGGCGCGCGACACGTGGCCGTCGGGGAAGGAGGCGAGGACGAGCACCTCGTAGACGAGGCCGCGCTCGTGGGGGGTGAGGTCGGCGAGCGCCGTGAGGAAGGCGGCCGTGTCGTCGAGCCGGGGGACCTCGACCGCGCCCGCGCGGCGGTAGATCGAGCGCATGAGCGCCAGCAGGTTCGGGTGCACCTCGCGGCCGCGCACGATGGTGGTGGCGACGGCGCGCAGCATCGCGGTGAGGACCGCGCGGCGGACCTCCTTCTCGTCGCGCAGGATGTCGCCGAGCAGCGTCTCGCAGGCGGAGGGGCCCAGGGCCCGGATGCTCGCCTGGCGCATCATGCGCCACGCGACCAGGGCGTCCCACGCGCCGGTGACGAGGACGTCGGTGAAGGTCAGGTAGGCCTTCACGATGGCGCGGCCGCCCACGCGGCGGATGAGCAGGCGGAGGACGAAGTTGGTGATGCTGATCTTGAGCTTGTAGAGCAGCGTCGCGGCGACCAGGCGCCACTTGGAGACCTCCCGGAAGGGGTCGATCCCAAAGGGATTTTGCGGCGGGCTCGGCAGCTCGAGGGCGGCGCGCGCGAGGGCGAGGGCGACGGCGCGCTGCTCGTCGGTCTCGGGGGCGTCGCCGCGCGGGACGAGCTGAATGCCGGCCTCGCGCGCGATGAGGTGCACCGAGCGCAGGGCGACCCGGTAGATGATGGCGACCTCGATCATCGTGGCGACGATGGTGACGCCGTTGACGATCACGAAGTCGCGGACGTCCTCCCAGAACGTCGTGGTGACGTGCTCGGGGACGCTCAGCGCGAAGGACGCGATGGAGGAGATGAGCCCCGACAGCGCGCCGATCCCGAAGGCCACCAGGATGACCCGCCGCTTGAGGGCGCGGATGCGCTCGCGCTCGGCGTCGTCGAGGATGTGGACGACCTCGTCGCCGGCCAGCGGGGCGAACCGCGCGTCGTGACGGCGGAAGCGATCGAGGCCCATCTTCTCGAGCTTCGGGTTCGAGCTCGTGGCGAACTCGAGCCCGAGGGCCTCGAGCCTGTGGACGGTGGCCTCGATGACGTTTTCGTCGAGGTCCGCCGCCGCCGCCGCGTCGAGCTCCGCGTCGGGGGCCGCTGCCCGGGGATCTGAGTGCTCGTCGGTGGTCATGGCCGCTTCATAGCACACGGGCGCGGCGGCGCCTCGCCGTGAGCGCCCCACCGCGACGGGCGTGAAACCTCCCCTTCAGCTCCGGCGGCGTCCGTCCGTTGGATACCTCTGAAACCGCACCCGCGCCCACGAACGAGGCACCATGGAATTCGCGCGCTGGACCGAGGACCTCGTCACCGGACATCCCCAGGTCGACACCCAGCACAGGCGCTGGTACGCGCTCGTCAACGAGCTGCACGAGGCGATCGTGGCCGGGCGCGGCGATGAGGTGCTCGGCGCGGCGCTGCGCGCGGTCTACGACTACACCGACTTCCACTTCTCCGCCGAGGAGGGGCTGATGCAGGCCCACCACTACCCGGCCTTCGGCAGCCACCGGGCCACGCATCTGGCGCTCAAGCGACAGGTCAAGGACCTCATCGAGCGCAACGCCACACGCAAGGTGCTGCCGCTCACCGTCGGCCTCTTCCTCGGCAACTGGCTGCGCGACCACATCGAGACGGTCGATCGCCGCTTCATCGAGTGGGAGCGCGCCGCCGCCCGGTAGGGTGCGATCCGCTGGTTGCGCTCGACGCCGGGGATTGCCGCGTCGCACCAATGCGGCCTCAGACTGCATTCTGAAGCAGATGCTTACCACGGCCGGACGCTTGTCTGTGCGGCGCACATCGGGTACAAAACGGCGGTGAGGTGCTCTGCCTCCGCCTCCCGAACCCAAACCGAGAGCGTCCCTATGCTGCGCGTGCTCGCGAGCGCCGTCGCCGTAGCGTTGCTCGCCGGTTGCATCGACGCCGGCGAGCCCACGCCCGCGATCACCGGCCCCCGCGTCGCGATCGACGTCGCCGCGCTGAACCTCGCCGGGGTCGGCGACGTGGTCTGGGACCTCGAGGTGCGGACGGCGGCCGACGTCGTCTGGCAGCGCCGCGTCACCTCGAGCGCGCACGGCGACAGCGCGGGCTCCGCCTCCTACGTCGGCCCCTGCGACGCCGCCGCCACCCCCAACACCGTCCGCGTCTGGGTGGTCGGCGTCTACGCCGGCGACGTCGGCGCGACCGACGCGGGCGCGTTCGCCGCGGGCTCCCCGACCGGCGTCGTCGGCGCCGCCCTCGACTTCCAGAACCCGACCGCGCTGGCGCCCCTCAGCCAGCAGTTCGCGTGCTCCGCGAACGTCGACGCCGCCGTGCGGTTCGACGTCACGCTGATGCGCCCCGCCACCCAGGGCTTCTTCGACGTCGCCGTCAGCTTCAACGACGTCTTCTGCGCGGCCAAGTTCGACTGCTGCGACCCGGGCGCCGACGGGGTGTGCGCGCTCGACGGCAGCGAGGATCTCGCCCTGCTGTTCGACGCCAGCGGCGCCCGCGCGCGCACCTTCGTGCTGGGCTTCGCGTGCACCGCCGGCCCGGGCGGGACGGTCACCGAGCTGACGATGGACGCGCTCGCCCTCGACTGCACCACCCCCACCGCGCTCGACTTCGCCGCCGACGTCGCGGTCGACGTCGACCCCGCCGCGAGCGGCAACCAGTGTACCCCCGGCGACGACGGCGTGAGCGCGTGCACCCCGCGCGTGCTCCAGCTCGGCGCGGTCGACCCCGACGCGGTCCTCTACCAGGTCGCGATCTACCGGGGGGCGGAGACGCTGACCTCGGGCGGCGCGCCGGCCGAGAAGCGCTACTGGAACGTGGCCCTGGGCGTGAAGAGCGGCCCGAGCGGCGTCGGCACCTGCCGCCTGCGCACCCGCGGCAGCGCCGAGGACGCCTCGACCGCCGACGACGGCGTGGTGGACGGCGTGATCGCGGCGGGCGCCGTCTACCCCTACGTCCAGTGGGACGTCGACCTCGGGGACTGCGCCGCCGAGCAGCTCACCTTCGGCGACCCCACCGCCCCGGTCCGCGCCGAGTACACCGGCACCTCCGACGGCGCGACGACCTTCACCTACACCTGGGCCCCGGGGCTCCCGACGAACTACCGCTGCGCGCCGGCGTGCGCCAACGGTGACTGCACCGGCAACGGCGTGTGTACCTGCGACGACGGCTGGATCGGCGGCGCCTGCGACGCCCCCGTGTGCGCCCCGGCGTGCGGCCTCAACAGCCACTGCGCCGCCCCGGGCACCTGCGCCTGCGACGACGGCTGGACCGGGGCCAGCTGCGCGACGGCGGTGTGCGCTCCGGCCTGCGGCGCGAACGAGGACTGCGTCGCGCCCGACACCTGCGCGTGCTCGGCCGGGTGGTCGGGCGCCGAGTGCGACGTCCCGGTGTGCAGCCCCGCCTGCGCCACGGGCTTCGCCTGCACCGCGCCGAACACCTGCACGCCCACCGCCCCCCAGCCCTGCGAGGGGATCGACTGCAACGTCTTCAGCTACACCGGCGCCAACCAGAGCTTCGTCGTGCCGGCGGGGGTGACCTCGCTGACGGCCAAGCTGTGGGGAGCGGGCGGCGCCGGCGGCGGGACGACCTCCGACGGCGTGAACTTCTCGGTCGGCGGCGGCGGCGGCTTCGCGACCGCGACCTTCGCGGTGACCCCGGGCGAGACGCTGACCATCATCGTCGGCGGCGGCGGGCAGTTCACCGGCGGGGTCGCGGCCTACGGCGGCGGCGGCGGCACCGGCGGGACCTACGGCGGCAGCCTCGTCGGCGGAGGCGGCGGTCGAGCGGCCGTCCGGCGCGGCGCCACCGAGCTCGTCACCGCCGGCGGCGGCG
>PHBI01000012.1 GCA_002841945.1 Deltaproteobacteria bacterium HGW-Deltaproteobacteria-14
TGGCCCGACCGATACCCGGGCGCTGCGCCCCGCACCCCGCGAAGGAAACCCTGAAAGGCCCGCCTGGCCAACGCGAAGCCGGCCAGGCGGTGGCGAGATTGACCTGAAACGGCAGGTCTTCGACCGCTCCCCGGGCGCTGCGCCCCGCAACCGAATCGACGGGTCGAACTCGCAGGTTCACAGCGGCTCTTGTGGCGGGGAAGCGACCGCGGAGATGATCCCCATTGCGGCGGGCGGCGACGGGTTGATAGGATCTCGCCCCAAATCACGCACGGTGCATCATAATGAAGAAGCTCGCGCCCCTCGCCCTCGCCCTCGCGCTGTTCGCTTGCGGCGACGACGGCGGCCAACAGGTCGAAACCGACACCGTGGTCCCGCAGGACACGACGCCGCCCGACGACACCACGCCGAGCGACACCGCCGTCGTGGACACGGCGCTCCCGCCCGTCGACACCACCCCCGCGGGGTCGAACCACCTCGGCTACGCCCCGGGCCTGACCAGCGCGGACGGTCAGCCCTGCGCGACCTACTGCACCTGGAACCTGGTCGCCGGGGAGGAGCGCGAGCTCGCCGTGCGCTACCTCGACGCGGCCGGTCAGCCGAAGGCCGACGCGCAGATCAGGTGGTCGAGCGACGCCCCCGACACCCTCGCCCGGCTCTCGGCCCTGTCGACCTACACCGGGGTCGACGGCGTCGCTAAGGTCCAGCTGCGCTCCTTCGACGCCGGGGGCACGGCCACGGTGACGGCGAAGGTCGGCAGCGATCCGGACGCCGGCGAGGTCAGCTTCGTCGTCGTCTACACGATCCCGGCCACGCCGGTGCTGCTCGTCTCCCACGAGTACGTCGGCGCCGCCGGCGTCGCCTCGTTCTCCCTGCGCCTCTTTCGCGCCGAGGGCGGCGCGTCGAGCTGCGGCAGCGTCCACCCCGACGCCGGCGGCCAGCAGCCGCAGCCCGACCTCGTCACCGGGCCCTACGGCTTCGCTCAGCAGGCGCAGCTCTTCGAGCTCCCCGGGCTCGAGGCCGACGGCGAGCAGGTCTGGACCCTCCAGTTCGTCGGGCCTGCAGATGGCGCCACGGTGCGCGCCGTCGGGTGCGCCGACGCGGTCCACGTGAAGGCCGGCGAGACGGCCGCCAAGCTCATCTACGTCCTCGACCTGCCGCCGCGCTTTCGCGGCGACTACCGCGTCGAGACCCGCGCCGACCTCGTCAGCGGCACCAGCGGGACCCTCGGCTCGGTCGTCGGCGCGATCACCCAGCTCTTCACCGAGCCGGGGGCGCTCATGCTGAAGTGGTCCTGCACCAACGCCAGCGGGACCCTCGGCACGGTCTGCGGCTACCTCGTCGACGGCGGCGGGCACCCGACGGTCATTGGCGGGATCGTCGTGGACGCCGCCAACGCCGGCCTTCAGGCGCTCACCGCCGCCGCGCTCGGCGACAACGTCCAGGTGTCCGGCCAGACCATCTCCGAGGTGTTGAAGGACCTGCGCTTTCTGTCGGACCTCACCCTCGACGCGGAGCCGTCGGTCCCGAGCGGCGGCTTCGACGGCGCGATGTTCCCGGCCGGGGCCGCGGCGGAGGTGTGGACCCACGTGCGCTTCCACTGGAAGTTCAGCCCGGAGTGCAAGAACACCGGCGATCTCCAGAACTGCGGCTGGAAGAACATCCCGCTCGAGGAGATCTACGGGTTCCGCCCGAGCGCGCCGCTCGCCGCCGGCGTCGACTACGGCCTCGCGCTCCACATCGCCGAACACGAGGTGAGCGGTATGACCTACGGGCCGCTCGTGAACGCCCTGCTCGAGCGCGAGCTGCTGCCGCTGATATTCGGCGATGGCTCGAACGGGCTGCCGGCGATCGACAGCTGGGACGACCTCGTCGCGACGGTGTTCGGTGACCAGTACTGCCTCTACTACGACGACTGCTGTGACTACTTCACCTACCGCATCGAGGATCAGGTCCCGGGGTGGGTCGCGCTGTTCCTCCCCGCGGCCTGCGAGGCGGCCATCCCCGCGGCGGCCAACCTCATCCGTAATCAGCTCGCGTCTTTCGACGGCTCGATGCACGTCGGTACGCCGGACAACCAGGGCTGCACCTCGCACGACGGCGACAGCGACCGCTGGACCGACGCCTGGGGGAGCCCGTCGGTGCCGTGCCTGTGGGACCTCTGGTTCCCCTACGCCAGCTCTACGTTCTCTCCGGACTCCGACTGGCGCGCGGTCATCCAGTAGCGGTGCCCGCGCGGGCCGTTCGCGGCGCGCGGGGTAACCGTGACACAGCTTTTACAAGCGCCGCCCGGCCCCGCGCCAGGCGGTACGGAGCCCTCTGGCGGGGATCGCCGGGGGCCGCAGCGAAAGAACCTGAAAACGAAACCCTGCGAGGGGGCGTCTACAGTCCCGAACGCGACGTCGCAGACGCGTTTGGGACAACCACTCGGCAGAGGGACGGGCGATGACTGGGGACACAGGGGACAACTTGGTTGGAGCACGGAATACCCCCGAGGAGGGTGGTGTTCGGCGCACTGAGTTTGGGTCGGAGCGGCCCGGGAGCGGGACAGCAGAGGGGGAGCCGATGATCTTTGGAGTCGGGCGAGCGAAGCGGGACGAAGAGGCGGCGCGGGCGGCCTTCCACGATGAGGCCCTCCCGCACATGGACAGCCTCTACAACGCTGCCGTCTACATGACTCGTGATCCAGCCCTCGCCGAGGATCTCGTTCAGGAGACCTTCCTCAAGGCCTTCCGCTTCTGGCACCGCTACGAGCAGGGCACGAACTGCAAGGCGTGGCTCTTTCGGATCCTCACGAACACGTTCATCAACAAGAACCGGCGCAAAAAGCAGGTCATCTTGTCGATGGACGCGAGCGACCAAGAGCTCAGCAGCGACATCGTCTCGGAGCGCTCGCACTTCTACGACTCCCCGGAGAAGGACTACCTCTCGAAGCTCTTCCCCGAGCACGTGCGCGAGGCCATCGAGGGGCTGCCCGACAACTTCCGGCTCCCGGTGATCCTCGCCGACCTTCACGACTTCTCCTACAAGGAGATAGCCGACATCATGGAGTGCCCCGTGGGCACGGTGATGTCGCGCCTCTTCCGCGGTCGCAAGCGCCTCCAGGAGGTGCTCTTCGACTACGCCGTCGAGCTCGGCGTGATCCCGCGCGAAGAGGCCCGAGACGAGACCGGCGCGGTCTCGCTCGATGCCTACCGGGCCCGCAAGAAGGCGTCCGGCGTCAACTGATCCCCCGACACTCGCGAACGGCGTCCCCATGAACTGCGACGACATCGACAACGCGATCTACGTCTACCTCGACAGCGAGTTCGCCGACCTCGAGCAGGGCGACTTCGAGGCGCACGTCGAGGCGTGCCCGCGCTGCCGCGGCCTCATCGCCCGTGAGGGGCGGCTGCTGCAGAGCGTGCGCGACGCGGCCCCGCGCGTGACGGCCCCGGCCGGGCTGCGCGATCGGGTGCTCGCTGCCCTCGACGAGGCCCCGACGCCGCTCCCTCGCGAGGAGCCGCGCAAGGCACCGCGTCGCACCGTGCCGAGCTGGATCGCCACGGGGATCGGCCTCGCCGCCGCCGCCGTGCTGGTCGCCGCGCTCATCGGCCCGGGCGGCGTGGACGCGACCGACCGGGTCGCGACCGAGGCGGTCGCCGCGCACCAGACGAACCTCCCGATGGAGGTCCGCGGATCGGAGCGTCAGATCCGGCAGTTCCTCCAGGACAACGTCCCGTTCCCGGTCGAGGTCCCGTTCGACGGCGATCCGCGGGTGCGCCTCACCGGCGCCCGCCTGACCCGCGTCGACGGTCGTGAGGCCGTCCTCTACAACTACGACGTCGACGGCGAGCGGATGAGCGTCATCCAGGTGGCGGGCCACCCCGAGGACGTCGCCCCCGATCGCGCGCCGTCGGTCCAGAGCCGTCAGGGCTTCGACGTCGTGACCTATCGCCGCAAGGGCATCACCAGCTCCGTCGTCTCGAGCGGGACACACCCGAACATGGGTGGCCTCATCCAGGCGGCCTACCAGCGCTAAGAGCCCGTGCCGAAATAACTTGTCGTCTTGCCGGCGGATCCGCCGCCATCTGCGCGTCCCCGAAAGCTCGGAAGACGCCCGACTTATTCTGGCGCGGGCCCTAGGAGCGTGCCTACGCACGCCTCGTGCCTGGATATTGAAACCCCTCCAAGGCCCGCGGCGGCGTCACCGCGTCGCTGGAGTGGAGTTGGAGGGCCTCCGCGGCTAAGGTCGCCGGGATGCTCCGCGCCGCCACCGTGATCGCCGCGCTGACCGTGGTCTTCACGGCGCCGCCCACGCGCGCCGGCGCCGACCCGGCGCGCCGCTGGTTCTCCATCGAGACCGAGCACTTCGTGGTGCACAGCTATGACGGGGGCGAGGCGCTCGCCCGCGAGGCCGCCAGCTACTGCGAGGAGGCCTGGTCGGTCGTGGGCGAGGCGCTCGGCTGGACGCCACAGGAGCGCGTCCAGGTCGTGCTGACCGACGAGGGCGACGGCTCCAACGGCTTCGCGGGGGTCATCCCTTTCAACGCGATCACCCTGTACGCGTGGCCCCCCGAGCCCGAGAGTGAGCTGGGCGACTTCGCCAACTGGCTGAAGTTGCTGGTTTTTCATGAATACACGCACATCGCCCACCTCGACAACGCGACCGGGGTGCCCGAGGTCTTCAACACCGCCTTCGGCCGCGTCATCAAACCGAACCAGGCGCTGCCGCGCTGGGTCACCGAGGGCATCGCCGTGTGGATCGAGAGCTCGCGCACGGGCGGAGGGCGCGTCGGCGCGAGCCGCATGGAGATGTTCATACGCACCGCGGCGCTGAGCGGGCGACTGCCGTCCCTCGCCGAGCTGACGGGGTTCCCCCTCGAGCATCCCCGCGGGACCAGCTGGTACATGTACGGCGGCTACCTCTTCACGAAGATCGCCGCCGAGGCTGGCGAGGAGGCCGTCAAGCGCTTCGCGACGGCCTACGGGCGGCGCCTCGTGCCGTACTCGCTCAACCAGGTCGCCCGGCGCACCACCGGCAAGCGCCTCGTCGACTGGTACGAGGACCTCGAGGTGGACCTGCGCGGCCGCGCCGAAGCCACCCGAGCCCGGATCGAGGCCGCCGGGCTCGTCGTCGGCGAGCGGTTCACGACCGGCGGCGAGTACCAGGGGAGCCCGCGCTTCTCCCCGGACGGCGCGGCCCTCGCTTGGGTCCGGAGCGACGGACACACCGCCGCGCACCTCGTGATGGCCTCGGCCGCCGACGCGCGGGCGCCGCGCGACGTGATCCGCTGCGAGGGGGGCTGTGGCGACTTCGACTTCTCCCGGGACGGCGCTCGCATCGTCTACGCGACGAGCCGCCCCTATCGCCAGGTCAACTCCTACGGCGAGCTCGCCGAGATCCCCGCGCTGCCCGGGCTCTCGCGGCGGACCCCCCGGGCGCTCGCCCGCGCCCGCCGCGCGCACGCGCCGACGATCAGCGCCGACGGCGCGCGCGCCTGGTACGTCGCCGCGAGCTGGGGGCGCACCTGGCTCGAGGCCGTCGACCTGACCAGCGGCGACATCGTGCAGCGCATCGATCCACCCGCGGCGGACGGCCGCATCAACGACCCTGTGGCCGACCCGACGGGGCGCTGGCTCTACGTCTCCATGCACACCCACGGCAACCGCGACCTCTACCGCGTGGACACCCGGAGCGGGGCGTTCGAGGCGCTGACCGCCGGCCGCGCGGTCGAGCTCGACCCGACGGTGACCGCAGACGGGCGCTGGCTCGTCTACAGCGCCGATCCGGACGGTGTGTACAACATCTACGCGCGCGAGCTCGCCACCGGCGCGACCCGGCAGCTGACCAACGTCCTCACCGGGGCGTTCGATCCCGCCGTCTCCCCCGACGGCGCGACGTTGGTCTACGCGGGCTGGACGTTCGACGGCTTCGAGCTCTATCGGCTGCCCTTCGCGGCGGCGGAGGCCGCGCCGGCGCCGGCGGAGACCCGCGCCCCGCTCGCCGCGGAGCCACCGCAGCCGGTGGCGATGCGGCGGCTCGCGTATCAGGCCCTGCCGACGATGCTCCCGCGCAGCTGGTTGCCGAGCTGGACCGCCGACTCGACCGGCCTCGGGCGGCTCGGGCTGACGTTCACCGGGGCCGACGCGGCCAACCTGTGGGCGGCGTCGATCAGCGCCGAGTGGGCCTTCGACCAGGACGACTTCAGCGCCTCGGCGTCGGGGACGCTGCGGCTCGGCTACCCCGACCTGACGCTCTCCGTCGGGCGCTACGCGTGGGACCGCTCCGCCTTCGTCGGTGACGCGAGCACCGACTACCGCGAGGAGGTCCTGTTCGCCTCGGCCGACGTGTCGCTGGCCCTGCCGAGCGTGTTTACGGGCCTGTCGGTGGGGGTGGGCTACACCGTCGACGTCGCCCGCGGCCTCGACGTCGATCCCTACGCCCACACCCCGGAGGAGCGCCGCCCGTTCATCCCCCGCGAGGGACCCAACGGGGCGCTGAACCTGTGGTGGAACCTCAGCGACGTCCAGTCCTTCACCTTCAGCGTGTCGCCCCAGCTCGGTGGGTCGCTCTTCATGAACCTGCGCCTGCGCGACCCGGGCCTCGGCGCGCCGGTGTCGGCGTATACCGTCAGCTGGGTGGCGCGCGGCTACCTGCCGCTGCCCTTCGACGATCACGTCCTCTCGCTGCGGCTCGGCGGCGGGATCTCCGGCGGCGACACTGACGCGCGCTCGCTCTTCGGCCTCGGCGGCGTCCCGGAGCAGGATCTCCTCACCGACCTCCTCAACCAGACCAACGCCGGCGCGGTGTGGCTCCGAGGTTTCGACGTGGGCGCGTTCACCGGCACGAGCTACGCGATGCTCACGGCCGAGTACCGCCTCCCGCTGTGGCGGCCGCGGCGCGGCCTGGCGACGTTCCCCGTCTTCCTCGGCGACGTGTCCCTGGGCGTATTCTGCGACGCCGCGGTGATCGGCGACGAGCCCTTCACCGGTGCGCTCTTCGACCACCCCAAGGTGGGCCTCGGGGCGGAGCTTCGCTGGACGATGGACCTCTTCTACGGCTTCGCCGTCGGCTTGCGCCTCGGCTACGCGCGCGGGCTCGGCCCCGACGGCACCGACCAGGTCTACGTCCTGATGGCCCCGCTGCCGTGAGCCTGGGCGCGCCGCCCGGTCGCGGGAGGGGCGACCGGCTTGTCTGGCCCTGACCCTGCGCATCTGCTACCTTGCGACGCGGTCGCGAGACGGCCCATCGAGCGGTGACGAGGACATGAAAAGAACGCGCCTGCACGCCGCGCTAGCGGCACTCCTCCTGGTTGGGATGCTGTCCCTGCCTGCGCGCTCGGCGCATGCGGCCGAGCGTGTTCTCGGCATGAACGTCGAGGGCGATCGCCTGTCCAAGAAGGACCGGGCCGATCTGCTCACGGTCGTCCAGGCCAAGCTCGGACACTACCCCAGCCTCGAGCTGCTTCAGCCGCCGGCCAACGAGCTGACCGACGAGATGATCGAGCTCGAGTGCGTCGACATCGACCTCGACTGCCTCGCGCGGCTCGGCGGGAAGTACGGCGCCGACACCGTCTTCTACACCCAGATCGACGCCGACGCCGGCAAGGGCTACGTCGTCGCGGTGAAGGTCGTCCAGACGGCCAAAAAGAAGCTCCTGCGCGACAGCTCGACCAAGGTCGCGGCCGCCGCTGGGCTCGGCGCGGCGCTCGAGGCCGAGATCGAGGCTACGTTCGGTAAGCCCCCGACCCCACCGGTCGCGACCACGACGGGCTTTCTGGTGATCGCGCCAAACGTCCCGGGGGCCGCCGTCTACGTCGGGACCGATCTGGCGGGGACCGGGAACGTGCGCCTCGAGAAGCTCCCCGGCGAGTACACGATCCGCGTCGTCCAGGACGGCTACGTCGAGCAGATCGTGACCGCCACGGTCGTCGCCGGCGAGACCACGACCCGCACGGTCGAGCTCGTGATGGCGGGTGACGGCAAGAAGCCGGGAGACGACAAGAAGATCGACGACGACGACGGGGGTGGGGACTGGATCCTGTGGGCCGTCATCGGCGCGGTCGTGGTCGGCGGGACCATCGCCATCATCGCCGCGACCTCCAGCGGCGGCGACGACACCGTCCGCGCTCCGGTCGTCTTCTCCATCGACGGCAACAACGCCTGGCGCGACGCCAGCGTCAGCGGAGGTCGCCCATGACGGCGCTCTCGATCCTGTGGCGCGGCGCGCTCCCCCTCACCCTCGCGGTGGCGCTCCTCGCGCCGCCGCTGAGCGGCTGTGACAAGGCCTCGGACGGCGGCGTCGGCAGCCTCACCCTGGCCCTCGAGGACGGCCACGGCGGGTGGTTCCGCCTCCGCATCTACGACGCGGCGCCGGGCGCCGACCTCGCGGGCGACTCGGTCTTCGACACCGGCTGCGTCGAGGCCATCTCCCGGACCTACGAGCTGACCAACATCCCGGTCGGCGGCGGGCGGACGGTCGTGTTCGAGGGCTTCTCGAGCGCGCAGTGCGAGGCCACGAGCCGCCTCGAACTCGGCTACCGCGGCGGCGTGACCATCGCGCAGAGCACGCGGCCCTACTATCACATCCCGATCTACCAGGACGGCGCGGTGTCGGCGCTGCCTGTCGACCTCAACCTGTCGGCCTCGGTCGCCGAGCCCATCGAGTATTGTGACGCGGCCGACGACTGCGGGGTCGGCGGCACGGAGGTCTGCTACGACGGGGCGAAGCCGCAGTACTGGTGCGTGCCGACCTGCGCCCAGGACAGCGACTGCGCCAGCATCCACCCCCTCGCGACCTGCGACGTCGCGGCCGGCTGGTGCATGCTTTACTCGCCGTTCCCGCTCAACCTCTCCGAGCCGCGCGCCTTCGGCGCCGCGGCGACCCTCGCGTCGGGGGACGTCGCCTTCGTCGGCGGCGTGGGCGCGGTCAGCGGCGGGCGCTTCACCCGCACCGAGCACCTCCTCGAGGTCTTCGACCAGGCCACCGGGCTCTTCGTCGCCCGCGGTGCGGCCGGGGTGCAGGACTGGCCGGCGGCGCTCTCGGGCTTCGCGGACCTCGGCGGCGACCGCGTCGCGCTGGTCGGCGGCGTGTCCTCGCTGGCGGTCTCCTGGGACGCCGCCCACGGTGCCCTCTCGACCGCCGGCAACACCTGGAGCGACCTGCTCCGCTCGGACCTGGTGATCATCGACGTCGCCAAGGGGACGGCGAAGGCATCGACGCTGCCGCGCCCGATCGCCCAGCCGACGGTCGTGCGGCTCGGGCCGAGCAAGCTCCTCGTCGCGGGCGGCGGGACCGGCGAGGTCCTGGCCGCGAGCCGTGACGCCTGGATCTGCACCGTCGAGAGCGATCTCGCCGTGGGCTGCGAGGCCATCTCCCCGATGAACGTCGCGCGCATGGGCGCCGCCGGCGCGTGCGTCGACGCCGCCTGTGACCAGGTCCTCGTCATCGGCGGAGCGTCCGGCGCGCCGGTCGCCGAGCTGCTCGACGCCACCGGGGACGTCCCGGTCTTTCGCGCCCTCGCCGTCGAGGGGGTCGCTGGACCGATCTTCGATCCGGTCTTGTGCGGCCTCGACCTGGTCGGAGGCTCGAGCACCCGCGGCGCGTCGAGCAACCTCGTCGCCGTCGCCCTCGAGCTGACGGAAGATGGCCTGGTCGCCCTGCCGGATACGGGCGGGCTGCGGCTCCCTTACGCCGGGGCGGTCGCCCGTGGCACGACGCGCTGCTACACCGCCGGCGGCCTGGCCCCCGCGGGCGAGGTCTCGGCGCAGGTGCTCAAGGCGCAGGGCGGCGGGCTCAGCGGTCCCGGCTGGACCCTGACGCAGCCGCGCTTCGCCGCGGCGGGCGCGGTGGTCGGCGGATCCGGCCCGCTCGCTGGCCGCGCCCTCTTCGGCGGCGGCCTTACCATCGCGGATCTCGCCAGCGGGGCGATCGCTTTTGTGCGTGGCGTCGAGGTGCTAACTCCATGATAATGAGTGGTTCAATGCTCGTCCGCGCGATCCCTTTGTGCGTTGCGATATCGCTCGTCGCGTGCGCCGACGATCCGACGACCATCGTCGAGCTGACGGTCACCGAGACGATCCCGGTGGACTTCGGCGCGATGAGCGGGGGCGTCTCGGAGTCCGCGGCGGTCACCCTCGCGGACCTGCGCGACGAGTCCGCCTACGCCGACAACCTCGCGGCGCTGCGGTGCAGCGGGCTCGATCTCGACGGCTCCGGCATCACCGTGACCCAGCTGTCGGTCGGCGCTGGCGCGACCGTGCTGACGTACTCGGTCGAGGTCTCGGCGGCGGGCCCGGCGAGCTGGACCCAGCTCGCGACCTTCAACGGCTCGGTCATCTCGGGCCAGAGCGTCGCGCTCAGCGATCCGCGCTTCACCGTCGATCCCACCGGCATGGGGGTGCTCCAGGGCATCATCCTCAGCCCGACCCCGACGCTGGCGGTGCAGGTGCGCGCCCAGGTCCCGGGCGACCTCGACGCGATGCAGGTCGCGCTCAAGCTCGTCCAGGTGTTCTCGAGCGAGACCAACGGGTGCCCGACGCTCGCGACCGGGAGCTGAGATGCACGCCAGCACGAGCGCTCACCCGGCGGCCGACCCACGCGACGTCGAGGGTTTCCACGCCAGCACCGTCGTCACCGACGACGGCGTCCGCCTCTGCGTGTACGAGCGGCCGGCGCCCGAGCCCGACGCTCCGACGCTGTTCCTCGTCAACGGCCTCGGCGGTAACCTCATCACCTGGCGCCACCAGATCGCGCGCCTCGGGCCCCACTACCGCATCGTCACCTGGGACTACCGCGGACTCTATGCCTCGGCCCTGACCCCCGCGCAGAAGTCCGCCAAGGTCGCCCTCGACGTGCCGCGGCACGCCCGGGACGCCATCGCCATCCTCGACCACTTCGAGGTCGAGCGCGCGGTCTTCGTCGGCTGGTCGATGGGGGTGCAGCTCAACTTCGAGCTCGCGCAGCGCGTGCCTGAGCGCATCATCGGCATGATCCAGATCGCCGGCAGCTTCGGACGCTCGCTGTCGACCACGTGGTTCGGCAAGCCCGGTGAGCGCTTCATCCTGCCGGCGATGGGGATCTTCAAGCACGTCGTCGCGAACGGCGGCCGGCTCATCGATCGCGCCATCGAGAGCGGTCTCCTCATCGGCGCGGCCCGGCGCCTCGGCGTCGTGGCGCCGAGCATCGACGTGGGGCTCACCCGGGAGCTCGTCGCCGCCTACGTGCATCTCGACTTCGACGTGTACAACAAGATCCTCGGGACCCTCGGAGACCACGACGCCGAGGCGGCGCTGCCGACCCTGCGGGTGCCGGTCCTGATCCTGGCGGGCGACCGCGACCCGATGACCCCGGCCTGGCTGTCCAAGCGCATGGCGGCCGAGATCCCCGACGCCGAGCTGGTCATCGTCGCCGGCGGCTCGCACTACGTCCCGATCGAGTTCCCCGAGCGCGTCAACGCCGTCCTGACCGACTGGCTCCACCGCAAGCTCGGCCACGACCTCGGGAGCGGCCAATAGCCCTGCGCGCTCGCCAGCTCCTCCGGTGAGCCAAACAACGGCAGGTCCTCGACCGATGCGATGGGAACCGGGTCCAGCTTCGGCAAAGAATCACGAGCTCTGAGCGCGGGGGTGTGAACCACGGAGGACACGGAGGGGCGCCTCTCCGTGTCCTCCGTGCCTGTCGCGGGCCGCGTGGCCGCCTGCGGCGGTTGGCTCGTTCGCGGCGCGGCGCCCGCGCACCCGACCGGGATTGCCCGGTCGGGTCGAGTGTTTAGGATAGTCGGACCGGACGGTCGCCGGCTCCGAAGACGAGCTCCCCGCAGGTTGTGACCCGGCCGTCCGTCGCTCGAACGAGAGAGAGGCCCATGTCCATCGTCGCGCTCGTCGGGGTCGACAAAGACTACCCGCTCGGCAAGACCACCGTGCACGCGCTCCGGGGGGTCGACCTCACCATCGAGCGAGGGGAGTTCAGCGTCATCGCCGGCCCGTCGGGCAGCGGCAAGACGACGCTGCTGAACCTCATCGGCTGCGTCGACACCGCCACCCGCGGCCGGGTGCTGGTCGACGGCCACGACACCGCGGCGCTGTCCGAGCGCGCTCGGACGAAGCTCCGGCTCGACACGCTGGGCTTCATCTTTCAATCCTTCAACCTCATCCCGGTCCTCGACGTGTACCAGAACGTCGAGTTCCCGCTCCTGCTCAAGCGCGACGTCGGCAAGGTCGAGCGCAAGCGCCGCGTGTTCGAGCTGGTCGAGCGGGTAGGGCTCTCCGGGCAGCTCCGCCAGCGCCCCGGCGAGCTGTCGGGCGGCCAGCGCCAGCGCGTCGCCATCGCGCGCGCGCTGGTCACCGGGCCGAAGCTCGTCCTCGCGGACGAGCCGACCGCCAACCTCGACAGCGCCACCGGGCACGCGATCCTCGAGCTCATGCGCGAGATGAACGCGAGCAACGGGACGACCTTCCTCTTCTCGACCCACGATCCCCAGGTCATGGACGTCGCCCAGCGCGTGGTCAGGATCGCCGACGGCCGCATCGCGCAGCCCGGCGGCGGCGTCAGCCACGCAACCCCGGTCGCGGCGCCCGCGCCCGCGCCGGCCGGCTGAGGGCGCCGATGCGCTGGGTCCTGGTCCGAATCGCCCTGCGAAACCTGCGCCTGCACTGGGTGCGCACGTTCATCGTGGGCATCCTGCTGATGGTCGGCACCTGGCTCCTCGTGGTGGGGCAGGGCGCCCTCGAGGCGATCCAGGAGGGGATGCGCCACAGCGTCGTCGACACCGTCGCGGGCGACCTCCAGATCTACTCCGCGAGCGCCAAGGACGACCTCGAGCTCTATCAGTCGGCCGCCCTCGCGGCGCCGGACATCGGGCAGATCGACCACTGGGACGCGCTGCACGAGGTCCTCGAGGGGCTGCCGGAGGTCGCGTCCGCCATCCCGATGGGCAAGAGCCTGTCCATCGTGACCGGCGGCTCCATGCTCGACACCAAGCTCGCCGAGCTCCGCCGCGCCATCAACGAGGGTGACGAGGAGCGCGTCGCGCCCCTCGTCGCCCATGTCCGCCAGCTCATCCGCAGCCTCGGGGGCGAGCTCGACAAGCTCGCGAAGGTCGCCGCCGACAGCGCGGAGATCGTCGAGCAGCGCGCCGACCTCGCGCGCGCCGAGGAGGACGCCTTCTGGGCCGGCTTCGCGGCCGATCCGCTCGACGCCCTCGAGTTCCTCGAGAACAAGATCGCGCCGCTCGGCCTCCAGAGCGGCCTCTACTTCCTCAGCTTCTTGGGGACCGACCTGACCGCTTTTCAGAAGAACTTCAAGAAGTTCGAGATCATCAGCGGGGAGATGGTGCCGCCCGGCGAGCGCGGCTTCATGTTCAACACCACCACCTACGAGCGCTTCATCAAGCACCGGACCGCGCGCCGCCTCGACGAGGTCAAGGAGGCGCGGGACTTCGAGGGGCGCCGCATCGCAGACGACGACGACCTGCGCCGCAAGGTCGAGCGCAACGCCAAGCAGGTGACCTCCATCACCGATCAGCTCGACCCGGTGCGGACCGGGGAGGTGACCGAGCTGCTGCGGACCGAGATGGGGCTCCCCGAGGCCGAGCTGCCGGAGCTCATCACCGCCTTCATGAGCATGACGGACGGCAACTTCGATCAGCGCTACGCCTGGTTCTACGAGCACCTGGCGCCGCGCATCCGCCTCTACGCCTTCGAGCCCGGCGACACCCTCACCCTCTACGGGCAGACCAAGTCAGGCTACCCCCGCGCGGTCAACATCAAGGTGTGGGGGGTCTACGGCTTCAAGGGGCTCGAGCGCTCGCAGCTCGCCGGCGCCTTCCACCTGATGGATCTGGTGACCTTCCGCGAGCTCTACGGGCTGTCCGACCCGGTCACCGCGGCCGAGGTGCGGGGCATCGAGGAGCGCTCCGGCATCGCGACGGTCGCTCGCGAGGGGGCCGAGGAGGCGCTCTTCGGCGGGGACGCCGAGGTGGTTCAGGAGGTCGCCAGCGCCGCCTTCGACGAGGTCGCCGGGCGCGACCTCGCGGGGCTCAGGCGAGCGGCGGAGGCCAAGCGCGCCGCGGGGTTCACCCAGGACGAGCTCGACCACGGGCCGGTGCTCAACGTCGCGGTCTTCCTCAAGGACGCCGAGCAGGGCACGCTCCCGTGGGTCGCCGAGCGGGTGCGCCTGGCCGCGCTGAGCCACGGGATCGCCGTGCAGGTGGTCCCGTGGGACGTCGCGCGCGGCGACACCGTGAGCGGCATCTCGCTCGGCATCTCGCTCTTGTTCTATGTCTCGGTGACCCTCGTGTTCCTCGTCGCGCTGGTCATCATCGTCAACGCGCTCTTGATGTCGACGACCGACCGCATCTCGGAGATCGGCACCATCCGGGCGGTCGGCGGGCAGCGCGGCTTCGTCATGCAGATGTTCGCCGTGGAGGCGGGGGCGATGGGGATCATCTTCGGCGTCGTCGGCGTGCTGCTCGGGGCCCTGACCGTGCTGAGCGCCGGGGCCAACGGCATCCCGGCGACCTCGGAGCTGCAGTACTTCATCTACGGCGGCACGAGCCTGCACCCCGAGCTCGTCCCGCGGCACCTCTTCGTCGCCTTCGGGGTCATCGTCGTCGTCACGCTGGTGTCGAGCCTCATCCCGGCTTGGGTCGCCTCGCGCATCTCCCCCGTCACCGCCATGCAGACGAAGGAGTGAGCCGTGGGTCGGATCCTGCTCATCGCGCTGCGTAACGTCTTCACGCACACCCGGCGGAGCCTGCTCCTCGGCGGGGCCATCGCCTTCGTGACCTTCCTGCTCGTCGCGCTCTTCGCGTTCTCGAGCGGCCTGCAGGCCAACATGCTCGAGTCGGCGACGACGCTCGTCTCGGGGCACGTCAACGTCGGCGGCTTCTACAAGGTCTCGCCAGCCGTCGCGCGCCCGATCGTCATCGACTACGCCAAGGTCGAGGCGGTCGTCCGCGCCACGAGCCCGCACATCCGCGCCATCTCCCGGCGCGCGCGGGGCGGCTTCGACCGCGTCACCTCGCCGACGACCTCGCTCATGAACGCCATCGCCGGGGTCGACATCGCCTCGGACGGGCAGCTGCGCGAGCGCCTCGAGATCCTGCACGGCGACATCGACGCCCTGCGCGAGCCCGGGACGGCGCTGATGTTCGCGCGGCAGGCCAAGGACCTCGAGGTAGGCGTCGGCGACGTGGTGTCGATCACCGGGCTGACCTCGCGCGGGATCCGCAACCGCGCCGACGTGCGCGTCGCCGCCATCGCCAAGGACATGGGCGGGCTCTCGCAGATCCTGACCTTCATCCCCGAGGCGACCCTCAACACCCTCTACGAGCTGCGCCCGGAGAACACCGGCGTGCTGATGGTCTTTCTCGACGACCGCGACCTCGCCAACGCGGTCGCCAAGGACATCCGGACCGCGCTCCGCGCCGCCGGCTACGATCTGATGGAGCCCGAGGCGAAGCCCTTCTGGCAGAAGCAGCAGAACGTCGAGCGCGAGGACTGGACCGGGCAGCAGCTCGACGTGTCGACCTGGCGCGACGAGATGGGCCAGCTCGCCGATATCGTCGACGCCCTCGACGGCTTCGCCATCGCCTTCACCTTCATCCTCATGCTGGTCATCATCATCGGCATCTGGAACACGCTGTTCATGGCCGTGCGCGAGCGAACCCCGGAGATCGGCGCGCTGCGCGCCATCGGAATGTCGCGCATGCGCGTCCGGTTCATGTTCCTCGCGGAGGCGGGCACGCTGGCGCTGCTCGCGGCGGTCTCCGGTGCGCTCCTGGCCGGGCTGCTGGTGGCGGCCCTGAACAGCGCCGGGATCGCGGTCGACAACCCCCAGCTCCAGTTCGTCCTCATGAGCGACACCCTGTTTCTGCACATCGATCCGGCCCGCGTCGCCATCGCCGTCCTGGTCATCGTCCTGTTCACGGCGCTGGCGGCGCTGTGGCCGGCGCACCGCGCGTCGAAGGTGCAGCCTGGGGCCGCCATGAGCCACGCCGGGTGAGGATTATGATGCATTGCAAAAACGCCCTCCGGGTGGCCATCGTTGGCCTCGTTATCCTGACCGCTAGCGGTTCTGCGCTCGCGCTGACGGACGACGAGATGGTGTCCATGTTGCGGCGCATTGACGAGCGCCAGCACGCCGCCGGTGACTTCAAGGCGCACGCCTTCATCCAGCAGAAGCAGAAGGGCAAGGACGACGTCGCCTTCGAGTCGGTCTTCTATCGGCGCGGCGCGGACGACAAGTTCATGATCCTGGTGCTCGCTCCCAAGACCGAGGCGGGACAGGGGTATCTGCGCATCGACGACAACCTGTGGCTCTACTCGCCCAAGACCGGCAAGTGGGAGCGCCTGACCGAGCGCGACCGGATCCTCGGCACCGACGGGCGCCGCCAGGACTTCGACGAGTCGCGGCTCGCCGTCGAGTACACCCCCGAGTTCGTCGGCGAGGGGATGCTCGGGAAGTTCGCGACCTGGAAGCTGCGGCTGCGCGCGAAGCCGGGCCGGGATGTCCCGTGGCCCATCGTCGTGCTCGAGATCGACAAGGAGTCCGGCAACATCCTCAAGCAGCAGGACTACGCGCTGTCGGAGAAGCTGATGCGGACGAGCCTGTATCCCCGCTGGAACAAGATCAGCGACGCCGACGGGCAGCAAGTGTGGTACCCCGCGCAGATGTATCTCTACGACGAGGTCGAGAAGGGCAACCAGTCGATCGTCAAGGTCGACGCGGTCGACCTCTCGGCCCTGCCGAAGAACATGTTCACCAAGGCGTGGCTCGAGTCGAAGAGCCGCTAAGGCGGGGCCCATTGGGGGCCGCGGAGACCGGATGAAGCGCCACCGAATCGCCGCCCTGACCAGCCTGTGCGCGCTCGCGCTGGGCGGTCCCGCGTGGGCCGGGGAGCCGGCGGTCCCCGCGTCGGACGACCGGCCGGACGAGGACGCGCTCTTCGGGGGCGGGGACGACCCTGCGGACGCCGACGCCGCCACGCCCTCCGGGGGCCGCGACGACGCAGGCGACGGGCGCGCCAGCGAGGATGATCTCTTCGGTGGCGGGAGCGGCCCGATAGGCACGCCGGTCGCGACCCAGAACGCGCTCCTCGAGGACCCGCTGAGCGTCGGGGGCCAGCTCTATTTGCGGCTCGCGGCGCAGGTGAACGACCGCGGGAGCGTCGGCGCGCAGACGCTGTCGATGCCCAACATCCTCGACGTCTACCTCGACGCGCGGCCCGAGGACCGCGTGCGCGGCTTCTTCTCCGGGCGCCTCTACTACGATCCGACCGTGGCCGACGGCGACACCGACGCCCTCGGAAACGCCAAGGACAAGGCCCGCGTCCTCGTGGACCAGCTGTGGATCAAGACCGACATCGCGCGCACGGTCTTCGTGACGGTCGGCCAGGAGCGCATCAAGTGGGGCGCGAGCCGCATCTGGAACCCGACCGACTTCGTGAACGCGACCTTCCGGGACCCGCTCGCGCTCTTCGACGAGCGGACCGGGGTGCCGATGCTCAAGCTCCAGATCCCCGTGGACACCTGGAACTTCTACCTCATCGGCCTCCTCGGGGGCGCCAGCCACTTCGACGAGCCGGGCTTCGCCTTCCGCGTCGAGAAGGCCTTCAGCGCCTCGGAGTTCAGCCTCTCGGGGACCGCGGGCACGGGGCGCAAGACCGCCTTCGGCGCCGACCTCTCGACCGCGCTCGGGCCCTTCGATCTGACCGCCGAGGTCGCCGTGTCCGACGAGCGCGACACAGCGCGCTACAGCGGGACCCTCGACCTCGCGACGTTCACGACCCCGACCTCCGAGCCGTACGGGACGTGGGCCGCGCGCTTCTCGGCCGGGCTCCAGTACGCCTTCAAGCCGAACGACGACGACGTCCAGTACCTGGGCCTCGAGTACTTCTACAACCCGCTCGGGGCCAAGGATCCGGACCTCTACCCGTGGCTCGTCTTCAACGGCGACTTCGTGCCGTTCTACCTCGGGCAGCACTACCTCGCGCTCATCTGGTCCATCCCCGCACCCGGGAGCTGGGACGAGGCGACCTTCAACCTGTCGAACCTCGGCAACCTCTCCGACAAGACCTTCGTCACGCGGCTCGACTTCTCCGTCCTGCTGCACACCAAGCTCCGCTTCGAGGCCTACGCCCAGGTCCACTACGGCCACCGCGGCGGCGAGCTGCGCTTCGCCCTCGACGTCCCCGACATCCCGGCTATCCCCGAGCTCCCCGACGGGGTCGAGGCCTTCAGCGTGCCGGCGCCGGCGGTGCTGTTCGGCGTGAACCTGCGCATCTCCATCTGAGGGAAGAGAGACATGACGACGCCAGACCTGCCCGCCAGCCCGCCGAGCTTCGAGGCCCTCCTCGAGGACCTCGAGGCGGTCGTGACGCGCCTCGAGCGCGGAGACGCGCCCCTCGACCAGGCGCTCGCCGAGTTCGAGCGCGGCACCGACCTCGCCCGCCGGGCCACGGGCATCCTCGACGCCGCCGAGGCCCGCGTGACCAAGCTGATCGAGGCCCGGGACGGCCTGCGCGAGGTCCCGTTCGAGCCCGGTGGCTGACAAGGCGCCCGGGCGGGGAGGCGCGCGCCTCGACGCGACGCTGGTCGCGCGCGGGCTGGCCGAGACCCGGAGCCGCGCCCAGGCGCTGATCCTGGCGGGTCGCGTCGACGTGGGCGGGCAGCGTTGCGACAAGGCCGGCACCCGCGTCGCGGACGACGCCGCGATCAACGTGCGCGAGACCCAGGACTGGGCGAGCCGGGGGGCCTACAAGCTCCTCGGTGCGCTCGAGGCGTTCCCGTGGCTGCTCGAGCGGCTCCACGGCGCGGACGTCCTCGACGTCGGGGCGTCGACCGGCGGGTTCACTGATGTTGCGCTGCAGCGTGGCGCGGCCCGGGTGATCGCCGTGGACGTCGGCTACGGGCAGCTCCATTGGCGCCTTCAGAGTGACGATCGCGTCGTCGTGATCGACCGGACGAACATTCGCACGCTGCCGCCGGGCGCGCTGCCGTTCACCCCGACGTTCGCCGTGTGCGACGCATCATTCATCAGCGTGCGGCTGTTCCTCGACGTGGTGCTGCGCGAGCTCGCCCCGGGCTCGCCCTTCGTCGTGTTGGTGAAGCCGCAGTTCGAGGTCGGGCGCGAGGCGGTCGGCAAGGGCGGGGTCGTGCGTGACGAGGCGGAGCGGCAGCGGGCGCTCGCCGAGGTCCGGGCGGAGGCCGTGCGGGTGGGCTTTCACGACCTCGGGGCGTGCGACTCGCCGGTGGCCGGCCCCAAAGGAAACCTCGAACACCTGCTGGTGCTAGAGAAGCCCGCCGATTGATCGTTTCAGCGCGCGGCGACGCGACCACGCAACGCGCCCCGCGGCGCCGGAGTTTTCATGAGTCCGACCACGAGCCCCAGTGATCCCCGCCGCTTCGCGCCCGCGACCGACCGAAACAAGGAGCCGATCCTCAGCGTCCTCCGCGAGGTGCTCCCGGAGATGGGGCTCGTTCTCGAGATCGCGGCTGGGACCGGACAGCACGCCGCCTTCTTCGCCCCGCACTTCCCCGGGCTGCGCTGGCAGCCGACCGACCGCGACGCGGACTCGCTCGCGAGCATCGCCGCGTGGCGGGACACGGCCGCAGCCCCGAACCTGCTGCCGCCGCTGCGCCTCGACGCCGCCGCCGACGCCTGGCCGGTCGGGCGCGCCGACGCCATCTTCAACGCCAACATGATCCACATCTCGCCCTGGGCGGCTTGCCTCGGCCTCTTGCGCGGCGCCGGGCGGACCCTGGAGGCCGGCGGACCGCTCGTCCTCTACGGGCCCTACATGCTCGACGGCGAGCACACCGCGCCGTCCAACGCGGCCTTCGACGCGAGCCTGCGCGGGCGCGACCCAGCCTGGGGGGTGCGTGACCTGGCGGACGTCCGCGCCGCCGCGGAGGGCGCGGGGTTGGCGTTCGTGCGCCGGATCGCGATGCCGGCGAACAACCAGATCGTGGTGTTCGAGCGCCAGGCCTGACGCGCGGCGAACGTCCGGATCATGCCCTACCCGGGGCGGGTGGGCGCTCGCAGCTGTTTCAGGGCTACGAGCAGCAGGCCAAGCCGACGGCGGCGGCGTCATCGACCGGGTTGACGTCGGGTGCGTGTCAACCCGGTTGACGTCGGTCGCGTGTCAATGCGGCTGACACGCCTGGCTACTCCACAGCTGGGATCAAGACCGGGCCGACGTCATCCATGATGAGCGGGTCGGTCGCGTCGCCGCCTCCCATCCCGTAGGGGCCGCCGTCGGGCGAGAGCGGGCGGTAGATGTTGTCGATGCCGTCGAAGTCCCAGGTGGTCGCGTAGACGCTGACCCCCTCCCAGGTGTCGAGGGCGAAGCGGGCGCCGTCGTACTCGAAGGTGATGGTGTTGGTCGGCAGATCGACGGTGACCGCGGGGCGCCCGGGGACGCCGCCGCCCCAGGCGGTCTCGGAGGCGCCGGTGATGTTGTAGACCGTGTTCGACCAGCCGAAGATGAAGTGCGTGAAGTCCCAGGCGAAGCCCTCGGGGGCGGTGCCGTTGATCTTGGGCAGCAGCGTCAGGCCGTCGCGTCCCGGGACATCGAGGTAGATCGTGAAGGCGACGTGATCGAAGCCGTTCGATGGGTTCCAGGTGGTGCTCGTCGCGGCCATCGTGAAGCGCAGGCGCAGGGTGGCGCCGCCGGCCTCGATGACGAGGCGCGTGACGTCCATGGTGGCGTCGCCCGCGAAGGACGCGTCCTGGGGGTAGGTGTAGGTGCCCGTCGGGCCGTTGTCGTCGTCGAGCGGGTCCTCGATGGTCAGGATCTGCCCGTCGAAGACGGTCGAGGACGTGAAGGCGTAGCGCGGTGACGCCACGCCGGCGGCCTGGGCGTAGAAGGACACCGTGTGGGGCGTGTCGCCGTATGGGAAGGAGTCGATCGGGAGGCTCGCGGTGAAGGTGCCGTCCGTGGCGACGACCACGGGGGTCGGCGCGACGAGCTTGTCGTCGATCACCATGACGAGCGCAGTGTCGGCGGGGGTCACGCTGCCGGTGACGTCGGTGTTCGCGGTGAACGTCTCGCCGGCGATGGGCGTGTCGACGGTGATGGCGACCTCTCCCGGGCCGATCGTGTCCACCTCGTCGGTCGCGAGCAGGACGATGGAGGCGCGCGCCGGCAGCTCGGTCAGCAGGCGCCCGCCGAGGCCGACCCGCGTCACCGGCTCGTCGACGCCGACCTTCACGATGGCGTCGAGGTGCGTGCCCGCGGCGACGCCGGTCGCCAGGTCGTTGACGAGGATCGGGTGCTCCGAGGTGTTCATCAGGACGATGGCGGCGTCGGCGTCCGTCGCGCGGCGGAAGGCGAAGACGCCAGGGCCGAAGGGGGCGTCCTGGAGCACGGTGAGGTCGCCGCGGGTCAGCACTGGGTGGCCCGTGCGGGCGGCGACGAGGGCCTCGAGGAAGGTGTAGGGGGCGCTCGTGGTGTCGAAGTGGTCCACGTCGCCAGCGCCCCAGCCGTCCGCGAACAGCGACGCTCGGGTCTCGGTGAATGCCTGCTCGGTGCCCTGGTAGATGACCGGGATCCCGGGGATGGTCATCAGCAGCACCAGGGCCTGGCGGAAGGCCGGCTCGCTGGCGCCGGCGAGGAAGCGCTGGACGTCGTGGTTGTCGATGAAGTTCGGGGTCAGCCCAGGCTCGGGGAAGCGGCTCGGGTCGTTGGCGAGCCCGAGGCGGTAGCTGAGCTGGGCCGTCGGGTCGCCGCCGCCGATGACGCGCTTGATCTCCTCGTAGAGCGGGAAGGCGAGGACCGCGCCGAGCTCGGGGGCGGCGGGGGTGCCGAGGTAGCTCGCGCACTTCCGCTCGCCGGCGTCGTCGAAGGGGTCGGAGACCTCGTAGACCTCGCCGAAGGTCAGGAGGTGGTCACGACCGGTGGCGGCGGCGACCGCGTTCATTCCCGGGGTCGTCGCGTCGGTCCCGTGCAGGAAGTCGTTCCAGAAGGCGTGGTCGACGAACTTGACGGTGTCGATGCGGAAGCCGTCCACGCCGACCGCCTCGATCCAGTAGCCGTAGCTGTCCCGGAGCGCCTCGCGCACGACGGGGTTGTCGGTGTTCAGGTCGTCGAGATCGCTGATCTCCCAGGTCTTCTCCTGCACCGGGTCGGTGAAGTCGCCGATGGTCGGGGTCCAGTGGTAGATGGCCGCGGCGAAGTCGGCGGGGTCGGTCGCGTCGTTCTGGTCGAAGGGCGGCTGGGTCGGGGCGGCGCTCGGCAGCGAGCCGGTGTTCTTGGTGAAGCCGGCGGTCGGATCCTCGGGGTCGTAGGTGCCGGTCCAGGTGAAGAAGTTCCCGGTGTGATTCGGCACGATGTCTTGGATGAGATACATGCCGCGGCGGTGCAGCGCGTCCGACAGCGCCTGGTACGTGGCGAGGGTGCCGTAGTGCTCGTCCACGGCCTTGAAGTCGCGGCCCCAGTAGCCGTGGTAGCCGCTGAACTGGGCGAGCGGGTCCCACCACTGGTTGGCGACGGGGGGCGTGATCCAGACGGCGGTGGCGCCGAGGCCCTGGATGTAGTCGAGGTGATCGATGACGCCTTGCAGATCGCCGCCGCTATAGTGGGCGTTCGAGGTCGGGTCGTACTCGCCCGCGCCCTGGTCGTCGTTGCTCGGATCGCCGTCGGCGAAGCGGTCGAGCATGACGAAGTAGATGACCTGGTCGCGCCACTGAGGCGACGGGACGTGGAGCAGCGGCCCGGCGTCGACGGTGTCCTCCGCGGTGTCCGCGGTGTCCGCGGTGTCCGCGGTGTCCGCGGTGTCGGCGACGGCCGTGTCGGTGGCGGGCTTGGTGTCCCCGCCGCAGGCCGCGACGAGAGTGAGGGTGGTGAGCCAAGTGGTCACTGCGCGCATGAGGCCTCCCCCGTTCGAGTCGGCGCCATTCTATCGCCGTCGTGGGGGCGTCGCTACAGCTCTTGAACGGTCGCCGTCGGCTGCTCGCCTCGCAGGCGGGCGCGGAGGTCCGCGAGGGCGACCTCGTGGCCGACGTCACGGTGGGCGGCCTCCGACATGTACCATTTGTGCTCGAGGAGCTGGCAGTAGAGCTCGGCGGGCTCGTCGCGGGCGGCGTCGTCGCGGAGGGCGGCGACGGTGGGGGAGAAGCGGGTCTCGAGCCAGCGGTAGGCGGCGGCGCCGAGGCTGACGCTGCGATCCTTGGCGCCGGCGATGGTGGCTCGGATCTGCTGGATCTCGTTGACCATCTGCTGAGCCTGGAGCTCCTGGACCTCGAGGCCGGTGAGCGAGTGGAGCAGGCGCCTGTTGAAGCTGCGGTCGGTGACCACGACCCGCAGACGGAGCCGTTGGCGATCGCTCGCGGAGCGGGTCAGGGCGACCTCGCCGACGCTGAACCCCAGGGCGTTCAGCGCCCGGACCCGCTCGGTGATGCGGTAGTGCTCCTCGGGGCCGAGCTCGTCGATGCGGCTGACCTCGTGCCACAGGCCGTCGTAGCGACGGCGGATGTCGGCGGCTAGCTCGAGGGCTGGGTAGTCCTCGGGCAGCGCCCCCATGGCGACCAGGTCGAGCAGACCGCCGGCGACGTTCTCCTCCATGAGATCGAGGTCCGCGTCGCGGGTGGTGGCGTCGAGGGTGTCGCGGATGAGCGACGTCTCCGCGTCGACGAGGACCGCCTGCAGCGTCCCGGCGTCGCGGAGAAAGAGCGTGTTGAAGAGCGAGCAGTCGCCCCAGTAGACCCCGGCGAGGTGGAGCTGCACGAGGAGGCCGGCCATCGCGTCGAGGAGGTGATCGCGGTAGCGGCTGAGCGAGCTCTGCAGAAAGAGCGAGTGGTAGGGCAGGGAGTAGCTCAGGTAGCGGGTGACGAGCACGCTGCCGTCGCCTTCGTCGGTGGTCACGGTGACGTGGCCGACCGGCGCCACGACCGGGAGCTGGCGCTCCTCCATCTCGCGCAGGAGCTGGAATTCGTGCTCGGCCTGACCCGGGGGCATGGCCTTGAGCGCGTAGGCGCGGCCGTCGTAGTCGACGAAGACGACCGGGTGGCGGGCCTCGCCGCGGGGCAGGTCCTCGACGCGTGCGCACTCGCCCGCCCACGCGCCCAGCGGCAGGTGCCAGGGGAGGTCGAGGAAGTCGGGGTGACCGGGGCGGAGGTGTGAAGACTGGAGGCCGTTCATGGCGGCAAGAGTAACTCCGAACCGAGTTACTCCAAGCGGCGTCTTCGTGACGCCTCGCGGGCGCCCCAAAGACAAAGGGCCGGCACTGGAGTGTGCCGGCCCTCTGTGAGGCTCCGAGGAGCCGCTGCGGACTCCGGTCCGCGCCCTGCCGTTTCAGGTCAGCGGCGCGGGGACAAGCACGCGCGCGTGCTCGTCCCCGAAGTCTGCTAGGGCGCGGTGATGAACGTGTTCTTGTCACCGTCGGTCTGGGACTCGACGGTCACGGAGGCCCAATCACCGGCGGCCGGCTTGACGTAGGCGGCGACGCCGGTGGCGTCCGCGGCCCCGTCGGCCTTGTACTCGACGGCGTCGAGCACGAACACGAACTGGGGCTGCTGGCCGCTGGACAGCAGGCCGTCGTGCTTGCCGGTGTTCTCCGACAGCACGAAGGTCCAGATGCCGTCGGCGGCCGTCACGTCGCCCTTGGTGCCGTCATCGGTCATGGTGACCTCGCCCCAGGCCCACGCGCTGCCCTTGACCTTGAAGCTCGTGCTGCCCGCGAACAGCGACGAGACGTTCGCCGCGTCGATGGTCAGGCGCATGTCGATCTCGCCAAAGGCCCCGATGGTCAGGCCCTGGGCGTCGATCGCGGTGGTGGCGCCCGCCGTGACCGTGAAGGCGCCGTTGCCGCCAACCCAGATCCAGTCGCCCGCCGCCGGGGCGACGTAGTTGCGCACGAGGCCGTAGCCGAACTCCTGCTCGGCCGCGTTCGAGACCCACACCGTGACGCCCCAGATGTGGTCGCCAGCGACGGAGCCGGCCGGCTCGTGGCCGCCCGCGTCCCAGGCGCCGTCATCGTAGAGCGGGACGTACGGCCCACCCCACGAGTTGTCGAAGGCGAGGACGCGGGTGGTCTCGTCGTAGTTGAACGAGCCCTTCCACGCCATGGCGTCGCTGGCCTCGTAGGTCTGGTTAGCCGAGTCGTCGACCTTGAAGTTGACGGCGACGGTGTCGGCCGGCGGGACGAACGCCGCGGCGGCGACCTTCACGTAGGTGTTCTTGTCACCGTCGGGGTAGTTCTGGATCGCGGCCGGCTGGAAGCCCGCGCCGGTGTTGAGGAAGGCGTTGACGCCGTCGGTCGGAGGCGCGCCGTCGACCTTGTACTCGACGCCGTCGAGCACGAAGACGAAGGGCGCCTCGGCGCCGGAGACGAGGAGGCCCGTGTGCTTGGTCAGGTTCTCCGAGAGCACGAAGGTGTAGATCTCGTCGCCCGCGGTGTCGTCGCCCTTGGTGGCGTCGTCGGTCATCTCGACCTCGACCCAACCCCAGGCGCCGCCCTTGACCTTGACGGTGGTGTACGAGCCGGTGCCGAGGTCGAAGGCGCCGCCGAGGTTCGCGCCGCTGTCGCTGACGTCGATCGTGAGCTTGAGGTCGGTCGTGCCGAAGGCGGGGATGACGAGGCCGGTCGCGGTCACGGTGCCGGTCTCGCCGGCGGTGATCGTGACGCTGCCGTTGGTGCCCTGCCAGATCCACTGGCCGTCCGAGCCGTCCACGGAGCCGCTGATGGCGCCGTAGCCGAACTCCTGGTCGGCCTCGGGGGTCGCGAAGAGGATGCCGCAGGTCCAGATGTGGTCCCCGGCGGTCGCGTCGCCGTGGGTGCCGTCATCGTAGAGCATCGGGAAGGGGCCGCCCCAGCTGTTGTCGAACGCGACGATGTTGGTCGCCGCGTCGTAGGCGAAGGAGCCCTTCCAGGCGAGGCCGTCGGTCGCGTCGTAGGTGCCGTTGGCGCTGTCGTCGATGGTGAAGACGAGCGTGGCGTAGTCGCTCGTCACGTTCGTGTCGGTCTCGACGTTGGTGTCCGCGGAGGTGTCGCCACCGGTGTCGCTCGTGACGGTGTCGGTCGTCGACGTGTCAGTCGCGGGCTTCGGGTCGTCGCCACACGCTGCGAAGAGCGTCATGGCTCCCGCGGCGAGCAGCAGAGTGATGGAGTTGAAAAGACGCATGGGTTGAAAATTCCTCCTCTCAGGGGGCGAGGCGGCTCGTCCGTCATACCGGGACGGGGCGACGTGCCCCATCGTAACGTGACCTCCGGCTTGGTCGCGGGGACGACCACATCGCTGCCGGGATCGGGGCGCATTATTCGCGACGACAACGCTGGAATCAAGATTGCCGGGCCGATCCGCCCCCAAAGCGTGACGTAGCGGCGAGTCACGCCCGCGGCCGGGCCGTAACCTGCTGTTTCTAAAGCATAGCGAAAGGTGGTGCCGCGGGTCGCCGCGCGACCCATCGGGTGCGCTCGGGGGGGTGACGTCGCTCGCCGTGACTCAGTTCTGATCGCCGCCGGGTGAGGTGGGAGCGATCGGGATCGTCGCGGTCACCGGGATCACCGCCGACGCGCCCTGGCTCGCTTCGCCAGCGGTCAGGCGCAGAGACGCCGCGTCACCGGCCACGCTCAGCACCGTGGCGGTCCCGATCGCCACCCCGGCGGCGTCCACGACGGTGACGAGCTGGCCGGCGGCGAGCTCGCCGTCACGGACCGGGGACGCGGTCAGCAGCGCCCCCTGGGCGAAGGCGACCGGGATCCCGGTCGGCCGCGGCCGATCACCGCTCGGGTAGGCGAGGGGGACCGGTCGGGCGGGGACCACCTCCTCGGTCGCGTCGAGCACGGGCGGGCCGGCGCCGACGAGGTGGCAGCGCGCGTCGTCCCAGACGTGACAGTCTCCGCCCGACGGGGCCACCTGGCGCACGCGCCCCTCACCGGTCGTCGACGTGGCCATCACCGCGACCAACACCCCGGCGATGTGCGGCGGGATGTCGCGGGCGTGAAACGACGCGCGGAGCGTGTGCCCGCTGCTGACGACGTGGGTGGGGCGGAGGACGTCGCCGCCGTCGTTGTCGCGGAGCGACGAGATCACCAGCACCCAGTCCCAGGCCTCGGCGGCAGGGACGTCGAAGCCGCGGCCCGGGAGCGCCGCGATATGCCCCGCGCCGGGCACCGAGTCGAGGTAGACGTCGACCGTCTGCGGCCAGAGATCCACCGCCAGGTCCTCGGCGAGTCGGACGTCGCGGAGCCTGCGCACCGGCGCGGCGAAGGTCACCTCGGCGACCACCTCGTCGCCCTCGCGCCACAGGGTGAAGCGCTCGAGGTCGAATGTGCCGGCGCGAATATCCGCCGCGTCGGGGTGGACGAGCCGCACGTCCCCCTCGGGGTCCGCGAGGTCCACCAGGACGGTGCGCGGTTGCGTCGCGCAGGCAGAGGTCCAGAGAGTACCCAGCAGGCACGTAAATATAGCGCGCCATACAATGCTGCAACGCAACGCGCGCGGGGCAGTGAGGCCTCGCGCGCGCGGCTGGCGGGGGGCGCCGATCACTCGGGGCAGGGGATGGTCACCGGCGACGACGTGCCCGGGCTCGGGTAGCCGTCGAGGACGCAGTCCTTGTCGAAGTCGACCATGTTCTCGAGGGTGTCGTCGACGCAGGTCGTCTTGCGGCCGCCTTCGATCGCCGCCGCGATCTCGCTCGCCCACAGGACCGTGCCGCAGCCGCCCTTGTTGGGTGCCCGCAGGTTCGAGGCGTCCTTGTTGGTCGTCTCGTCGCCGTAGAAGTCGCGCCGCACGATCATGTGGTCGCCGTTGACGTCACGCAGCTCGAGGATGCGCTGGTTGCCCGGCCACTCCTCGGTGCCGGTCCAGAGGTGCCCCGGCGTCCCCCAGGTGTACTTGTAGGACACGCGCACCCACTTGTTGTCGGGCGCGCCCGCGTCGAACCACGGCAGCACGAGCGCGAAGGTCCAGATGTTGTCGCCGGCGACCTCGTCGCCGTTCTTGCCGTCGTCGAACATCGGGATCAGGTTCGGGCTCCAGTTGCCGAGGAGCTGGCTGGCGGCGTCGAAGACGTCGCTCTCGAGGCACGGCGCCGGGTCGCTGTCGCAGTTCGGCGTGGACTCGTGGAGAGACCCGACGATGAACATCTGCTTCTCGGGCAGGTCCTCGGTCCACTTCCAGCGGTTGATGGTCGCGCAGTTGCGGTCGACGCCGCCGTCGTTGAAGTCGACCATGAAGACGACGCGGATGGTGTCGGGGCTGTAGCAGACGTTGAACTCGAGGGCGCCGATGGCGGTCATGAGCGCGGCGTCGAAGGCGGCCGAGTCGCCGTCGGGGGTGCCGTCGTTGTCGTAGTCGACGGTCGCCGACAGCGCCGTGGCGTCGAGGTAGCTGGCGCCCGTGGCCGGGAAGGGGGCGAACGCCTCCTTGGTGGTGGCGCCGCTCGCCACGAGGCGCTCGACCATGGCGACGAAGGGGCCTACCCGCGCGTCGTCCGAGCCGATGAGGGTCTCGATCTCCTCGAGGGCGCTCACGAGCGCGCTCGGAGAGATGGCCCCGAGCGTGCTCGCCGGGTTCGCGTAGCGCTGCTTGGCGAGCAGCAGCAGGGTCGCCGCGGTCGAGCGGGCGCCGAGGTCGTCCATGAACGGCACGGCGCGCGCGTTGCCGGCGTCGTCGGGGAGGTCGGTCCCGAGGGTCACGCTGATGCTCGCGTCGTAGACCGTCGCCTTCGCGGGGACCTGCGGGACGAGGCCGAGGACGTTGACCGAGCTGGAGCTCACCGACACGATGAGGTTCGTGTAGGCCTGCGCCGCCGGGAACTCGGTGGCGAAGGCGCCGCCGTCGCCGGTGGTGGTCGCCTGGTCCTCGAGCCGCGTGCCGGCCGGCCCGTAGAACTTGACCGACGCGTTCGCCGCGAGCGCCGTGGAGACGCCGCTGACCGTGTTGGTCCCTGCGTCGGGGGGCTGGGTGAAGTCGCTCGTGGTGAGCCCGCCCCACACCTGGGGATCGAGTCCGCACCCTGCAAGGAGCATCAGGCTCATGCCGATCGCGTAGCGCTTCACCACCCCACCTCCAGGCTCGCCTTCGACCGGATGACGTGGAAGAGCCGGTTGTCATCGCGCTCGCGCTGAGCGTCCTTGTACATGTACTCGAGCTGATACTTCAGAGTGAAGCCGTCGAAGGTGTAGCTCATCGCCAACCAAGGCCGCACCTTGGTCGTCGTGTCGTCACCGTAGCCCTGCTCGATGGTCCCGCGGCGGTTGTCCTCCTGCCAGTAGTCGAACTGACCGCCGACGGTGAGGCTCAGCCCGTCGGCCGCCGGGTACGTCAGCCAGAGCCGGGTCATCGACATCAGGCCGAGGTAGTCGTCGGCGGCCGTGGTGTCGCTGCGGTCGTCCTTGTCCCAGATGAACTTGGTCTTGAGGCCGACGTCGAGGCCATTGCCGAGGCGGGTGTGCCACAGGCCCTTGAGCACGGCGATGGCGCTCATGCGGTCCTGGTTCTTGCGAAAGACGCTGCGCGGGTCGCGTCCGCGGTCGTAGACGTTGGCGTAGTCGTAGAGGTCGGTGTCGGTGAAGCCGTCGGTGTGCAGGAAGTCGGGGTACTTCGTGTCGACGTCGCGGTTCTGGGCGTTCGTGTTGTAGGTCAGGAACGTCCCCTCGAGGCTCATCTCGATGTCCGATTGGTAGCCGAGGATGGCCGTCGCGCCGTGCCAGCCGATGATCGTCTCGTACCAGGCCTCGTCGAAGTCGACGAACTCGTTGGCGCTGTTGAGCGTCGGGATCTGCCCGCCCTCGACGAACCCGTCGGTCAAGAGCACGTCGGCCTCGCGGCGGGCGCCGAAGATGGTCTGGAAGTGCTGGCCGATGTTGAAGTACTCGAGCTGCAGGTTGACGTTGGGGGCGATGTCGTAGAGCTCGGCCCGGACGCGGGCGAAGGCGCCGAACATGCTCGGGTCGTACACCAGCGGGAAGACGCCGTTGTTGAGGAGCACGCCGTTGCCAGCCGCAGCGGTGTTGATGTTCTGGTAGCTCGCGCCGACGAGCACGTTGAACGAGCCGCCGTCCCAGGTGTCGATCTGGGTCTCGAGGGTCCCGACGATGTTGGTGTAGCGGTCGGTCCAGTCGACCGCGCCGTTGCGCTCGCAGCCGGGGATGGCGTTGCCGAGCTCGTCGGTGCAGCTCGCGTTGTTGGAGCCCACGGCGTCGGGGTCGTTCAGGTCGATCTCGCTGTCGACCGTCGCGGTCCCGATCGCCGTGACCTTGATGCCGTCGTAGACGTCGCTCTCGAGCTTGAGGCCGTACGCCCAGTCCTGGGAGTAGAACGGGAGCCGGACGTTGGCGTCGCCAACGCCCGTCGACCAGTTCGGCCCGACCCACAGCTTGGGCAGCGCGATGATACCGGCGTGAAAGCGCAGGTAGTCCTCGTCGAAGGCGCCCTGCACGAAGATGCCCTTGCCGTTGTCGCGGTCGATGTAGCGGACCTTGCCGATGGTCCACTCGTTGAACATGCCGAGGTCGCTCGAGCCGACCAGCACGTTGTCGAGGAACGGGATGGGCAGCTGCGCCTGGATCCAGTACCCGCGCAGCTTCATGTACTGCGCCCGGTTCATGCCGAGGCTCTCGCCCGAGGTGTTCTCGGCGTCATACGAGATGTCGCCGTTCTCCCACCAGTCCTGCCAGAGCGCGCCGAAGCGGCTCTTGATGCGTACACCGGCCTGGACCTTGTCGCCGACGCGGCCCTTGATGTTGAGTTCGAACTCCGTGCCCACCCCGTTGTCGCCGGACATGTTGTCCGGCCAGAAGGGGTTGCCCAGCGAGAGCACCCCGGAGGTGTCGTTGTTGCGGTAGAGCCACTTGGTGTAGATCTTACCGTACAGCTCGAAGTTCTTCGTCTCCGCGTGGGCCAGGGTGGAGAACCCCAGGAGCCCGGCCGCTGGGAGCGCGAGGGCGAGGAAGAGGCGCGATGTACGCATGATGTGTCAGCCTTCGGGGTAGACCATCTGCAGGACGGCGCGGGTCCCGCTGCCGTCGGGGTTGCACTTGAAGGTGCCGAGCATCTTGTGCTGAGCGTCCTTTTCGGACTTGTCGCCCTGGGCCTTGCCGGCGATGAGATCCATGACGTGCGGGTCGCAGTCGTAGTCGGAGCCGCCGCCGAAGCGGTGCTGGCCGCCGAACTCGTTGACCTTGCGGGTCAGGAGATCGGTCTTGTCGGGGAAGCCCTCGTTCGACTGCATCAGCACCTGGAAGCCCCACTGCTTGGAGAGGTCGGCGCCGAGGTCCTTCTTGGCGAAGCGGGCGACGAGCTTGCGGCCGCGCACGCTCACCGTCGTCGGGATGAGGATGTCCTTCTTCATCGCCGCGGCCTTGGCGGAGACCTCGGCCTGCACCCGGGTGCGCCCCTGGGGGCTGATGACGAGCGCCTTGTCCCAGCGCTGGTCGTCGGCGAAGGTGACGTTGAAGCCGGGCAGCCCGTCCTTGTAGCCGCTGCCGGCCTTGTGGTCGGTGTCGATGTGGATGACGATCATCTGGAGCGAGAAGCCGTTGCCGTCCCAGGCCCGGGAGTCCCACGGGTCGTCGATCTTGGCCTTGACGGTGACCGAGACCTCGACGGTGTCGCCCTTGTCGGCGATCTCGACGTCGGTCAGGTCGAAGGAGCCGGGGGTGTACACGGCGTCGGTCGGGTAGGTGTACTGCCCGGGGCCGTCATCGTCGCCCTTGGGGTCCTCGAAAGAGATCGTCTCGCCAGCGAGCGCGAGCCCGCCGTACATGACCATGACCAGTGTCAGGGAACCGGTGATGAGCTTCTTCACGTCTACCCCCTCAGGAGCGCTGCGCTCTCGCGATGCTTGGGTCGATCCGGAGGGCCGCCCGCCACAGGGACAAGGGGGACCCGCCTGAGGACGCGTTACCGTAACGCGGCCCTCTGCGAAACGCCACAGGAACGTGAATCATGCCTGCGTTACGCCGGGCTGTAACTCACGTTTCATGCGCGCTATCATGCGCCGCGGTGCCTGCGGGGGGACCCCGAGGGCCCGTGGCGTGAGCCAGAGACGCTGGGAGCGAGCGATGCATTCGATGAGGCTTTGGGTTGTCGTGGGGCTAATGTCACTGGCGCTCGGCGCTCCGGCCTGTGGCGACGGTGGGAGCAGCGTCTCCGACACCACCGTCGGCGACACCGCGAGCGGCGACGGGACCATCGGGGACACCGCGGCGGGGGACACCGCGATCGGCGACACCAGCGTCGGGCCGACGGCCCTGCCTTGGTCCGGCTGGGACAACGCCATCGTCTACTTCGTCATCACCGACCGCTTCTTCAACGGCAACGCCGCCAACGATCACAGCTATGGCCGTGAGGACGACGGTGACGAGGAGATCGCGACCTTCCACGGCGGCGACCTCGCGGGGCTGTCGCAGAAGATCGAGGCCGGCTACTTCGACGCCCTCGGGGTGTCGGCGCTCTGGATCACGGCCCCCTACGAGCAGGTCCACGGCTGGATCGCCGGCGCGACCATCAAGCACTACGCCTACCACGGCTACTTCGCCCTCGACTTCACGCGCATCGACAAGAACATGGGGACCGAGGAGGAGTTCCGGGCCTTCGTCGACACGGCGCACGAGCACGGCATCCGAGTCGTCCTGGACGTGGTGATGAACCACCCGGGCTACGCGACCCCGGCCGACCTCGACGAGTTCGGCGTCGACGTGCTGCTGCCCGGCTGGGAGGACGCGACGCCGACGACGCTCTACGACTACATCGACTTCGACAGCGCCAGCTTCGGCGACTGGTGGGGTCCCAACTGGATCCGCGCCGAGATCGGCGGCGGCTACCCGGCGCCGGGGACGGACAACCTCACCAAGAACGTCGACTACCTGCCCGACTTCCGGACCGAGTCGACCCAGGCCAACATCGGGCTGCCGGTGTTCTACGCGAACAAGGCCGACACCCGGGCGGTCGAGAAGACGCCCTACACGGTGCGCGACTACCTCGTCGAGTGGCTCACGGACTGGGTGCGCGGCTACGGGGTGGACGGGTTCCGCTGCGACACCGCCAAGCACGTCGAGCAGGCGAGCTGGAAGGCGCTCGCGGCGAAGGCCGACGAGGCGCTCGCGGAGTGGCGCGCGGCGCACGCCGACAAGGCCTTCCCCGACAGCGACTACGCCGACACGAGCGACCCCTTCTGGATGACCGGCGAGGTCTTCCCGCACGGGGTCGCCAAGGACGAGTACTTCTCGAACGGCTTCGAGTCGATCATCAACTTCGACTTCCAGGCGGCCGCGGCCGCGGCGCTGTCCGACCCGGCCAGCGTCGAGGCCACCTGGAGCGACTACGCCCAGAAGATCAACGGGGACCCGGACTTCAACGTGCTGAGCTACATCAGCTCCCACGACACCTCGCTGTTCTTCGAGCGCTACGCCGGCAAGGACCTCGCCAAGCAGCGGGTCGCCGGGACGCTGCTGCTGCTGACCCCCGGCGCCGTGCAGGTCTTCTATGGCGACGAGAACGGGCGCAGCTACGGCGACGTGACCGACAACAGCCACAAAACCCGGACCGACTACGCCTGGGGCGCGAACCCGGAGCTGCTGGCCCACTGGCAGAAGCTCGGGCGTTTCCGCAAGGCGCACCGGGCGGTCGGCGCGGGCACCCACGCGAAGGTGTCGGACGCGCCCTACGCGTTCGCGCGCGTGAAAGACGACGACGTCGTGTACGTGGCGCTCGGCGCGAGCGGCGAGGTGACGTTGGACGTGTCGGCGCACTTCGCCGACGGGGCGGCGCTGCGAGACGCCTACACCGGCGCCACGGCGAGCGTCGCGAACGGGAGCGTGACGTTCACCGCGGACGCGGCGGGCGTCGTCCTGATCGAGGAGGCCGACTGACGCGCGAGCTTGCGCGTCGCGGCCAGCGCTGCTCGAGAGGGCAGGGGAGGTCGACGAGATGAAGAGCCCGAGCACCTGGATCCGCCTGGCCCTGGGGGCCACGCTGGCGTTTGCCGCCTGCGGCGACGACGCCAAGCCCGTGAGCGACACGAGCGCCGACACCGGCGCCGACACCGAGGGCGACGTGGTTGACGACGCGACGGACACGAGCGTCGTGGACACGAGCGAGGCCGACACGACGCCGGTGGCGACGCTCGGGGTCATCCGGGCGTGGTCTCAGGACGGGAGCTGGGTGCGGGTGCGCTTCGCGACCGCGCCCGATCCCGAGACGGTCAACGTGAGCGCGTTCATGGTGGCGGCGCCGAACGACGCCGAGGCGACCATCACCGGCGTGACGCTCGACGGCGCGACCGCGACCGCGACCCTGGCCATCGACCCGCCGCTCGACGCGGCGACGCCGTACGAGGTGACCATCACCGGCGTGGCGGACGCGCAGGGTAATGGCCTGGCCGGCGGCAGCTGGGTCGGCGAGGTCAAGGCGACGGTCTACCTCAACCTGGTGTGGCACCAGCACCAGCCGTCCTATCTGGACCCCGGCAAGGACGAGCTGCAGGGGCCGTGGGTGCGCAAGCACGCCACCAAGGACTACTTCGACATGACGGCGATGGTCGCCGGCTACCCGAAGGTCCACTTCAACGTGAACCTGACCTCGTCGCTCCTCAACCAGCTCGACCTCTACGTCGAGCGCCTCGCGCCGTATGTCAATGTGGTTGACAATGCCGTCGACGAGGCCGGGTTTCTCGGGGCCTGGCGCGGCAACACCGACCCGTGGGTCGACCTCCTGCTCGACGACACGCCGGCCATCGAGGCGCTGACCGACGTCGAGCGTGACCGCTTCTACGCCGGCGTGTGGTCGTGCAAGAGCATCGCCGAGCCGCTGCGCGCCTTCTTCCCAGAGTACGCGGCGCTCCTCGCCAAGGACAGCGCGACCTACACGCAGCAGGACCTGGCGCTGCTCAAGGTGTGGTTCGAGCTGGCGTGGATGGACCCGGGCTTCCTCGACGGCCCGGTAACGGTCTACGACGACGGCGCCGCCGTCGTCGTAGACCTGTCGGACGTCGTGACCAAGGGCAGCGACGGGACCTACACCCTCGCCGCCGGCCTCGACGACGTGGCGGCGCTCGAGGCGCTGGCCAACCGGCTCGTGGCCGAGAACTTCAAGATCATGAAGGGGGTCTTCGAGATCCATAGGCAGCTCGGCTGGACCGGGACGAGCGGCCAGGTCGAGGTGCTGACGACGCCGTTCTTCCACCCCATCCTGCCGCTGCTCTTCGACACCGATCTGGCCGCCGAGGGTCAGCCCGCCGACACGCTGCCCGACCCGGCCTTCGCCTACCCGGGGGACGCCACGCTGCAGGTCGCGATGGCGGTCGAGTACTACACCCGCCGCTTCGGGCACGCGCCGCGCGGGATGTGGCCGTCGGAGGGCTCGGTCGCCGAGGAGGTCGTGCCGGCCTTCCGCGACAACGGCATCGACTGGATCGCGACCGACCGCCAGGTGCTCGAGAAGGGCAAGCCCGGCGCGAGCCACCTCCAGGCCTGGCACGTCGACTCCGACACCGTCGTCGGCGACGGTGGCGACACCAGCGACGACGTCATGATCGTCTTCCGCGACACCGACCTGTCCGACAAGGTCGGCTTCTTCTACCAGTCGAACCCGCCCGAGGAGAACGCCGCGGACTTCGTGGTCGAGGTCGAGAGCTCGGCGGGAGCGTGGGGTTCGCCGCGGCGCCTGCTGAGCGTCATCCTCGACGGCGAGAACGCGTGGGAGTGGTACACCAAAGACCACGACGCCACGCGGTTCCTCGCCGGGGCGTACGCGGGGCTCGAGGCGGCCTACGACGAGGGGTCGGTCATCACCGTGACCGGCAGCGAGTACATCGACGGCGACGCGGCGCGGGACGTCGCGGCGCACCCCATCGCGAGCCTGCCCGAGTACGAGGACCTGTGGCCGGGCTCGTGGATCGGCGGGCGCTTCGACACCTGGATCGGTGAGGTCGAGGAGAACCTCGGCTGGAACTACCTCAAGGTGGCGCGCGACGACATCGAGGCGGCCAAGGCCGTGCTGGTGCCGATCCTCGGGATGCCGGCGAGCTACCTCGACGCGCCGGACGCGAGCGAGGCGGCGAAGCTGGCGTGGTGGCGGGCGTGGCGCGCGATGTTGAGCGCCGAGGGGTCGGACTGGTTCTGGTGGTACGGGTCGGACCAGACCTCGGCCGGCGGCGACGACTCGCCGTTCGACGACATCTACCGCTCGCAGCTGCGGGCGATGTACCAGTTCCTCAACGAGGCGCTGACGTTGTCGGGGCAGGCGGAGGTCGATGTTCCGGCCTTCCCGCCGATCCTGCAGCCGGCGCCGGCGATCATGACCGGCCCGTTCAGCACCCTGCCGGTGCTCGACGGGCTGCTCACCCCCGGCGACAGCGAGTGGACCCCGCCGGGCGGGCTCTTCTACGACAACGACACCGCCGGGGCGATCGACGATCCGGACGACGACATCGGGCGCGTGTTCTACGGCTACCACCCCTTCCAGAGCGGTCGCTGGTACCTCGCGATCGAGCTCAAGGAGGACCTGTCGGCCAAGCTCGGGACCAACTATCAGCTGGTCGTCTACGCGAGCGCGCAGACGACCGACACCTCGGGCGGGACGCCGGTGGTGACGACGCTGCCGTTCAACACGACGACCGCCGAGGGCGAGACCATCGCGTTCCAGTCGGGCGGGCCGGCGCGGCGCGTCGCCATCGACTTCTCCGGGAGCGCGCCAGCGGTGACGCTGCAGAACGCCGACGGGAGCGGCGGCTGGGACACGGTGGCGAACACGGTGCTCGTCGGCGGGCCGGCCGACGGCGGCGCGCTCATCGAGCTGAGGGTGCTCTTGACGGACCTCGGGATGAGCCTGGGCGATCCGCTCGAGATGGCCATCGTCGCCATCGACGACGGCGTGGTGGTCGACACGGCGCCGAACCTCGGGACGCAGATCGTCTTCGCCGATCCGAGCAAGCTCGTGAACGTCATCCTCGAGGTCGACGCGACGGGGACGGACATCCCGCTGAGCACGTACTCGAGCATCCAGGACCCGCCGCCACCGGCCGGCACCGGCGTGGTGTCGATCGTGGGCAACCAGGAGGCCTTCGGCAACTGGTCGCCGAACATGGTCCCGATGAAGGACGACGGGGTAGCGCCCGATACGACCGCCGGAGACAACGTCTGGACCATCGCCTTCGACTTCGTGCCGGGGACGGACCTCCAGTATAAGTACACCTGCGGCCACGAGGGCGAGAGCTGGGGCGGCACCGAGGAGTACCCGCTGACCAACCGCGGCTACCCGGTCCCCGCGAGCGGCGTCCACCGCGTGCGCGTCCACGACGTCTTCGCCGACCGGCCCGAGCCGTCGGGCAGCGTGGCGCCGAGCACGGTCGTGACCATCGAGGAGTAGCCCGGCCGCCCACCTCCGGCGCCGGCGGGCGCAGCGTGTCGCGGGCGGCTGGGGGACGCATCCGCCGCCCCCCGCCGCCCCCCGCCGCGCCCCGCAAACCCACCCCCACCCTCATCTGGGTGGGGGGTGGGCTGATCAAGATGCGTTCCACTGCCGTGATTTCGGGGGGTTATTCCGGAGTGCGGCACACCGGAACCCGAATGGGACACCGTGGACGCCGGTTTGGGCCGTGAGGTGCGGGGGGCGATGTCCCTTCGCCGGGGTTGGCGGACCCCACCATCAGGGCCAGCGCCCGGCGCGGCCTCGGGCCCGAGGCGGGGCCCGTCCGTTGTCATCTGTGGTCGTCGTGACCGCTGACCGTGGGGCGCTACCAGGTCGGGGGGAGCAGCACGATGCGCGTCAGGAGGCCCTCGGGCGCGAGCGGCTCGAAGGTGCCGATCGCGTAGGTCAGAGCGATCTCTCCGGCCGCTCCGTCGAGGGCGGGGACGAAGCTCATCGCGCCGCAGAAGGCGCCCGCGGGGACCTCGCAGCGGGTCACCGGCACCGCGGGTGACCACGGGCCGCTCGGGCCGAGGCCGGTGCGGACGAAGACCGCGCCCCCGAGCGGGGTCGCGTAGGCGACGAGCACGCGGCCCTCGGGCAGGAGTCGCGCCGTCAGCCCGCGCCCGCCCTCGAACAGCGGCCAGGCGTCGTCGGGATCGCTCGCGAAGGCGTCCCCGTCCCGGTAGAAGCCCCACGCGGTCGGGTCGTCGAGCGCGGCGAGCGGCGCGCGCGCGACAAAGCAGCTGTCGGTCAGAAACCCGGACTCCGCGCAGCCGTAGGCGTAGACGTGGCCGTCGACCACGATCGCCGCGTCGCCGTAGCTCGGTCGCCCCGGGGCGAAGAGGTAGCGCTCTCCCGCGACGAACACGCCGCTCGCGCGGTCCCAGCGGGCGAGCCCCGTCCCGACCGCGTCGAACCCGTGCGCCGTCCGCACGAAGGCGTAGACGTCGGCGCCGGCCGCGAACACCGCGAGGAAGCCGCCGGTCCCGCTCGGCGTCAGCGCGGACACGTCGAGCCCGGAGACGGCCGCGCTCGCGTCGGACGCCAGCGGGACGCCGCACGCCGCGCCAGAGTCCTGTGGCACCGCGACATAGACCGCGTTGTCGAGCTTCAGCGGCGTCGTTGACGCGCGTTGCAGTGCGTCCGCGACGACCAGCGTCCCGCCCCCTGGGGCGTTCAGGGCCCGGAGCCGCCCGCGGACGCCCATGAGGTCCGGCGGGCGCGCCAGGACCGGGCAGCTCGGGAGCGTCGTGACGGCGTCGTCCGCAGCCGGCGTGGCGCGCGGGTCGTCGAGGGAGACGGCGCACCCGGCGAGACCGAGCGCGAGCGCCGCCAAGAGCCGCCGGTCAACGAAAGACATGGCGCACCCCGACCGAGAAGCGGAGCTCGCGGCGGTTGATCAGCAGCCCCTTGCCGTTGCCGGCGTCCAGCGACAGAAACGGCAGGAGCTCGCCGGCGTCACCGGGGAACGCGACGCCGAGGATCCCGCGCAAGAAGTAGCCCTCCGCGGCGCTGTCGTCGCTCGGGATGAGCCCCTCGAAGAAGAGGCGCGCGACCGGCTGCACCGACGCGCACGCCGCCCAGCGGACCCCGATCGCCAGGCTCGGTTGGTGGGCCAGCCCCTCGTCGAGGAAGGTCGCGACGTCCTGGGACTCCGCCCGCGCCCCGAACATCAGCGGCCAGCCGTTGGTGAAGATGCGGTCGGCGAGGCGCACGTTCACAACCCAGGCGTCTGCGAGGCGGAGGCGCCAGGCGACGTCCACGCCGAGCCACAGCCCGCCCCCACCGAACGGGATGTCCTCGGGACCGAAGGGCAGGTCCACGCGGTCCGACGCGGCGGCGACCAGCTCGCGCGAGCGCTCGACGCCGAGCTCGACCCCGATCTCGAAGGCGCCGCCTGCGCCGAAGACCGGCGTCATGTCGAACGTGAAGGCGCCGCCGAGGGTGCCGACCACCCGGGCCAGCTCGTCGGGGAAGGCGCCCTTGGCGTGGGCGTCCTCGAGCGCCACGAGCCCGGACAGCGCCAGATGCACGCCGACGCCGACGCCGCCGTCGCCGTCCCCGGGCCACGTCACGAGGCCGAGGGTCTGGCCGAGAGACAGCTGCGCCCGCGGACCCCAGGCGTACTCCAGCACCGGCGCGTCCCGCGACGCGGTGTCGGCGAGCGGGACGGCGCGCGTTACCCCGGGGAGCCAGGTCGGCGCTGCGTGGGCGGCCGCCGGGACGGCGCACGAGAGCGCCAGCAACGTCGCGGTCCAGCGCCTCATTCGGGCCTCACGCGGGCGAAGAACGGGAAGTAGTACACCCCGTCGAGGGAGGCGGGGGCGTCGTCGAAGGCGCTCGGCACGTAGGTGACGACGAGGTCGCCGCCGCCGTCGAGCTCCGGGTGCGCCTTGGCGGCGTAGACGAACGCGCCGTCCCGGCTCGCCTCCGGCGGCCGAAACACGACCGTCGGTTCGCTCCACGGGCCCTCGAGGTCCGGCGCGGCCCGCCACACGACAGGCGCCGCGCCGAAGCCGCCGCTCGCCACCCACAGCCAGCGCTGCAGCGTCGCGTCGAAGTGCACCGAGAACTCCGGCGCCCCGGGCGAGAACAAGGTCGCGGGGGTGCAGTCGGTCGCCCAGCGCGCGCCCCCGCAGTACGCCTCTGGCGCCGACAGGTCTCCCGCCGCGGCCGCAGCCACCGTGAATCGCGCCAGCGTCACCGCGTGGCGGTCCCCAGAGGTCCCGTAGGCGTAGAGGTGGTCGCCGACGACGACGCACGCCTCGCCGAGCGCCCCGGAGATGGACGGCCCGCCCGCGGGCAGCGTCGCCGGGGTGATCACCCAGGCGCTGGGCGGATCGTCGGGGTTCGAGACCAGCGCCGCCGTCCAGCCGTCGCCGGCGAAGCTCCACGGCCCGGGCTCGCCCTCGTCGTGGAGCAGCTCGAAGAACAGCACGAGCGTGGCGCCGACCCGCGCCCCGTGCGCCGGCCACAGCCAGCTCGCGTCGCTCGGCTCGGGGAAGAACGAGCGCGGCTCGCCGTCGTCGGTGCGCCAATAGTGACGGACATAGGCGCTGAGCGGGTCGCGCCCGGTCTGCAGCGCCACGCTGTTGCGGAGGAAGGCCGCGCCCTGGTGCGGGCGCTCGCGGTCCCGCGCGACCAGGGTGTCGCCGAAGAGCCACAGCACGCGCTCGCCGCCGAGGTCGATGGAGTACGCGCCGTCGGCCCCGATGAAGCGCGCGTCGCGGTGAAAGAGCGCGTTCGCCTCGGGCCAGGCGGCGCCGCGGCCCGCGGGCGCCGGGTCCGTGCACGCCGCGCAGGTCGCGGCGATCAGGATCCCGGTGAACGCCCGCGCGCGGCGCATCAGCCTACTCGGGGTTGAGACGGTTACACGGCGGCCCGTCCCCCTGGCTCGCCCCCTGGGCGGCCACGAACACGGCGCTGGTCCACGCCGGGACGCTGAAGGTGTCCGTGGTGTCGTTGAAGCTCGCGCCCTGGACGACGGTGTCCGCGGAGGCCGCCAGGACCGGGTGCAGCGCGAAGCCGTCGAGGCCGGCGATGGTGACGTCCTCGGCGGCCGGTCGCGCGTTGATGATCACGACCACGCCGTCGTAGAGCGGGTCGAGGTCCTCGCCCGCGCACGCGCCGTCGGTGATGGTCATCACGATGAGCCCCGGCTTCACGTCGGCGCCGGTCGCGTAGAAGTCGACCCGGCGCTTCACCTCGGCCTCGGTGCGGAGCCGGAAGAGGAGGCTCGATTTACGCACCTGCAGCATCTCGCGGAAGTGGCCCGCCGCAGCTTCCATGTTGGCTTTCGCGGGCGAGATCGCCGCGTCGCCGATGATCGTCCCGATGAGGGTCCAGTTGGCCTGGTCCTTCTCGGCGTTCGGCAGGCCGACGTTCCAGTTGTTGCTGGCGGCGGTCCAGTCGACCGCGTTGAACCAGTCGCCCGAGTCGTAGCTGTCGCGCTCCATCGACTTCGAGCGCAGCAGATCGGCGCCCATGTGGACAAACGGGATCCCCTCGCCGAGCAGCACCGTGTCGAGCGCGATGTTCTGCATCCGCACCCGGTCCGCCATGGTCGTGCCGGCGGGCGCCCGGTAGGCGTTGTTGTCGAAGAGCGTCTGGTTGTCGTGGGCGGAGACGTAGTTGATGGCCTCCTGGGGGTCGGCGCAGTAGCCGCCGGGCTCGCCGTTGTAGGGGGTGAGGTAGCCGCTCTTGGCGGCGCCCAGGTGGTTGGTGTGGCGGAAGGTCGCGAGGTTGCCGGCCATCGCGACCCGGATGAGGTCGCCGGCGATCCCCGCCTTTTCGAGGGTCGTGGCGTCGGCGGCGGCGAGCTCATTGGGGGCCACGTACTGCCCGTTGGCGAAGCCCTGATTCTCGCGCAGCTCGACCCCGGCGTCGAAGGCCGAGCCGCCACGGACGCTGTCGCGGAGGCGGTCGTTGAAGGTCCCGATGCCGGTCCCGGCCATGTTGAGCTGGGAGGCGTTGCGGCCGCGGCTGTTGGCGACGACCTCACCGAAGTCCCAACCCTCGCCATAGAGGTAGATGCTCTGGCCGTCGACGCCGTCGGCCTCGGGGGTGAGCGCGGCGAGCGCGTCGCGGGCGTGCTCCATGTTGGTCACCATGTGGTGGCCCATGAGGTCGAAGCGGAAGGCGTCGATCTTGTACGCGCGGGCCCAGGTCACGAGCGAGTCGATCATGAGCCGCTCCATCATGACGTGCTCGGTCGCGGTGTTGGCGCAGCAGGTCGAGGTCTCGACCAGGCCGCTGTCGACGTTGAGGCGGTGGTAGTAGCCGGGGACGACCTTGTCGAGGGCCGAGCGGTCACCGGTGCCCGAGGCGTTGGTGTGGTTGTAGACGACGTCCATGGTGACGCGCAGGCCGATCTGCGCCAGCGCCTGGACCATCTCGCGCAGCTCGAGGATCCGCGCGGTGCTGTCGGCGTCGGAGGCGTAGCTGCCCTCGGGGGTCGTGTAGTGGTACGGGTCGTAGCCCCAGTTGAAGGCGTCTAGCCCGTGCATCCAGGTCGCGATCTCCTGGGCGTCGCTGGTGGTGGGGTCGAGCCCGGCGAGGACCGTGCGGATCGGCGTGGTGCCATGCGCGCTGCAGGTCGCCGCGGGGACCGCGCTGTTGAGGGCACACAGGCGGTCGAAGCCGTCGTCGAGGCTCACGCGCTGGGCCGGGTCCTCGTTGATGGTCGCGATGTCGAAGGTCGGCAGCAGGTGGATGTGGGTCAGCCCGGCGTCGGCCAGGGCGTGGAGGTGGGCCATCCCGTTGGACTCCGCGCGGCCGCCCTCGCCGTTGTAGGTGAAGGCCGTGTACTTGCCGCGCTCGGCGGCGGGTACGGTGGCGTCGCTGGCGCTGAAGTCGCGGATGTGGGCCTCGTAGATGACGATGTCCTCGGGCGCGTCGAGGGCGGGCTTGGCGAGGGTGTCCCAGCCGGTCGGGGCGAGGCTCGGGTCATCGAGGTCGACGACCTGCGAGAACTCGCTGTTGAGCGACAGGCTCACCGAGTAGGGGTCGGTGGTGGTCAGCGTCTCGACCTTGCCGGTGACCGGGTGGAAGACGACGACCTCGTAGCGGTAGTAGTCGCCGACCCAGCTCGCGTCGGCCCCGTCGTAGGCCCAGACGCCGTCGGTCTCGGTCATGGCGAGCGTGTCGACGAGGTGCTTGTCCGAGGCGGCGTAGCGCAGGAGCTTGACGCTCTGCGCGGTCGGCGCCCAGAGGTGAAAGCGCGGGGCGCCGGCGTCGAAGGTGACGCCGAGGGGGCCGGCGTAGGCGAACAGCGCGTCGAGGACGCCCGGGATCTGCACGCGGGTGGCGTCGAGAGCCACGCCGTCGGCGTCGCGAGCGACGACCACGAGCTCGCCCTTGAGCGCCGTCGGGACGCTGGCGAGGTCGCTCGCCGCGAGCTTCAGCGCGCCGCGGGAGGCGAGCTGCGGCCACAGCGCCTTCAGACCGGTCGAGAGCCCTGCTGGGACCTTGGTGAGCGGCAGCACGGTGCCGCCCACGACCTCGGCGCCCTCGACCGCGACCGACGCGTCCGCGGCGTAGCGCAGCTCGACGGTGGCCGCCTCGACCTTGGGGGTCCAGGCGAGGGTGTCCTCGGTCAGCCAGTGCGCGCGGGCGCCGGCGATGGAGAACTCGGGGATGGGGGTCGGCGCGCTGAAGATCTCGGTCGTCCCGGTCAGGATGAAGACCATGTTTCCGGTGTCAGCCAGGTTGACAAACATATCCGGCCCGGGGTCCTTGGTGTCGCCCTTGTGGACGATCACGCCGACCTGGGCCGCGTTCGGGACGAGGTCGATCAGGAACCAGGCGCCGAGGGCGTCGTCGACGCCGCCCGCGGACATGGGCACCGTCCACTGGGTCGGGGTGGCGACGTCCTCCCAGAGGTGGAGCCCCCAGCCGGAGTAGGCGCCGTCGTCGCGGAGGTAGTAGACCGCGAGCTGGTCGGCGCCGGGGATGGCCGGGGGCGCCGCGAGCCGCGGGGCCTCGCCGCCGGAGAAGTGCCAGATGCCGCCCGCGGCGTCCGCGAGGGCCACGGTGACCGGCGCCTCGGGGTCGCTGACGCCGTCCTTGCTGAAGCTGTACGTGACCGTCGCGGCGCCGTCGCTGAGCGGCAGGACGAAGGTGGCGCCGAAGCCGTCGGGGTCGGCTGCGGCGATGGTCGGGCCGCCGTCGACGTCGCCGGTGACGGCCGCGCTCCAGCCGGCGTAGTCGCCGTCGGCGCGGTGGTAGTGCAGCACGAAGGGCGCCGGTGTGGTGTCGGTGTCGGCGGCGGTGTCGAGCTCGACCCCGTCCGCGGTGTCAGCGACGTCGGTGACGGTGGTGTCCGCCGCCGGCTTGGGGTCGTCGCCGCAGCCGACGAGCCCGAGGAAACCGACCACGAGCAGGGCGTGGAAGACCGGGATGATGGAGTTGTGGCGCTTCATGGCGAGACTCTACACCGACGCCCACCGTTGACCATCCAAGAGTCACGGTTTTTCCCGCTCGCCCCGCTTGTCTTTGTCTCGAGGGCCGCGCTCTTCTATGCTCGGCGCCGTGGCGGGGCGTCCGGCCCCGCCCGTGCCCGCGTGGAGCCAAGATGCGCTCGTCTCTCGTCGCCGTGTGCCCGCTCGTCCTCCTCCTCGTCGCGGCCGGCTGCGGTGACGACACGGTCGCGTCCCCTGACGGGGCCGGCGGCGACACGACCGTCACCTCGGACACCGCCATGGAGGAGGGCGACGGGGCGGTGGCCACCGACACCCACGACGTGCTGGTGACGACCTGCCTCGCCCCCGAGGGCGCCGACCCGAGCGGGACCGATGTGCTGACCGACGACCTCGGCGAGGCCACCGTCAACGTCGCCGATCGCGACGCCTGCCACCGCACCTACACCCTGACCTCGACCGCGACCCGCCGCGACGACCTGCCGGCGTCTCCGCGGTCGGTCGTCGAGGAGGCGGGCTACCCGACCCTGCGCAGCGGCAACGACCTGCTCGACGCCCTGCACGCCCTCGCGCTCGCCGAGGCGCGCGAGAACATGGTCGACACCATCACCGACGGCGCCTTCTCGCAGGGCGGCGCGACCTCCTGCGGCGACGGCGGCTGCTTCGAGACCGGGCGCAAGTGGACTTATGTCTGGACCCGCGACACCGCCTTCGCGGTCGATCTCGGGCTGGCCGCCGTCGATCCCGCCCGGGCGGCGAACTCGCTCCGCTTCAAGCTCTCCGCGCGGCGCTCGGGCGGCGACGTGCAGATCGTGCAGGACACGGGCTCGGGCGGGAGCTACCCGGTCTCGAGCGATCGCGTCGCCTGGGCGCTCGGCGCCTGGACGCTGCTGCAGCAGCTCGACGGCGCGGCGCGCACGAGCTTCGGCGACGACGCCCGGGCGGCGATCACGAACACCCTCGAGCACGATCGCGCCGTCGTCTTCGACGTGGCGACCGGCCTCTACCGCGGCGAGACGTCGTTTCTCGACTGGCGCCAGCAGACCTACCCCGGCTGGACCGAGCTCGACGTCACCGACATCGCCACCAGCGCCGCGCTGAGCACCAACGTGCTGCACCTGCGCGCCCTCGAGATCGCCGCCGCGCTGCACGCCGAGGCCGGCGACGACACCGCCGCCGCCCGCTACAGCGGCTGGGCGGACGCCCTGCGGACGGCCATCCACGACCGCCTCTGGGTCGAGTCCGACGGGCTCTTCGCGAGCTTCCTGCCCAGCACCCTCGATCCGGCGCCGGTCCACCGCTACGACCTGCTCGGCGAGGCCCTCGCGGTGCTCGCCGGCGTCGCCAGCCCCGACGAGGCGCGCCGCGTCCTCGCCGCCTACCCGAGCTACGGCCCCGGGACGCCGGTCATCTGGCCGCAGCAGCAGAACATCTCCATCTATCACAACCGCGCCGAGTGGCCCTTCGTCGACGCCTACTGGCTGCGCGCCGCCGCGGTCGCCAAGAGCGACGGCGTCGCCGACAAGATGGTGGCCGCGCTCGTGCGCGGCGCGGCGCTCAACCTGTCGAACATGGAGAACCTCGAGGCCTGGACCGGCGCCCCCTACGTCGAGGACGGGCTCTACTCGGGGCCGGTCGTGAACTCCCAGCGCCAGCTGTGGTCGGTCGGCGCCTTCCTCTCCATGGTGCACCGCACGCTGTTTGGCCTCGAGCCGACCCCGGAGGGCCTGAAGATCGCGCCCTACGTCACCCACGGCATGCGGCGGACGTGGTTCGCGGGCAGCGACGAGCTAGTGCTCAACGACTTCGCCTACCGCGGGCGCCGGGTGACCGTGGTGGTGAGCCTGCCGCCGCCGTCTGGGGCGTCGGCCGGCGGCTCGTACCGCGTTGCACAGGTGCGCCTCGACGGGCAGCTCGTCACCGAGCCGGTGATCGCGCCCGCGCGCCTCGCCGTGTCGAACCGGGTCGACGTCGCCCTCGAGGAGGACCCCGAGGCGGTCCCCACGACCGCGCGGGAGGTCGACGGGGCCGCCTGGCAGCAGGTCTTCGGGCCGCGGACCCCGCAGCTCAAGAGCGTCAGCGCCGTCGGCGACCGGCTCTCCCTCGAGCTCGGCCTCGGCGGCGAGGACCCGGCCGGGCTCCTGCTCCACGTCTATCGGGACGGCGTGCCGGTCGCGAGCGGGCTCCCCGCGACGACCAGCAGCTGGACCGATCCCGACTCCGATCCAGCGGCGCCGACCTCGCCGTGCTACGCGGTCGAGGCGTCGTTCACCGCCAGCGGCAACCGCTCGCAGCACTCCCGCCCCGTCTGCTGGTGGGGGAGCTCCAACGCCGCGATCCAGACCGTCGACGCCGGGGCCTTCGAGGCGGTCGGGGGCGAGGCCGTCACGCAGTACGGGCGCTTCCACTACCAGGAGTGGGGTGACGAGGGGGACACGCTGACGGCGCGCGGCTTGCACCCCGCGCGCACCGGGCCGGCGTGGCTCCAGGTGCGCTTCGGCAACGGCGCTGGGCCGATCAACACCGGCATCACCTGCGCGGTGAAGCGGGTGACGGTGTTCGACGAGGCGAGCGGCGACGAGGTGGGGGGCGGCGTGCTGGTGATGCCGCAGCTCGGCACCTGGGAGCGGTGGTCCTTGTCGACCTTCGTGCCGGTGACCCTGGACGCGGCGAAGAGCTACCGCGTCGTCATCTCCGGCGACGCGCGGACGGTGAACATGTCGTTCTTCTCGCACTTCGCGCACTACAACGGCGGGACCGGCGGCAGCGACGGCCCGTTCGACCGCGTGAACATCGCCGAGCTGCGGATCCTGGCCCGCTGAAGTCCCGCGAGCGCGGTCTCGGCGTTGCGTCGAACGGCCTCGCCGTGGACCATGGTGACGGACCCCAGCACGAGGATGGCCATGCTCCGTCACGCGTCTATCGCGAGCCTCGCCGGTTTCGCGGCTATCGCGCTCCTTCTCAGCTGGGCGCCGCTCGCGCACGCCGAGGGGGTGTCGTGGACCGTGGACTTCACCGGGGACGCCGTGGCGCCCGGCTGGACGACCACCCTCACCGGCGGCGCCCGGATCGCCCACGAGCGCGCCGAGGCGCGCGAGGTCGACCAAGGAGTCCGGCTCTCGCGCACCCTGCCGTCACCGATGGAGCGCATCGAGGTCCGCTTCGTCGGTGAGCTCCGCGACGCCGCACGCGGCTCGTCGCTCGCCCTCGTCTTGGCCGGCGCCGCTGGCGCGATTCGCCTCGATCATCAGCACGGGGGCGACGTCGCCCCGGGCCAGAGCGTCGTGCGGGTGACGCTCCCCGAGGCGGCCGGGCCCGTCGACACACCGTCGGACACCCACGCCGAGCGCTTCCCGAGCTACCTCCACGAGGTCGTGTTGAGCGGCCGCGCGCTGACGGTGACCGTCACGGACCTGCGGACCGGGGCGGTCGTGGCGTCGCTCGCGCGCGCCGACGTCGGCCTGCCGGCGAACGCCGTGAGCCTGATCGCGCTCGCGGTCGCGCACGTCGATGGCCCAGGCGCCACCTGGCTCGACGACGTCCACGTCGATCTCGCGCCGTCGCCCCTCGTCGCCGCCGTGTGTGGCCCGGACGACCCACCCACGAGCGCGGACTGCGACGGCGCGTGCGACGCCGTCGACCTCCCTGGGAGCCCCGACTGCGACGGGCTGTGCGGGGCCAACGACGACTTCGTCAGCCCGGACTGCGATCCGCAGTGGTACTGCAACCACTTCCCGGGCGGGCCGTGCGACGACGGCGACCCGTGCACGACCGACGACAGCTGCCGGGCCGGGTCGCAGTGCAAGGGGGACCCGCGGGACTGCTCGGCGCTGACCGACCCGTGCAACGGCGCCGTGTGCGACGAGGACGCCGGCTACTGCAAGCGGGTGCCGATCAACATCGGCGCCGCCTGCGACGACCAGAACCCGTGCACCGTCGACGACCACTGCGACGCGACCGGGGCGTGCGCCAGCGACCCGAAGGACTGCTCGACCTTCGATGACATCTGCAACTCCGGCAGCTGCAACCACCTCGGGGTGTGCGAGACCGAGCCGATCAACGAGGGTGGCCCGTGCGACGACCACGATCCGTGCACCGTCGGCGACCTCTGCAACGCCGCCGGGGGCTGCGCCGGCGCCGCCGTGGACTGCTCGGGGCTCGATGACGCCTGCGTCGAGGGCTACTGCGACGCGGCGGGGAGCTGCCGGACGACGCCGGTCAACGGCGGCGGCCCGTGCGACGACGGCGACCCGTGCACCCTGCTCGACGCCTGCGGCGCGGACGGCGTCTGCGCGGGCGGCGAGAAGGATTGCTCGTCCCTCGACGACGCGTGCCACCTCGGCGCGTGCGACGACGGCGGGGCCTGCGGGGCGACGCCGGCCAACGCCGGCGGCGCGTGCGACGACGGCGATCCCTGTACGATCGGCGATCTGTGCGACGCCGCCGGCGGCTGCGCCGGGACGCCGGTCGACTGCTCGGGCCTCGATGGCGCGTGCAAGGTCGGGCAGTGCAACGCGAGCGGGGCGTGCGTCGCCGCGGCGGCCAACGTCGGCGGCGCGTGCGACGACGGTGACCCCTGCACCCTCGGCGACGCGTGCGGCAACGGCGGCGTGTGCGTCGGGGCCGGGATCGACTGCTCGGAGCTCGACGACCCGTGCCACGCCGGGACCTGCGACGGCGCGGGGGGCTGCGTCGCGCTGACCGCCAACGCGGGGGGCGCGTGCGACGACCTCGACCCCTGCACCCGCGACGACGTGTGCGCAGCGGACGGCAGCTGCGCCGGCGTGGCCGATGACTGCGCCGAGCTCACGACCGCGTGCAGCGTCGGCATGTGCGACGCGCAGGGCGGGTGCGTCGGGGTGCCCGCCAACCTCGGCGGCGGCTGCGACGACGGTGATCCGTGCACGGTCCTCGATGCCTGCGGCGCGGACGGCGGCTGCGCTGGGGTGGCCAAGGACTGTAGCGGCCTCGACGACGCGTGCCACGTCGGGACGTGTGACGCGAGCGGGGCCTGCGTGGCGGCGCCGGCGAACCTCGGCGCGACGTGCGACGACGGGGACGGGTGCACCGTGAACGACCGCTGCGGGGCAGGCGGCGGGTGCGCCGGGTCGCCGCGCGACTGCTCGGGGCTCGACGACACCTGCCACGAGGGGACCTGCGAGGCGGCCTCCGGGACCTGCGTCGCGACCCCGGCGCGGGTCGGCGGGGCGTGCTCGGACGCGGACCCGTGCACCGTCACCGACGTCTGCGGCGCGGACGGGGTGTGCGCGGGGAGCGCCATCGACTGCGCCGTCTCCGAGAGCCCGATCTGCAACCTCGCCGCGTGCAACCCCCTGCGCGACCTCGACGGCGACGGGGTCATCGACACCGCCGACGGCGATCCGCAGGATCCCACCGCGTGCGCCGACGCCGACGCGGACGGCTGCGACGACTGCGCGCTGACCGGGCCGGACGGCTCGGGTGGGGACGTCGCCCGGGACGGGCCGGACGCGGACGCCGACGGGGCCTGCGACGTCGGCGACGATGACGATGACGGCGACGGGATCGACGACGACGACGAGGCGGCTGCCGGCTCCGATCCGTACGACGCCGACACCGACGGGGACGGGCTCGCCGACGGGGACGAGGTCGCTGCGGGGACGAGCCCGGTCGATGTGGACAGCGACGACGACGGCCTGTCGGACTCCGACGAGCTCAGCGGCGGCGGGCGGCTCGCGCCCTGGGGCGCGACCGATCCGACCGATCCGGACAGCGACGGCGACGGGCTGCTCGACGGCCTCGAGGTGGGGGTGACGGCGCCGATCCCGGGGGGGCACCTGAGCGTCGGCCCGGCGCCGGTCGAGGCGCGCGGCACCGATCTCGACCGCGGCGTCTTCCGGGCCGACGCCGACCCGTCGTCGATCACCGACCCGACCTCGGTCGACACCGACGGCGGCACCGTCCCCGACGGGATCGAGGACGTGAACCGCGACGGGGCCGTCGACCACGGCGAGCGCAACCCGGTGGACCCGACCGACGACGTCCCGGTGGTCACGACGCCGAAGGACGGCGGCGGGTGTGCAGGCGCAGGCGGGCAGGGCGCCGCGGGCGCGCTGGCGCTGGCGCTGCTGGCGCTCGCGGCGACGCGGAGGCGCCTGGCTCGCGTCCGCCGCTCGCGCTCCCGCTAGACCTATCGCAGGGCGACGAAGGCGAAGCCCCGCGCCCCGAGGGGGGGCACGGTGATGGCGCCCGCGCGCGTGGCGAAGGGGCCGGTGACGCCCTCCGAGAACAAGAGCCTCGGGACGCCGGTCACCGGCGCGTCGAAGGCCTCGCTGGGCTCGCGGTCGAGGTTCACGACGACCAACACCCGCTCCCCGGCCGCCTCGCGGACGAAGGCCACGCTGCCCTTGCCGCCGGTGACCTCGAGCCGCCGCTGGGTCCCCCAGCGCAGCGCCGGGTGGGCGTGTCGCAGCGCAATAAGACGGCGGTAGAGGCTCAGCAGTGAGCCCTCGTCCTTGAGTTGCGATGCAACATCGACGACGCCGGCCTCGTCCGGGACGGCGAACCACGGGGTGCCGGTCGTGAAGCCCACCCCCGGGGTCTCCTTGGTCCAGCGCATCGGCGTGCGCTTGTTCTCGTCCGCGCCGCTCTCGCCGCCCTGCATCCCGATCTCCTCGCCGTAGTACATGAAGGGCGTCCCCTCCCAGGCCATCAGCAGCGCCGCGGCGAGGCGCATCCCGGCGGCGTCCCCGTCGAGCTGCCGCATCACCCGGGGCATGTCGTGGTTGGTCAAAAACGGCGCCTCGAAGCCCGGATCCGCGGCGAAGACGGTGGCCGCCTTGTCGAGCATCTGGTTGAGGTCGGAGCGCACGCCGTCCTTCACCGCCGCGCGGATCTTGTCCGCGGTGTTGAAGGAGAAGCCGAGGTGAAACTCGTCACCGTCGCCGTAGTAGAGCACCTGGTCCTCGGCGCCGCTCCACGCCTCGGCGACGATCACGGCGTCCGGGTGCTCGGCGTCGAGCACCTTGCGAAAGCGCTTCAAGAACGGGTGGTTACCCTCGAAGTCCGCGACCTTGCCCTCGGGCCCCTCGAAGAGGTGGCGCACGGCGTCGACCCGGAACCCGTCCTGCCCGCGGTCGAGCCAGAAGCGCGCCGCGTGCATCATCGCGTCCTCGACCTCGGAGTCGCCGAGGTTCAGGTCGGGCATCTCGCTCCAGAAGATCGCGTAGTAGTACCAGTCGCCGAGCTGGTGCCAGACGGGCGACCCGTCCCACGGTCGCTTCCACCCCTTGGGCGGCGTCTTGACCCAGCTGTAGAACGCGCGCTTGGCCGCGTCCGGGCCCGCCTTGGCGTCGAGGAACCACGGGTGCTGGCTCGAGCTGTGGTTGAGCACGAAGTCGGTGATGATCCGGATCCCGCGCTGATGCGCGGCGGCGATGAGCTTGTCGTAGGTGGCGAGGGTCCCGTAGTCGGGGTTGATCCCCTCGTAGTCCGTCACGTCGTAGCCGTGGTAGCTCGGCGACGGGTTGATGGGCATCAGCCACAGCGCGTCCACGCCGAGGTCGTTGCCGCCGCTCGGGTCGCCGTCGTTGAGGTAGTCGAGCTTGTCGATGAGCCCCTGGAGGTCGCCCTTTCCGTCGCCGTCGGAGTCCGCGAAGCTGCGCACGAAGATCTCGTAGAACACCGCCCCGCGCCACCACGGTTGGGCCGGCGGCGCGGCGGTCGCGGTCGTGTCGGCCGGCTCGAGGGCGAGCGCCGCGTCCGCGACGGCCACGGCCGGCGTCGCCGCGTCGGCCTCCGGGGCGGGCGCGACGGTCTCGAGGGCGGGGGCCGCGGTCGCCTCGGGCGGCGGCGTCCGGACCGGCGGCTTGTCGCCTTCGCTCTTGCATGAAGAAGTGGCGAATAGGGTGGCGATGGCGAGTGCAGAAGCCGTTATTGCGCGATTCGCAACTGCGACATGGTCGCGCGTCGTGCCACGAGCAGCGTTCATGGGTCCTCCGGTGCGCGGGGCTCCCGTCCAACGCCAGCTACTCGTTGCGGCGGCGGCCCGACGACGGCATGGTGTCGCGAGGTTGGGCGGGACGCAACCGATCTCCACGCGGCGGGTCGCGTCGAGGGAACCCTGGTCGGAGGCTGACGATGCGCGGGCAGTTCACACTCTTCTTCACGGCGCCCGGGCGCCGCTTGGCCCTCGCGGCGCTGCTGGCGCTAGCGGGCTGTGGCTCGGACCCTGCGGTGCCGGCAGACACCGGCGTCGACAGCGTCGGCAGCGACACGGCCGACGGGACGAGCGCCGACACCGCGACGCCCATCGGCGACGAGACCTACTTCCCGGTCCCCCCGCCGGCCGGGCCGGTCCCGGAGTCGCTCACCGGCGCCCGCTGGGCCGTCCACTACACCGACGACGTCGCCCCCTTCTGGACCGCGGCCGAGGCGCTCGGGACGCCGGTCGGGAACTTCCCGACCTATCGCGGGATGGACGGCCGGGTGCTGCCGAGGAGCGAGCGCCGCCCGCGCATGATCTCGCGCCAGATCCTCGGTTACGCGCTCGGCTACCTGCTGACGGGGGACGTGCAGCTGCTCGAGCACGCGCAGGCGGGGTCCGACTGGCTGCGCGCCCACGCCATCGACCGCACCAAGGGCGGCTGCCGCGAGCTGCTCAACGTCGACGGCGGCGACGTCGGCTCGGTGCGGACCGCGCAGGACCTGTCCTATTGCATGACCGGGCTGGCGGCGCTCTTCTTCGTGACCCGCGACCCGGCGCTCGAGGCTGACCTCGAGTCCGCTCGCGGCTGGCTCTTCGATCCCGCGAAGTACTGGGACGCCGACAACGACCGGATCCGCGACGGGCTGGCGGCGGACATGTCCACCGAGGTGGACGTGGACAACGACGGTGGCTGGGAGCTCGTCGCGCAGCTCGACCCGGTCAACGCCTTCATGCTGCTCGCGCAGCCGGTGATGTCGACGCCTCAGGCGCGCGAGCGCTTCCTGACCGGCCTCCGCACCCTCGTGCAGACGATGGTCGACGACTTCCGCCAGGACGGCCTCTTCTGGGGTGTGTCGACGAACAAGGGCAAGTACGGCACCAAGCACGTCGACTGGGGGCACATCCTCAAGAGCTACTGGATGGTCCTGCAGGTGGACAAGCGCCTCGCCGACCACCCGTTCCACGACGTCGTCTTCGACCAGGTCTACACCCTCGTCGACCGCGCCTACGACGCCGACAACGGGCGCTGGTCCAAGCGCCCGACCAGCGCGACCAACGTCGAGTACGGCAGCGACTGGTGGATCTACGCCGAGGAGGACCAGCTCGCGGCGACCCTCGACCTCATCGACCACCGCTACACCGAGACCCTGGCCGCGACCGCCGGTCACTGGCTGAGCGACTACGTAGACGGGGCCTACGAGATCGGCGAGATCATCCCCGGGATCAAGCGCGACGGCTCGCCGGTCTGGACCTGGCCGGCGACCGACAGCGCCAAGTGCAACGAGTGGAAGAACGCCTTCCACTCGAGCGAGCATGCGCTCGTGATGGGGCTCCTCGGGCAGTACCGCGACGACGGCGAGGTGGAGCTGCACTTCGCCGTGCCCGCGGCCGACGTCGAGACCTTCATCGCGAAGCCCTACACCTTCGAGGGCCGCGTCGTCGCGCGCCAGGCCGGCGAGACCTTCACCCTCGGCGGCCGCGAGCTGACCAAGGTCACGGTGACCTTCACCGACATCTACTGAGGATGACCGCACGCCGGGAGCGCGCGGTCGGGATGACCGCGCGCTGGGAGGTCAGTCGAGGTACAGGCCGCCGGTCGACTCGAGCCAGTCGGCGATCTCGTCGGCGGCCTGGGCGGGGTCGAGGTCGGAGACGTCGAGCTCGAGGTGGTCGAGCAGCGAGGCGCGGACGACATCGCGCAGGCGCTCCTGCTCGGCGATGAAGTAGCCGATGTCGTCGTACTGAGCCGGGTTGCCGCTGACCTTCAGGCGCTGCGTCCGGGCGGCCTCGAAGGTCTCGGGTCGGCGGGTCAGGAGCACGACGCGGAAGTTCAGGGCGCGCAGGCGCCGCTCGAGGTCGGTGAAGTCGTACTCGACGCCGTGGGTGTGGTGCTGGAACGCCTTCGCCGAGAGGTGGAAGCGGTCGATGATCCACGAGTAGTAGCGCTGCAGCTCGAAGAGCCGCGCCCAGGTGGCGTAGGCCTCCATCGCGCGGAACGCCTCGTCGGGCGCGAAGTTGATGAGCCCGCGCCCCCAGGGGTGGTTCGTGAAGCCACACCACTCGCCGCTGATGATCGGCGAGTGATAGCGGTACTTGCGCGGGCCCACGATCCGCGGGTGCTCGTTGAGCGCGAAGGCCGTGTCCGTCTTGAAGGTCAGGCGTGTGCCTTCGAGGATCACCTTCGGGACGAGCTTCCGACCCATGGCGTCAGCTCGCCGCCGCCGGTCGGGCCGGGGTCCAGCCCGACTCGCGGCGCAAGGTGTCGAAGGTCATGAGCTGCGCGACGTAGCCGACCGCGTAGGCGGCGACCACGAGGACGTCGACGTGGCCCGCGATCATCGTCAGCAGCGCCAGCAGCGCGGCGCCACCCCACACGGCGGCGGTGACGACGTGGTGCCGCTCGCGCTCCTCGGTGCGGAGCAGGCCCCAGGCGCCGAACACGCCGGCGAGCAGGACCATGAACAGCAGGACGTCGACGGCGGTCGTCGCGGCGCTCGCGTCCCCGAAGTTGGGGCGGACCGAGGCGTAGATCCAGGTCGCCATGAGCGGCCCGAGGAGGACCGACCAGGCGCCGATGAGCGCGCGGAGCGAGCCGTCGGGGGCGGCGTGGTTGAGCACCACCCCGGCCGCGATGGGCAGCCCACACACCAAGATGATCGGCAGCGGGGCGGAGGGGCCGCTCCCGAGCGCGACCACGCCGAGGAAGAGGCCGTAGGCCGCGAGCGCGCCGAGCTGCCCCACGAGCAGCATGACGACCTCGGGGACGTTGCCCTGGAGTCGCGCCTTCATCGCGTCACCTTGTGCATTGCGTCACCCCTTTACGCCGCCGGAGGTGAGGCCGCCGACGAGGTTCTTTTGCAGTGCGAAGAAGAGCGCCATGATCGGGATCGAGACGATGATGGACGCCGCGGCGAACTTGCCCCACTCGACCGACTGCTCGCCGACGTAGCTGTAGACGGTCACCGGGAGGGTGAACGCCGTGGGCTCTTCCATGAACGTGAAGGCGAGGACGAACTCGTTCCACGCGGTCATGAACGAGAACAGCGCCGTGACGGCGACGGCCGGCATCGAGAGCGGCAGGATGATACGCCAGAAGATGGTGAACTGGCTGGCGCCGTCCATGATGGCGCTCTCCTCGAGGTCCTTCGGGATGGTGTCGAAGTAGCCCTTGAGCATCCAGACGCAGAACGGGATGGCGATCGTGGCGTAGACGACGACGAGGCCGAAGGAGGCGTTGAGGAGGCCGAGGGCCTCGAGGATGAGGTAGAGCGGCACCATCATCAGCACGCCGGGGAACATCTGGCTGACGAGGAAGGCCATGAGGCCCGCCTTGCGCCCCGGGAAGCGGAAGCGGCTGAAGGCGTAGGCGGCGGTGGTCGCCAAGAAGATGCCGAGCACCGTCGTGGCGATGGCGATGACCGCGGAGTTCAGCAGCTGGCGGCCGAAGAGCCAGTCGCCCTGGGCGCTGGTGTTGGTGACGACGGCCACGAAGTTGTCGAGGCTGAGCTCGCGCGGGATCGGGTTGAGCGACGGGCTCATGCCGGAGTCGCCCGGCGAGAACGCGATGCGCATCACGATGAGGAGCGGATACATCGTGACCAGGGTCACGGCTCCGAGGACGCCGTGGGTCGCGATGCTGCCCCAGGGGCTCCTGCGAGTGGTCGCGGTGCTCATTCGAAGGCCCCCTCGGTCGCCCTGGTGATTCGATTCTGCATCCAGCCGTATATCAGCAGCATCACGAAGATGAGCAGCGAGTAGGCGGCTGCCAGACCGAAGCGGTTGAGGACCTTGAAGGCGTAGTAGGCCTCGGTGATCAGGATGTTGGTCTCGTTCTCGGGGGCGCCGCCGCTCACGAGGTAGATGACGTTGAACATGTTGAACGTCCAGACGACGCCCAGGATGACCGCGGGGATGAGGGCCGGCTTCAGCAGCGGCAGGGTGACCGTGCGGAAGCGCTGCCAGCGGCCGGCGCCGTCGATGTCGGCGGCCTCGTAGAGCTCCTTCGGGATGGACTGGAGCGCGCCGAGGGTGACCACCATCATGAACGGGAAGCCGAGCCAGGCGTTGGTCGTCAGGTTCGCCATGAAGTTCGAGGCGAAGCTCGAGCCGGGGCCGATCCAGTTGACCTGGTCGACGCCGATCACGTCGAGGAGCGAGTTCACCGCGCCGTACTGCTGGTTGAACATCGACTTCCAGATGAGCGCCGTGATGTAGTTCGGGACCGCCCACGGGATGATGAGCAGCACCCGGTAGAGCGTCTTGAGCCGGAGCTTCGGGCGGTTCAACACCAGCGCCAGGGCGACGCCGATGGAGACGTGGAGGAGGACGTTGAGGACCGTCCACAGGATGGTGACCGACGTCGTCCAGTAGAAGTTCGGGTGGGTCGTGGCGCTCGGGTTCAGGATCTCCTGGAAGTTCCCGAGCCCGGTGAAGTCGCCGTCCTTCGAGAAGAAGGCGATGGCGACGCCCATGGCGAAGGGGATGAAGACGAGCACGATCATCCCGAGCATCGCCGGGACGACGTAGACGTAGGTGCGCGGCTGCTCGCGGACCCCGCGGAAGACGCTCGCCATGCCCGAGATGGACGCCGCCCCGAGGGCGAAGCCGACCAGACCCGGCCACGCGACGAGCGCGCTCTCCTGGCCGAGGAAGGTCAGCGCGATCGGGATCGCCGCCGCCGCGCCGTGGGCCAGGCGGCGCCGGCCGCCGGTGAGGTAGGAGGCCGCGACGCCGAGCAGCGCCGCGAGCGCGAGCATGAGCAGGAGCTGCGACGTCGGGGTGCTGGGGGCGGGGTTGGGCACGCGCACGATCACGTGCGCTATGCCCTCGAAATTGCCGTCCTTGGCGACCTGGGCGGTCGCGGAGAAGGCGTTGTCGGTGTCGCTCAGCTTGACGACGCTGAAGCGACGGTCCTTCGGGATGGGCTGGTGCTTGGAGAAGTAGTCCTGAAGCTCCGCCGACCGGTTGAGCAGCCCCTGGGCGACGACCTCGGGATCGGCGTTGACGACGCCGGCGTCGATCACGCGCTTGCCGGCGACCTCGGAGCCGACGGCGATGCCGAAGTCATCGGTCCCGCCGCTGGTCACGACGTAAGCAGCCGCGACGCCGTCGGGGAGCTGCTCGACGGCGCTCGGACCGGCGGCGGCGACGCGAGCGGCGAGGTCGTCGGCGAGCGCGCCGACCCTCGTCTCGACGGCGCGTCGGTGGTCCCGTGCGTCGTTGTAGCGGGTCAGCCCGAGGACCGATCCGGCGACGACCACGACGATCAGGGCGGTCGCCAGCCCGTCGGAGACGCGCGCGTAGGGCCTCGCCTTCGGTCCACAGTAGGGTGCTTGGCCCGCGTCGAAAGCCATCGTGGTCGCCCCTACTTGCCGCGCTTGGCGATGTCGTCGACCATCTTGGCCTGGGCCTTCTTCAGCTCGGCGGCGGGGTCGCGGTCGGCGACGAAGATGCCCGCCGAGATCGCGATGTCAGCCGGGGTCCACAGGAGCTGCATCTCGGGGGTCGCGTCCATCAGGACGGCGTTGCTGGCCTGCTCGAGGAAGACCTTCATGGTCGGGTCCTCGGCGGCGCCGGCCTCGAGGGTCGCCTGGTGGCAGACGGGCTGCTTGCCCTCGCGCATCCGGACGCCCGCGGAGTCAGCGCCGGCGAGGTACTTGGCGGCCTCGAGGGCGGCCTCCTTCTTCTTGGAGGTCTTGGTCACGAAGATCGCCTCGATGCCGAGCATCGGCTTCGGCACGCGGCCGTCGGCGAAGGGCGGGATGGTCGCGATGCCGTAGTCCATGCCCTCGGCGATCTCGGGGCGGAACCAGGGGCCGTTGAAGACGAAGGGCGCCTTGTGCTCGTTGAAGAGGCTCGTGACCATGAAGCCCGAGATGCCCTTCGCCACGATCTTGTCGTCCATGTGGAGCTTGCGGACGAACTTCAGGGCGGCCAGCTGCTCGGGGGTGTCGAAGGCGGGGACGTGCGCGTCGTCGAAGATGCGCCCGCCGAAGGCGTAGATCCACATGGCGTGGAAGTAGAGCCCGCCGGCCTGGTACACGATGCCCTGGCGGTCGCCGGTGAGCAGCTCCTTGGCCTTGGCGATGAGCTCCTCCATCGTCTTCGGGGGCTCGGGGACGAGGGTCTTGTCGTAGAAGAGCACCAGCGACTTCATGGCCAGCGGGAGCCCGTAGAGGTTCTTGCGGTAGACGAGCGCCCGGACCGACTCGGGCAGGAACTGCTTGAGGGTGTCGCCCTCGATCTTGCCCGACAGGGGCTCGAGCACGCCCTGCTCGACCCAGTTGCCGATCATGTTGTGGGCGAAGATGAACAGGTCGGGACCCTGGCCGCGCGGGACGGTGATGGTGACCTTGTCCACGAAGGGGTCGTAGGGGACCGCCTGGGAGCGGACGTGGATCTTGTTCTGCGAGGCGTTGTACTGGTCGACGACCTTGTCGAACGCGGCGGCCTCGCCGGCGCGGTAGGCGTGCCACAGGACGATCTCGACCGGCTCGCCGGCGGCGGGCGCGGGGGCGGCGGTCGCCGTGTCAGCCTCGGCCGGGGCCGGGGTGGCGGCGTCGGCCTCGGCGGCCGTCGGGGTGACGGCGTCGGCTTCGGCCTCGGCCGGGGCGGGGGTGGTGGCCGGCGGCGCGGCCGTCGCGGGAGCCGGCGGGCTGTCCTTCTCGCCGCAGCCTGCGGTCAGCAGCAGCGCGGCGCCGAGAGCGGCGAGGTGGAAGAGGTGGCTCTGGTGGCGCTCAAGCATTGGACTCCCCCTGAATGGCGCGGGTGAGGTTGACGCCGCTGGCGTCGAAGACGTGGACGCGGTGGGGCTCGACGCCGACCCGCAGGGTGTCGCCGACGCTGGCCAGCAGGTCGCCCGGGAGGCGGACGACCAGGATGGTGTCAGCGTCGACGCGGGTGTGCGCGAAGGTCTCCGACCCCATGTGCTCGGTGTGGGTGATCTCGCCGGTGGCGACGACCGGCTCGCCGTCGGCGGCGGCGTGGACCTGCTGCGGGCGCAGACCGAGGGTGACCTCGGCGCCGCTCGCGTCGGCGCAGGCCGCCGCGTGGGCGGCCGGGAGGACCAGGTTGCAGCCGTGCCCTTCGAATGCGAGGCCGTCGCGGTGGGGGACCAGCCGGCCGGGGACGAAGTTCATCGCCGGGCTGCCGATGAAGCCCGCGACGAAGCGGTTCTTCGGCTGGCGGTAGACCTCCATCGGGGCGCCGTACTGCTGCAGGTAGCCCATCGACATGACCGCGATGCGGTCGGCCAGCGTCATCGCCTCGACCTGGTCGTGGGTGACGTAGACCATCGTCGTCCGCAGGCTGCGGTGGAGCGCGGCGATCTGGACACGCATCTGCACGCGCAGCTTGGCGTCGAGGTTCGACAGCGGCTCGTCGAAGAGGAAGACCGACGGCTGGCGCACGATGGCGCGACCCATCGCGACGCGCTGCCGCTGCCCGCCCGAGAGCGCCTTCGGCTTGCGGGCGAGGTACTCGGTCAGCCCGAGCATCTCCGCCGCCGCGTCGACGCGCTTGGCGATCTCGACCTTCGGCATCTTCCGCAGCTTCAGCCCGAACGCCATGTTCTCGGCGACGGTCATGTGCGGATAGAGCGCATAGCTCTGGAAGACCATGGCGATGTCGCGGTCGCGCGGAGGCACGTCGTTGACGACGCGACCTCCGATGCTCAGCGAACCCGCCGTGATCTCCTCGAGGCCGGCGATCATGCGCAGCGTGGTGGACTTTCCGCACCCGGAGGGCCCGACCAGGACGACGAACTCGCCGTCGTCGATGGTCAGATCGACCTCGTTCACGGCCGCTTCCTTGGCGCCCGGGTACGTCTTCGTGACTCTGTTTAGGACTACTTCGGCCATGACCGCGCCATCCTGACACAGTCCCCAGGGGCGGGGAAGGGGACCGGGGCGGAGATCACGGAGATCTCGGCGGTTCAGCCAGCCCTACGGCGCAAAGTGTGCGCTGGTGCGGCTCACCGGCCGAACGCGCTGCGTCGCAATTCCACGACAATCAGGACCCACGGGGTCCGCTTTCCGCGCGGCCCGGGATCAGATTCGTAACTTCAATCTGAGTTACGGAGGCGAGGATCCGCACCACGACTGCGTTGTCGGCGATGGGGCGCGGTCGCCCACCGGCCCGGGGGCCGGTTCACGGCGGCGGCGCCCACTCGAGGTCGAGCTGCTCGGCGACCGAGGCGCGCTTGGTCGCGAAGTACCAGGCGGCCTGGCCGTCGTCCTCCATGAGGTCCCCCTCGCCGGTGTCGTTGGCGAGGAAGGGGGCGTAGAGCGTCGCCTGGGCGGCGTAGGTGGCGGCGTAGTCGGCGTAGTCGAAGAGGCCGTCGTCGGGGGCCACGAGCGCGGCGAGGATGGCGTCGTAGCGGGCGCGGAGGGCCGGGACCGCGAGCACGCGGTCGGCGAGGGGGTGGGTCGTGTGCGGGTCCCCCCAGGCGGCGTTCAGGTTCTTCCAGCGATGGACGTCGGCGGTAGCGATGCCCTCGTAGGTCCACTCGGGGGTGGGCTCCCAGCCGCCGCCAAAGCCGTGGTCGTAGTCGTAGGGGACGAGCTCGGCGAGGCCGCCGGCGCGGTCGAAGTAGAGGTAGTAGTTGTTGCCCATGGCCCAGTAGTCGTCCGGCATCCCGATGAGGACGTTCATGGCGAGCCAGCGCAAGAAGCGCTCGACGTCGAAGGTGGCGGCGAGGTCGGCGGCCAGCGGCGGCCCCTCTTCGTCGTGGAGCAGCGCGATGAAGGCGCGGAGCGCAGCGTGGTCGGAGGTCTCTTCGTTGGTCTGCAGGTCGTACGCGGGGCGGTAGTTGCGGGTCCAGTCCTTGACGCCGATCGCCCGCGGGTCCGTGACCGGCTCGAGGGTGGCGGGGCCGTAGCCCTGCCAGAGGCATTTGTAGAGGTCGCCGTCGTTGCCGGCCGAGCCCCGGCGCTTGGCGAGGAAGCCCTTGTCGACCTCCTCGATGGCCGTGTAGAGGCCGAAGTAGACCGGGGTCCCGCCGATCTCGAGGGTCAGGGCGACCGGGGCCGTGAGCGGCGCGGCGACGCCGGCGCGCCGGAACAGCTCGTACGCGTAGAGCTCGCGGATCAGCGACGGATCGTCGTCGTTGTTCCACTTCAGGTTGAGCGCGCGCACGGTGCGAAAGCGCCGGTCGGAGCGCTCCGCGGCCGCCGGCGAGGCGGGTTCGAGGTCGAAGGTCGTGTTGAAGCGGAGCTTGAAGTGGGCCTTGTGGTACGCGCCGGCGGGATCCTGAGGGACGACGCGGGTCGTGTTGCCGCGGGTGCGGAAGCCGACGTCGCTGATGACCTCCTCGGTGCCGTCGGCGGCCGTGAAGACGAAGTCCGCGTGGTGGTAGCGGCCGCTGCGCATGAGTCCGTCGATGGCGGCGTAGTCCAGCATGTCGGCGACCAGGCCGTCCCACGCCTGCTGGGTCATGCGCACGGTGATCGGCTGCACGCGGTCGTGGCGGAAGAAGTCGAAGAAGTGCGCGTCCGCGGTGATGGGCACGGGGGTGAAGGTGACCGGGGAGGGCCCGACGTCCGCGACGTCTGGGGCCGCCACGTCGGCGGTGTCGAGGACGCGCGTGTCGCTGGCGCTCGTCGCGTCGCCCGCCGGCCGCGGGTCGTCGCCGCAGCTGCTCGTCGCGCCCAGCAGCGCGAAGGCGAGGGCGAGGCCGCGCATGCGCGGTCCGCCACGGTTACGGCTCTCCCGACGGCGTGCGCGCATCTCGAACCTCCAGCGCGCGAGTGTACCAAAGCTAGCTCGGCGCCGTCCGGGACTCTTCCTGCGCCGGGCGGTCGTGTCTAATGTCCGCCGGTGCGCCAGCGACGGAGGCCAGCATGGGGGTGGTGGATGCGGTGAAGCGGGGTCTCAAGGGGGCGCTCGACGCGGTCACGGGGCACGCCGCGGTGGTGGACGTGACGTGGCTCGGGGTCGCGGCGCCAGGGGCGCGGGTGGCGGTGCGCGCGACGGTCACCTCGACCGGCGGCGCGGTGGCGGCCGCGGGGCTGATGGTCGATCTCCACGGCGAGGACGACCTCGACGAGGGCCTGCTCGACAAGGCGGCGGAGCTGCTCCCGGGGCGCGCGGACCCCGAGTACAGCTTCGAGATCGTCGGCCCGTTCGAGCTCACGCCGCACCAGTGCAAGACCTTCGAGGGGGAGTTCGCCTTCCCCGCCGACATGGACGCGAGCCGCACCTGGCTGCTCCGCGCGCGGGTGGCGATGCCCGGGCACGATCCGCACAGCGCCTTCGCGATCGTCGCGCCCGCCGGGATGGTCGGTTAGGGGGCGGGGACCGCGTGGAGCACGCCCGGTGGGTCCGCGCGCTTCCCCTCGCCGGCGGCCTTTGGCATGGTGCGCGACCATGTCCAGCCGAACCCACCTCGTCGCCCTGATCCCGCTGCTGCTCGTCGTCACCGTCGCAGAGATGCGGCCGGCCGGCGCCGCGGAGCTGACCCTCGAGCGGATCTTCGCCGACCCGCCGCTGTCGGGGCGCGCCCCGATGCAGCTCGCGCTGAGCGAGGACGGAACGGTGCTGGCGTACCTGCGGCCCAACGAGCAGGACTCCGAGATCCTGGACCTGTGGGGGCGGCGGCTGCCCGGCGGGGCGCCGGAGCGGCTCGTCGCGACGGCGGACCTGCTCGGGGCGGGGGCCGCGCAGAAGCTCACCGAGGCCGAGCGGATGGCGCTCGAGCGCAAGCGCATCTACAAGCGCGGCATCACGTCGTTCATGTGGTGCGGCGACGGGGCGGACGCGCTGCTGTTTCCGTTCTCCGGTGACCTCTATTGGGCGCGCCTCGGCGCCGCGGGGGAGGCCCCGCAGGTGGTGCGGCTGACCCGCGACGACGACCGGCCGGAGCTGTCACCGCGGTGCTCACCGCATGGCAACAAGATCTCGTTTACGAAGGCCGGTGATGTCTACGTGCTGGATGTTGCGTCGCACAAGACGCGCCGCCTGACGCGGGGCGCGAGCGCGACGCGGAGCTTCGGCCTGGCGGAGTTCATCGCCGAAGAGGAGATGGGGCGCCACGAGGGGCTGTGGTGGTCGCCGGACGAGACCCGGGTGTTGGTGTTCGGGGTCGACGAGTCGCCGGTGAGCGTGAAGATCCGGGCGAAGATCTTCGCGGACCGGACGGAGCTGGTCGAGCAGCGCTACCCGGCCGCCGGGGAGGCGAACGCGCGGGTGACGGCGCAGGTGATCGACGTGCGCACCGGGCGGCGCACGGCGCTGAAGACGCCGACCGAGGACGGCTATCTGCCGCGGGCCGGGTTCTTCCGCGACGGGACGCCGTGGCTGCAGTGGCAGAGCCGGGACCAGAAGCGGCTCGTGCTGTACGAGGCCGACCGTCGCGGCGCGCTGCGTCAGGTGCTCGAGGAGCGCGACGAGGCGTGGGTCGAGCTGCACGACGATCTGGTGGGGCTGCCGGACGGGCGCCTGCTGTGGTCGAGCGAGGCGAGCGGGCGGCGGCAGCTGGAGCTCGTCGAGCGCGCGAGCGGAGCGCGGGTCCAGCTCACGGCCGAGCCCGAGGCGGTCGAGGGGGTGGTCGGGGTCGATCGCGCCGCCGGGGTCGTCTACTACACGGTCGCGGCGGATCGCGGACGGCAGCGGCAGGTCCACGCGGTGCCGCTGGCGGGGGGCGCGGCGCGCGCGGTGACGAGCGAGTCGGGGTGGCATCAGCCGACCTTCGCGCGGTCCGGGACGCGCTTCATCGACGTCGCGTCGGCTTGGGGGCGGCCCGCGAAGACGACGCTGCGGTCGGCGGACGGGCGCGAGACGATCGCGCTCGACGACAACCCGACCCCCGAGCTGGCGAGCTTCCCGGCGCCCGCGCCCGAGTGGCGAGACTTCCGCGCCGACGATGGCACGGTGTTGAACGGGCTGCTGCTGGCGCCGCTGGGGCGGGAGCCGGGGCGGCGCTACCCGGTGATCACCTGGATCTACGGCGGGCCGACCTACCAGATGGTCGCGAACCGTTGGACCCGGGCGTACCCGCTGTTTCTGTGGCTCACGGCGCACGGATACGGGGTGCTGCTCGTCGACAACCGGGGGACGGGGGGGCGCGATCGGGCCATCGACCGGGCGCACTATCGGCGCTTCGGCGACGTCGAGGTGCGGGATCTGTTCGGCGCGGTGCGCGAGGTGGCCGGGGTCGACTGGGTGGACCCGGCGCGGATCGGCGTGTGGGGGTGGAGCTACGGCGGGTACCTGTCGGCGCGGGCGGTGCTCGACGCGCACACGCCGTTCGCGGCGGCGTTCGCGGCGGCGCCGGTGACCGACTGGACGCTGTACGACACCCACTACACCGAGCGCTATCTGGGGATGCCAGACGGCGGCAAGGCCGAGGCGTACACGCGGGCGAACCTGGTGAGCCGCGCCGGGCTGCTGGCGCGGCCGCTGCTGATCATCCACGGCACCGCCGACGACAACGTGCTGTTCGACAACACCTTGCAGCTGGTGCAGGCCCTCGAGGACGCGAGCCTGCCCTTCGAGCTGATGATCTATCCGGGCAAGGCGCACGGCGTTTCGGGACGGGCGGCGCAGCTGCACGTGTACAAGATGGCGTTCGGCTTCTTCGACCGGACGCTGCGGGCCGCGCCGCCGGGCCCTTGAGGGGGTCTTTGAGTATTCGGATCGAGCCTGGCGTCGCGTCGTGGTTTCAAGTGGTTACGCAAGGCAGGCGACGGGCGAATCGCTAACTGGCCTCCCAGCGGGCCGCCTCCTTGGCCATCCCGCTGAGCTATTTCTGCGCGGACCCCCTAGAAATACTGATTGTTCGGTCGGTTCTTCGAGTGCGCTTTTTTGGGTCTCGTCCGGTGGCGGAGATGCCGAACGGTGGTATCTGTGTCTGGTGGGGTCGCGTTCCGACGGAGAGCCGTCATGCCCGATAGCGTCCCACAGCACGAGCAGAAGCCCACTAACACCGCGACGCCCGGCGCCCAGAGCAACGCCGGCGGCGGGGCCGGGGGGACCGGCGGTCAGACGGCGGCCCTCAAAGGGATGAGCTTCGCGGAGGGCGAAGCCGCCATGGCGCCAGCCGAGAGCGGCGGCGGTCAGGTCGGCGGGCTCGACACCTCGTCTTTCGAGCGCTGGGTGCAGAGCGCGCTCAACGGGGTGGCAGGGACGTTCTCGGTGCCGTGCGGCGGCGTCGAGGTCAACGGCTCGCTGCGGGGACCCACGCGGACCGCGGTGAAGGGCTTCCAGAAGCACGCGAAGAAGCTCCCGGGCGGCAAGGCGCTTGGGGTGGACGGGATCGTGGGCACGCAGACCACCGCCGCGCTCGAGGGGGTGACCGCGACGACCGCGCCGACGGTGAGCGAGAAGCAGCGGCAGCTCGCGGAGAAGCCAGCGCCGAGCGGCGGCGGCGGCGGCGGCGGCGGCGCCGACGCGGGTGGCGGCGGCGCTGGAGCTGATGGCGCGGGGGCGCAGCTGGAGCCGAACGCCGTCGAGGGCGGCGACAAGCAGGCCACCGAGGGCAAGGGCGGCAAGCCCGTGGAGGACGCGCAGAAGACCGACGTCAAGCAGTCCGAGGGCGACAAGACCCCGGTGAAGCCGGGCGAGAAGCGGAGCGGCCCGGCCGGTCAGGCCGACGAGCTGCGCCAGCGCTTCCCCAAGGGGTTTCTCGTGAGCCTGTCGATCCCGGCCGCCTTCGACTCGGTCGATGACGCCTTCAACGAGGCCAAGGAGAACGGCTACAAGCACGTCGACGGCTACGCCTACAGGGCCCACTTCCCCAAGTGGGCGCCCGCCAACTCCGGCGCCGTGCAGAACGTCTGGAAGACCCTGCGCGGGGAGATGGGCAAGAAGGGCGAGAAGCTGCCCGAGAGCTACAGCGCCGCGGACTCCAAGGCGAAGGGCAAGATCCACAGCGCGATCATGGGCAGCTCGTACTGGGACGCGGTGCGCCGCACGATGTACGGCGACGACGGGACCCTCAAGGCGCTGGCGAAGATCGCCTACGGCAACAACAAGCACATCCCGAACAGCGCCGCGAGCTACGCCAAGGAGCAGCGCGCGGTGGCCGCCGACGGCGGCGCGGTCGCGTTCGGTAAGTCCATGATCTACAACAAGAAGGGTGAGATTGCCTCGCTGGTGACCGGGACCGCGGCGGCGGTCGGTCAGGTGCTCGATCAGAACGCGCCGGCCGACGGCGCCAAGGAGGGGCAGGCGACCCAGGACGCGGCCGCGACGAAGGCCCGCTTCGTGACGATCTCCGCCCACGGCTCCTCGAAGTGGATGGGCGGCCACGGCAAGGCGTCCGCGGCGAACCTGACCAGCAAGGACGTGCCGGCCATCGTCGGCGGTATGGCGAGCGCGCTCGCGCCGGACGTGCGGGTGCGGCTCTTCGCGTGCCACACGTCCAAGGGCAAGGACGACAGCACCAAGGGCGAGGGCACTATCGCCGACGTGTTCCGCGAGGAGCTCAACAAGGCCGGCAAGACCGAAGGCGCCGTGATCGGGCACCGCGAGAGCGGCGAGACCCAGACCAACAGCACCACCCGCTTCTTCTCCGCCGGCGCGGCCGACGGGGCCACCGACTGGGGCGCCAACGACGTGTTCACCAAGGAGTACCTGCAGGGGTTCCTCGCGGCGCGCGGCCTGACCGGCTCGGCCAACTACGAGGCCGTCAAGAAGGCCGCCAGCGCCTACTTCGGGCGCGAGGGCTGGATGGAGGACCTGAAGTCCCTCGAGGCGCTCCAGAAGAGCGTCCGTGCGCGCTGGGAGGCCGAGTACCCGGACGCGGCGGCGGTGGCCGCGGACATCAAGGGCGTGAAGGTGCCCAAGGCCAAGAAGTAATCAGCGTCGTCGCCGGGTTGTTCAGCGCGACGCGACGCTCGGGTCGAGCCCCATCCCCCCGCGGCTGCGCCTCGTGGCGGGAGGCGTCGCGCCAAGGCCGCCCCGAGCGAGCGCCGCTCGTCGAGAGGAGAGAGCCATGGGGCTGCGGATAGCGTTGACGGTGTGGATGGTGGCGGTGACGTCGGGCGGTGCGCTCGCCGCTCCGGACGTCACGTTCTGTCGCGAGGGCTGGGACCAGGCGACGACGAGCGTGACCTGCGACGTCGACGAGGCGGTCGACGAGCTCGGCGCGCTCGCCGAGCTGCCGAAGCTGCGGCGGCTGGACCTCAACCTGGGCGGGCTGAAGTCCGCCCAGGCGCTCGCCGCTCTGGGAGGGCTCGAGGAGCTCGCGCTCATCGACACCCGCGTCGCCGATCTGGCGCCGCTCACCAAGCTCAAGCGCCTGCGCAAGCTCCACGTCGCCGGCGGCCCGCTCACCGACCTCGCCCCCCTCGCAGAGCTCGAGGGGCTCGAGGTCCTGGTCCTCGAGCGGGTCGCGGTCACCGACCTGGGGCCGCTGCGCGGGCTGAAGAAGCTGCGGCTGGTGTCGCTCACGGACACGGCCGTGGCCGATCTGGGGCCGGTCGCCGCCGCGTCTAGCGTCGAGCAGCTCGACCTCGCCGGGGGCCCGGCCGTCGACCCGGCGCCGCTCGCCGGGCTGGCGCGGCTCAGGCGCCTGTCTCTCGGGGGCGGCTGCCGGCACGCGCTCGACGCGACCGCGCGGCCCCAGCAGATCGAGGTCCTCGAGCTCGGGGCGGGCTGCGTTGGGGGCGCGAGCGATCTCGTGGGCTGGCCGAAGCTGCGCCGCGTCAAGGTCGCCGACCCCGCGCTGACGGGGCTGGGCGCGCTCGGGGCGACGGCCGGCAAGCCCGCGCGCTGGCAGTCCCTGGACGTGTCGCGCTCCGGGATCAGCTCGCTGTCGGGGATCGACGCCTTCCCGGCCCTGACCGAACTCTACGCGGAGGAGACCGCGGTCAGCGACCTCGCGCCGTTGAGGAGCCTCCCCAAGCTCGAGGTGCTGGGGCTGTCAAAGACCGCCGTCGCGGACCTGGCCCCGCTAGCGGGGCTCAAACGCCTGCGCAACGTCTGGCTGAACGCGACCGCGGTGGCGGACCTCACCCCGCTTCACCGGTTGGCCCGCCTCGAGCAGCTCTATCTCTCCGGGACGCCCGTGGCTCGCGACGAGGCGGCGCTGGAGGCGCTGCGGAAGAAGCGCACGGGGATCCTGATCTACGCCGAGTCGCCGTAGCCGAAGGCCGTGCCTCAGTCGGGCTCGGGGGAGTTGGGGGTCGCCACGTAGTCGCGGCAGGGCTGGCCGCGCAGGCCCGGGCACGGCGGGTAGCCCGGGGCCACGTCGACGCCGTCGACGACCGTCAGGTGGAGGTTCGACGGGCGCTCCCCGCCGAAGGCGACGTGCTGCCACGGCACCGCGTCGCCATAGTCCGGGTTGATGAACTCCCACAGCCCGCGGTCGCGCCCGGGGGTCGCGATGACGACCCGCAGCCTGGAGCCCGCGCGGAACGCGTGCCCGACGGAGTTGATGGGGACCCGCGTCGCCACGAACGTCCCGGCGGTGAGCGGCGTGAAGTCGGCCTCGTCGAAGGTGTAGGCGACGTCGTGTTCGCCTGACGCCTCGGCGTCGACCCCGCCGTGTCCGACCCGGAGCCAGCCGGACTGGACGTGGTACTCGACGCCGTCGGAGCGCACCTCGGTCAGGGTGACCTGGAGGTTGAGCGCGTCGGCGTCCGAAGACACCCACAGCTCGGCCCAGCCCGGTCCGGCCAGCACCAGGTCCTCCGCCAAGGGGGGCGTGAGGTACGAGAGGGCGTGCTCCGCGGGGAATTGGGTCCAGTCCATCGCCCACAGGCGCTGCATCTGGTGGTAGCCGTTGTCGCCGAAGAACGTCGTCGCGCCGGCGGCGGGGTCGAACAGGAAGCGCTCGCGCTGCTCGTCTGCGGGGGCCTCGTCGGCCAGCGCGCCGTCAGGCGCGAGGTAGAAGACCCGGGTCGTGGCCTGCGGGGGCGGCCACGCGCTGTAGCTCGCCTCGAAGCGCGCCGCCGGGGCGGCGGCCTGCTCAGGGTCACCGGCGCCGTTCTCGAACAGGACGCGCACGTCCGGCTCGGCCTCGTAGCGCGCCAACGCCCCCGCATAGTCGCCGTCGGCCAGGTCGGCGAAGCGGTCGGGCTCGAAGGTCAGGTTGTCGGAGTCGTAGGTCTTCGACAGCTCCGGCCCCGCCAGCTCGCGCACGAAGTCCGGCATCCGCGGCAGGCGCTTGGCCACGTAGAGCTCGAGGAACTCCCACCAGCGCGTGACCGCCAGCGGGCTGAAGCCGTCCACGTGGCGCCCGTTGTACAGCGTGAAGCGCTTGATCGGCGCGCTCGTGAAGTCGCCCAGCATCTCGGCGAAGTGCGGCCCGGTCTGCTCGTCCTGGAAGCCCCCGCTGAGGTAGACCGGGATGTCGATCGCCGGCACCAGCAGCGGCAGGCTGCGCGCCGCCGCCGCCGGCGGGTAGAAGTCCAGCGCCTTGAAGAACGCCTCGAAGGGGATGTTCTGGTTGCGCAGCTGCTGATGCGCCAGGCACTCCGCGTCGCCGGCCGCGATGCGCCCGTCGGTCCAGCTCTGCCCGTTCGGCGCGGCCTCGCGGTCCCGCTCGTCGAGCCACTGGCGGGTGAAGCCGTTGTTGTAGATGCCCCCCGGCCACAGGAGCTGCCACGGGTCGGCCAGGACCGACACCGGGGTGATCGCCGCCAGGTGAGGCGGCCGCGTCGCCGCGACGTACAGCTGGGAGATGCCGGGGTAGGAGATCCCGACCATCCCGACCTCGCCGTGCAGCGCCCAGGGCTGCCGCGCCACGACCTCGATGACGTCGTAGCCGTCGGCCTGCTGCGCTGGGCTGAAGATGTCGAAGACCCCGCCCGAGCACCCGCTCCCGCGCATGTTCACGCCGACCGAGGCGTAGCCGAGCAGGGTGGCGATGAGCGAGCCCGCGTCGAGATCGTCGGGGTTGGAGGGCGCGTACCCCGAGTACTCCACCACGGTCGGCCACGGCCCGTCCCCCCAGATCGCCGGGTCGGGGAACCGCACCATGGCGCTCAGCAACACGCCGTCGCGGGTCTCGATGTAGTTGAAGCCGTCGTAGGGGACCTCGTCGGGCGAGATCCCGAAGAGCCCGTAGTGGACCCCCTGCAGAGGCTGGCCCTCGTAGATCGACGGATCGGGGTGGTCCTCGACCCGCAACACGCGGAACTCGGGCGACGCCAGCGGCGGGACCTCGTCGTCCTCGCGGATGACGTAGCCGTCCCCGGGCGGCACCACGCCGCCGCGCGCGATGACCTCGGAGTCGATCGTCTCGGTGAAGTCGAGCTCCTGGTACGTCGCCGGCAGATACGCGAAGTGGCACTGCCCGAACGTGTCCGCCACCATCGTGACCAGGCGCTCGCCGCCTGCGCCGTAGAGGGTCAGCCGGGCCCCCGCGGGCGCGCCGAAGACCGTGATGGTCTCGACCCCGGGCCGCACCGTGAAGGTCGCGGGCTCCGTCCCCTCGAGGGCCGGGTTCGGCGTCCGGGTGTCCGCGACGTTCGTGTCGAGGGCCGCGTCGCCAACATCCGCGGCGATCGCGTCTCCGAGCGCGTCGGCGGTGTCTGCCGGTGACCCGCCAGCGCTGTCACAGGCGGTGACAGAGAACGGCGCGATGGCCAAGAGCCATAGGAGCGAGACTGGAAGCTTCTTCATAGGGCCGGACCTTAGCAGGCCGTGCGCTCCGCCGGTAGCGCCGACGGCCTCGAACGTCGCCGCGGTCGGCCTCCTCTCAACGCCGCAGCGCGGCGCACACCTCGCGCACAGCCCCGGAGAAGAGCTCCGCCTCGGCCAGCGGCGTGGACCAGTGCGGCCCCAACCGCAGCCAGCCCTCGGGCGCCGTCACCACCACCCCGCGCTCCGCGAGCCCGAGGCGCACCGCCTGGGGGTCCAGATCGGCCGGCGGTCGCGCCGCGAAGATCCCCGAGCGCGCGTGCGCCTCGCGCGCCCGCCCGTCTGTGAAGTCCAGCTCTGCGAGCGTCGGCGCGACCCGCGCGTGGAACGCCGCGACGTGCTCGGCGATCGCCGCCACGCCGAGCGCCTCGAGCAGCGCCACGGCCGCTCCGAGCGCCGCCAACCCCACCGCCGACAGCGAGCCCGCCTCGAGGAAGTCCGCGCGCTCCCGGATCGGCCGGTCGTAGCGCAGCACCCCGGGGCCCGCGAACAGGAAGCTCACCGGGTCTTCATGGCTCAGCCAGCCCGCGACCGTCGGACGCAAGTCGGCGATGTGTTGCGGTGCAATATAGACGAACCCCGCGCCTTCGATTCCACCAATCCATTTATGGGCGCCGCAAGCGAGGTAGTCGATGTGCGTCGCAGCGACGTCGATGGCGAGGACCCCGGCGGCCTGGATGGCGTCGACGAACAGCGCGGCGCCGCGGGCGTGGGCTTGGGCCGCCATCGCCGCGAGCGGCATCGCGAGGCCGGTCTGGAACTGCACCGCGCTGACGGCCACGAGCCGCACCCGCCCGTCGGCGAGGGTCGCCTGCAGCCGGTCGAGCCCGGGGCCGTCGGGCCGAAAGTCGTCGGCGTCGAGCCAGCGCACCGCCAGGTCGTGCTGGCGGGCGGCTTGGAGCCACGGGGTGACGTTGGTCGGGAACTCGCCGCGCAGCACCACCACCGCGTCTCCCGCGCGCCACGGCAGGCACTGCGCCAGCGCGACGACGCCGGCGGTCGTCCCGGTCGTCAGCGCGACGTCCTCGGCGCGCTCGGCCCCGATGAGGCGCGCGAGGGCCGCCCGGAGCTGCTGGCGTTCGGCGAGCCACGGCGCCACCGCGCCCATCCCGGCGCGCGCGTAGTCGCTCAGCGCGCGCTCGGCCGCGGCGCGGACCGGCGTCGACGTCGGCGCGACCGCGCAGTGGGCGAGGTAGCTGCGCGCTTCGAGCTCGGGGAACAGCGTTCGGTCGCCGAGCGCGGGCGACCCCATCAGTCGGCGCCGCCGGTGTCCGCGTCGCCGTCCGTCGTGTCGTCGCTGGCGGTGTCATCGCTGGCGGTGTCGTCGCTGGCGGTGTCGTCGCTGGCGGCCGTGTCCGTGGCCGCGCCAGTGTCCGTGGCGGTGACCGTGTCCGTGGCGGTGACCGTGTCCGTGCTCGTGTCCGCGACGCTGCCGTCGCCGAGCGGGGGCAGTTCGGCGACGGTGCAAGCGGTCCCGAGCGCGAGGGAAAGGACGGCGGCGAGGGCGATGCGGAGAGGTCCAATCATGTGGGTGATAAGGCCCCAAGGTGCGCGCCATTGCAAGCTCGTGCGGTCGCTCCGCGCCGCGTCCGGAGGTTGACCCCGGCGCGGGGGCTCGCTACCCCATGGGGCGCCGGATCCCACGCCGGCGCCGCTCACCACTCGGCTGGAGCCCATGCGCGCCTCGACCACGCTCTTCGCCCTGCTCCCAGGACGCCCCAATCGGAGCTCGCTTCGCGGCGCCCTGACCACCCTGATCCGGCCGCTGCGCGGCCTGGGGCGTCGGCCCGGGCCCCCGCGCGCTCGGCCCTGGATCTGCGCCCTGGCGCTCCTCGTGAGCGCCGGCTGCGGCGGCGGCGATCCGCTCGCCCAGCTCCTCGATCACCAGGAGGCGGTCGTGGGCATCCTCGAGCGCGACGGCGCCGACCCCGCGGCGGCCGCGGCCGCCGCGACGGCCTACGTCGACGCCCACCGGGCCGAGCTCGACCAGCTCGGCGTGAAGGCGCGCGCGCTGACACGCGAGCTCGCCGACGATCCCCGCGCCGTCGCCGACCTCGCCCTCGAGCAGCAGGAGCGCCTCCGCAGCGTCGGCGAGCGCACCTTGGCGCTGCGCAAGAACATGGCGCTGATGGCCGAGCCCGGGATCAGCGAGGCCCTCGACGCCGTCCTCGGGCGCTGACCCCGCCGCTCAGCGGGCGGCGCCGGCGCCGGCGTCCGCGCCCGCCGGCGCGGTCGTGCGCGCGTCGGTGCCGTCGCGCGGGGCCGGGTCGGCCTTCCCATCCGGCCCGCAGTCCGCCGGCGTGTCGGCGGACTCCTCGCCGTCCTCGACGTCCTCGTCCGTCTCCGGCGGGTCGTCGGCCTTGCGCGGGAGCCGCACCTCGCAGTGGAAGTGCGGGGGGCGCCGCTCCTCGATGACCCTCACCCCGCCGACCGCGTCGGCCGCCGCTCGGAACGCCGCCTTCTGCTTGCGCGTCAGGTCGTAGCAGCGGACGTCGAAGGCGTGGGCCCGGAGGTGGCGCGAGATGTAGACCCCGCGGGCGACCTGCCCGGCGATGTGGTCGGTCATCGCGGCGATGATCCGCGCCTTCTTCCAGCGCCTCTTGCGGCCGGTGTCGTAGGCGTCGCGGATCGGGCCGACCGACCGCTGGTCCCGGTACACCCACAGGCGGTCGCCGGCGCGGAGCTTGCCGTACATCGCCTCGGCCTGCTCGCGCGGCGAGCGGTTCCCGCTCGTGATGAGCAGCGTGCGCTTGGTCGCCTTGTAGTACCGCTCCGAGATCTCGCCGAGCTTCGCCTTCACCTCCGGCGACAGCCGCACCCCCGGCTTGGTCCGGTAGCGCGGAGCCGCGGCGCTCGCCGGGACGCCGCCGGCCACCACCACGACCACAGCGAGCAACGCGCGCACCGCTCCGAGCGCCAGCCGACGGCGGGGAAGGGCGGGGCTGACGGCGACGCGGGACACGGCTCGGGCTGACCTCGGTGACGGGGCGTACGGACAACGCGGCGCGCGGCTCGGGAGATTCCCGGCCGCGCGGGCCGCGGCGCGCGGGGGGCCGAGCGGCGCTCGGCCCGCTCCGAGCTCGCTCAGCGCGGGGCCATCCGGAGCGCGCCGTCGAGGCGGATGACCTCGCCGTTGAGCATCGCGTTCTCGACGATGCTCTGCGCCAGCTGACCGTACTCGTCGGGGTCGCCGAGGCGCGCCGGGAACGGCACGGTCTGCGCCAGCTCGTTCTGCACCTGGTCGGGGAGCCCCGCCAGCATCGGCGTCTTGAAGAGGCCCGGGGCGATGGTGCACACCCGGATCCCGGTGCTCGCCAGGTCCCGCGCGATGGGCAGGGTCATGCCGACGACCGCGCCCTTCGACGCCGAGTAGGCCGCCTGGCCGATCTGGCCGTCGTAGGCCGCCACGCTGGCGGTGTTGATGATGACCCCGCGCTCGCCGCCGGCGTTCGGGGTGTTGCCCGCCATCGCCGCCGAGGTCAGCCGGATCATGTTGAACGTGCCGATGGTGTTGACCGTGATCACCTTGGTGAACAGCTCGAGGGCGTGCGGCCCGCGCTTGGACACCGTCTTCACCGCGATGGCGATGCCGGCGCAGTTGACCAGCGTGTTCACCGGCCCGAAGGCCTCGCGCGCCCGCGCCAGGGTCGCGGTCGCGTCCGCCTCGGACGTGACGTCGGTCGGGCAGAAGATCACGTTGTCCCCGAGCTCGGCCGCGACCTGCTCGCCAGCGCTCGAGGGCAGGTCGGCGATGGCGACCTTGGCGCCCTGGCGGGCGAAGCGCGCGGCCGTGGCCCGGCCGAGCCCCGAGGCGCCGCCGGTCACGATGGCGATGACGTTCTTGATCTGCATGAGGTCCTCCAGCGATTCGTCTGCGGCCGCCCCGGGCCGGCGCGTCGCGCGCCACCCGGATCCTGCTCGGGACTATCACGAAGACAGCCGTTATCAAACCTCGCCGTGGCGGCCGTCAGGCCGCTGGCCACGCCCCGAAGCCGCGCTACGCGGGACCGATGGGTGGCGGTCCCGGCAACCCGAGCCGCGCGAGCAGCGCGACCAGATCCGCCGGCAGCGGCGCCTCGAGCCGCCCCTCCGGGGGCCCGAGCGCGAGGGCCCACGCGTGCAGCGCGTGCCGCGGGTGCAGCGCGCACGGCGGCTCGCGGTGCAGCGCCTCGCCGACGAGCGGGTGCCCCACCGCTGCGAGGTGCAGCCGCACCTGATGCGTCCGACCGGTCCGGGGGCGCGCCTCGACCAGCGTGAAGCCGTTGGCCGCCCCCCTCGGGATGAGCCGCGTCCGGGCCGGCTTGCCCCCCGCCAGCACGGCCGGGAACGTCCGCCCGTCCGGCGCCTGGCGGCGACCGATCGGCGCGTCCACGATCCGCTCGGCCGCCAGCTCCCCGTGGCACACCGCCAGGTAGCGCTTCACCTCGCCCCCGGCGCGCAGGCGCGCCGCCCACGGGGCGACGAGGCTCTTCTTCGTCACGAACAGGTTCAGCCCGCTCGTGTCCTTGTCGAGCTGGTGGACCGCCCAGACCGGCCGCCGCCCGCCGAGCGCCAGCATCACCTGGTGCTGCGCGCAGTCGGGATCGTCGAGGTCCCGCCCGGTCGACGCCAGCCCGGGGGGCTTGTCGACCACGACGAGGCCGCCGGAGACCCGCAGGATGACGGCCTGAAGATCCATGCTGCGGTGCGGTAAGACTAGCCGCGCAGGCGCGAGGCGAGCGCGTGTAGCTTCTGCTGCGCTGCGGGAGAGAGCCACGTCTGGAGGGCCGCCTCGAACCCGCGAGCGTCCGCGGCGCGGACCTCCTGCGCCAGCATCGACGCGACCATGTGCTTGGTCACGGCGGCTCCGCTGCCCGGCTTCTCCGCCAGCAACCGCGCCAACGCGATCGCCTCGGCCTGGGCGTCCGGGTGCAGGATGTTGGCGTAGCCGACCGCGAGGGCCTCGTCGGGGGAGAGCAGCGTCCCGAAGGTCGACAGCCTGAGGCTCACCGCGGGGGAGGTGCGCGCCGCGAGCAGCACCTGGGCCCCCGCCGGGACCGCGATGCCGATGTCGACCTCGGTCAGCCCGAGCTTGAGGTCCCCGGTCTGCACCACGCGAAAGTCGCAGGCCAACCCCAGCAGGAACCCGCCCGCGATGGCTGAGCCGTGGATGGCGGCCACCGTCGGGCACGGGAGCTCCGTCAGGCGCGCCAGGATCTCCCAGAAGCGCTTGAAGAACCGCCGCGTGTCGCGCTCGTCGAAGCTCATCAGCTCGACCAGGTCGAACCCGCCGCTGAACAGCTTGCCGGTCCCGCCGTCGATCACCAGCGCGCGCGGCGGCGCGGCCTCGAGGTCCCCGAGCACCCCCTCGAGCTCGTCGACGACCTGCCGTGACAGCGCGTTACCGCGCCCGTGGTCGAGGGACAGCCGGACGATCGAGGGATCCAGGTTCTCCCAGCTGAGGCACGGCTCCATCGGTCACTCCTCGCTCACAGATCGTCCAGCTCGTCCAAGATCGCCATGTCGTCGGAGTCGAGGACCGGCGGCCCCGGGATGACGTACTCACCGCGCAGCCAGCGTGACAGATCCTGCACGCGGCAGCGCTCGCTGCAGAACGGCCGGTGCTTCCGGTTCGCCTCCGCATCGAACATCGTCCCGCAGCCCGGGCACTTCGCGACAGCCTTCTTAGCGTCCACGGCCCCATCCTTCGCGGTCCCCTCGCGCCCTGTCAAGCCTGGTCGTGCGCCGCCGCCACCGCGTTCAACACCCGGCCACCACTCGCGAGTTGGCGAAGGCGCCTCGCGCGCCTATCCTTGCCCCTCGCCGGCGCGGCCGCCCGCGCCCGACGCTCCGCTCACCCGCCTGCCGTACCTGGCGCCCGAGGTCTCAGCGCTTGCTCACCGTCCTCTACATCGTCCTCATGATCGGCGGGCTCATCTTCGTACACGAGCTCGGCCACTACCTCGTCGCGCGGCGCCTCGGCGTCCACGTCGTCGAGTTCTCTATCGGGTTCGGGCCGAAGCTCTTCGGCTTCAAGGGCAAGCAGCGCTACGCCGGCCTCCCGCCCACCGAGTACATCGTCGCCGCGCTGCCGCTCGGCGGCTACGTGCGGATGCTCGGCGCCGACCCCACCGAGGACGTCCCCGCCGAGGTCCGCGAGTGGGCGCTGAACTTCAAGCCGGTCTGGCGACGCTTCCTCATCGCGCTGGCCGGCCCGGCCTTCAACCTCATCCTCCCGCTGGTCCTGTTCTTCTTCGTCGGGCTCTCCATCGACACGGCGACCCCGAGCATCGTCGGCACCGTCGACCCCGGCCGCCCGGCGTGGCAGGCGGGGATCCGCCCCGGCGACCGCATCACCGCGGTCGCCGGTGAGCCGGTCCGCTACTTCTACGAGGAGATGGCGCCGGCCATCGAGGCCTGGCCGGCGCAGGAGATCGACATCGCCTGGGAGCGCCTCGGCCAGCCCATGAGCGCACGCATCACCCCGCGCGCTGAGCAGCAGAACGTCATCCCGCGGGTGCCGGTGCTGGCGGAGACCGTCGGCAAGATCGGCGTCGGGGACCGCTACGTCGAGCCCATCGTCGCGGTCGCCCCCGGCTCGGTCGCGGCCGCCGCCGGCCTGCGCACCTGGGATCGCGTCGTCAGCGTCGACGGCCACGCCGAGCCCTACCTCGCCCGCGTGCTGCAGCGCATCGAGACGGCCCGGGACCGCCCGGTCGAGCTCGGCGTGCTGCGCTACGCGGCGGACCAGCGCGTCGGTAACCTGGAGTTCAGCCTCGGCGACGTCGAGCGCGTCACCCTCCCCGCCGCCGGCGCGGGGCCCGCGGACCGCGGCCTGTCCACCAGCGAGTGCGTCATCCACCGCGTGATGCCCGGCTCGCCGGCCGCCAAGACCGGCGAGATCACCCCCGGCGACCGCATCGTCGCCATCGACGGCAACCCCTGCGACGCCTGGCTCTTCGCCGAGCTGCAGCTGAGCCAGAAGAAGGAGGGCGAGGAGATCGTGCTGACCCTGTCCCGCGACGGCCAGCAGAAGGACGTGAAGGTCGCCAAGACCGAGGTCGCCTGGCCCCTCGATCTCCAGCCCGAGAACAAGGAACTCGTCCTCGGCGTCGAGACCCTCTACGCCCTCGGCCGCCCCGCCCAGATCCCCATCGACGGCCGCCTCGGCTACGCGGCGTCGTTCATGCTGCGGTCGACCGGCGACGCCCTCAAGCGCACCGTCGCGACCCTCGGGGGGCTGTTCACCGGCAAGGTCAGCGTCGATCAGGGCCTCGGCGGCCCGGTCCTCATCGCCCAGATCACCGCCCGCGTCGCGGACCGCGGGATCGCCGAGTTCTTCGGCTGGATGGCGGTCCTGTCGGTGAGCCTCGGGCTCATCAACCTGCTACCGATCCCGGTCCTCGACGGCGGCACCATCATGTTCCTCGCCATCGAGGGCATCCGCCGCAAGCCCGTGTCGATGCGCCTGCGCATGATCGCGACCTACATCGGCCTGGCGTTCATCGTGGTGCTGATGGTCATCGTCTTCCGAAACGACCTCAACCGCTGCGGCCCGGGCATGATGCTCGGCCTGTGGCCGTGAGCGGCGCCAGGACCCGCGGTCGCAAGCCGGCGGCCGCGCGCGGACCCGAGGGCCCGTGGGTGCTCGGGATCGAGACCGGCGGCGAGGAGCTGGGGGTCGCCCTGTGGCGCCTCCCCGAGGCGATCGGGAGCGCGCCGACGGCCTGGCGCCTGGTCGACGAGACCACCGCCCACCGCGGCCACCAGCGCGCCGACAGCATCCTCCTCATGGTCGACCAGGCGCTGTGGCGTCACGGCCTCGCTCCGCGCGACCTCGCGTTGGTCGGGGTCGGGCGCGGCCCCGGGGGCTTCACCGGGGTGCGGGTCGGCCTCGCGACCGCGGTCGGGCTGGCGCTCGGGCTCGGCGTGCCGGCGTGGCCGGTCGCGAGCCTCGAGGCCTTGGCGCTGCACGCGGCCAGCGGCGAGGACCCGGATCGGCTGATCGTCCCGCTGCTCGACGCGCGCCGCGGCGAGGTCTACGGGGCGGCGTATCGCGCCCGGACCTATGGGGATTGCGAGCCGGTCCTTGCGCCCCGGGTGGCGACGTGCGAGGCAGTGCTGTCGGCGCTCCGGGAGGTCGCCGGCCCGGCGAGCGCCCCCGCGCTGGTCTTCGGCTCTGGGGCGGTGACATACCAGGTGGCGTCCCCCGTCCCTCCGGACTGGCACCGCGCTGCGGCGCGGCACGTCGGGGCCCTCGCGGCGTTGGCGTGGGATCGGGCGGGGCGGAACGCTGCGGCGGCGCCGGCGGTGGATCCGACCTACCTGCGCAAGAGCGACGCCGAGATCGAGCGCGAGGCCCGAGACGCGGGCTGACGCGCGGGCACTGAGCGACAACGGCACCCCGGCGAGGCCATGGCGTACAAGCACACCAAGTTCATCTTCGTGACCGGCGGCGTCGTGTCGTCTCTCGGCAAGGGGCTCACGGCGGCGGCCCTCGGCGCCCTGCTCGAGGCGCGCGGGCTCAACGTGACCATCCTCAAGATGGACCCGTACATCAACGTCGACCCCGGCACGATGAACCCGTTCCAGCACGGCGAGGTCTTCGTCACCGACGACGGCGCCGAGACCGACCTCGACCTCGGCCACTACGAGCGCTTCCTGTCGCTCACGACGTCGCGCAAGAACAACTTCACGTCGGGGCAGATCTACGACGCCGTCATCAAGAAGGAGCGGCGCGGCGACTACCTCGGCGGCACGGTGCAGGTCATCCCGCACGTCACCAACGAGATCAAGGAGCGCATCGTCGCGGCCAGCGAGGGGCGCGACATCTGCATCGTCGAGGTCGGCGGGACGGTCGGCGACATCGAGTCGCTGCCCTTCATGGAGGCGGTGCGGCAGCTGTCCTTCGACGTCGGCGACGAGAACGCCGTCTTCATGCACCTGACCTACGTCCCGTACATCGCGGCGGCCGGCGAGCTGAAGACCAAGCCGACCCAGCACTCGGTCAAGGCGCTGCTCGAGATCGGCATCAAACCCGACATCATCGTGTGCCGCTGCGAGCGCCCGCTGGTCGGCGACATCAAGAAGAAGATCAGCCTCTTCTGCAACGTGAAGCCGAACTGCGTCATCACCGCCGAGGACCAGAAGACGATCTACTCGCTGCCGCTCGCGCTGCACGCCGAGGAGCTCGACCAGCGCGTGGTCGACGCCCTCGGGATGTGGACGCGGATGCCGGACCTCAGCGCCTGGGAGCGGGTCGTGTCCTTGACGCTGCACCCGACCGATCAGGTGCACATCGCCATCGTTGGCAAGTACGTCGACCTCGTCGAGAGCTACAAGTCGCTCAACGAGGCGCTCACCCACGGCGGCCTCGCCAACGAGTGCAAGGTCGTCCTCGACTACGTCGACAGCGAGCGCTTCGAGGAGGATCCGGCCAGCCTGCGCGAGGTCATCGGCCACGCCCACGGGATCCTGGTCCCGGGGGGCTTCGGCGCGCGCGGCATCGAGGGTAAGATTGCTGCGGTGCGATATGCCCGTGAGCAGGGGATTCCCTTCTTCGGGATCTGTCTCGGGATGCAGTGCGCGACGATCGAATACGGGCGCAACGTGGCGGGCCTCCCGGGGGCCAACTCGACCGAGTTCGACCCGGCCACCCCGCACCCGGTCATCCACCTGATGGAGGCCCAGAAGGACGTCGCCGACAAGGGCGCGACGATGCGGCTCGGCGCCTACCCGTGCAACGTCAAGCCGGACAGCCGGGTCTTCGACGCCTACGGCAAGCGGCTCGTGAGCGAGCGTCACCGCCACCGCTTCGAGTTCAACAACACCTACCGCGAGCGCCTCGACGAGGCTGGGCTGGTCGCGACCGGGGTGTACACCGACCTCGATCTGGTCGAGTGCGTCGAGATCCCCAGCCACCCGTGGTTCGTGGGCGTGCAGTTCCACCCCGAGTACAAGTCCCGCCCGCTGAGGCCGCACCCGCTCTTCGCCGAGTTCGTCAAGGCGGCCATCGCGCACCGCCAGGGGGGCTGAGCTCACAGAGCCGCGCGATGCGGCCGGGACCTCTACACTCCTGGTGACGTCGCGTAGTCCGGCTCTTGCGCCGTGCGGCAGTCGTGCGGGCGGGACGCCCTCACTCCCAGTCGCCCTGCGATGTCCCGCGCGGGGGTTCCCAAACTTGGTGCCGGCTTGCTGGCGCCAAGCTCCGGGATGCGGGTCATCGCGCTCAGGCGCCCAGAGCGAGCGCCTTTGATCAAATCGGCTCGATGAAGACTTCGCGGGGGCGGCTCGTGCCGTCGGACGGCCCCACGATGCCGTCCTCTTCCATCTTCTCGATGATCCGCGCCGAGCGGTTGTAGCCGATCTTGAGCTTGCGCTGGAGGAAGCTGATGGAGGCGTTGCGCGTCTCGGCGATGATCTTCACCGCGCGGTCGTAGAACTCGTCGTACTCGTCGCCGTCGCGGGCCGGGCCGGCGTCGTCGCCGTCCTCGTCCTCGTGGGTCAGGATGCCGAGGTCGTAGTCGGGCTGGCCCTGCTCCTTGAGGTGCGCCACCAGGCGATGTACCTCGTCCTCGCTGACGTAGGCGCCGTGCACGCGCTGGACCGCCGAGGTCCCCGGCGGCAGGTACAGCATGTCGCCCATGCCGAGCAGGTTCTCCGCGCCGCCGCGGTCGAGGATCGTCCGCGAGTCGACCTTCGACGCCACCTGAAACGAGATGCGCGTCGGGAAGTTGGCCTTGATGAGCCCGGTGATGACGTCGACCGACGGCCGCTGGGTCGCCAGGATCAGGTGGATGCCCGACGCTCGCGCCATCTGCGCGAGCCGCGCGATCGAGTGCTCGACCTCCTTCGAGGCCACCATCATCAGGTCCGCGAGCTCGTCGATGATCACCACGATGAGCGGCAGCCGCTCGACCTCGCGGCCGTCGGTGTCGAGCACCACCCCGGCCGGGTCCGGCTCGCCCCGGGCCTCGCGCTTGAGCTTCGCGAGCCGCAGCCGCTCGGGCAGCCGCTGGCGCGGGTCCTCCCTGAGGCTCTCCACCTTGCCGTTGTAGTTCGCGAGGTTGCGAACGCCCATGTCGGCCATGAGCTGGTAGCGGCGCTCCATCTCCTTGACCGCCCAGCGCAGCGCCACCGCCGCCTGCTTCGGATCGGTCACGACCGGCAGCAGCAGGTGCGGGATGCCCTCGTAGATCGAGAGCTCGAGCATCTTCGGGTCGACCATGATGAGGCGCACGTCGGCGGGCGTCGCCTTGTACAGCATCGAGACGATGAAGCTGTTGATGGCGACCGACTTGCCGCTGCCGGTGGCCCCCGCGACGAGCAGGTGCGGCGCCTTCGCCAGGTTCATCACCGCCGGGTTGCCGACGATGTCCTTGCCGAGCGCCAGCGTGATGTCGGACCGCGCCTTCGTGTACGTCGTGTCGCTCAGGATCTCCTTGAGCCACACCACCTCGCGGCTCTTGTTCGGCACCTCGATGCCCACCACGTTCTTGCCGGGGATGGGCGCGACGATGCGGATCCGCAGCGCCGACAGCGCCATCGCCAGGTCGTCGCTCAGGTTCGCGATGGTCGAGATCTTCACGCCGGCCGCCGGCATGAACTCGTACATCGTGATGACCGGGCCGGGGTGGATCTCGACGACCTTCCCCTTGACCCGGTAGTCGAGCAGCTTCGCCTCGAGGATCTGCGCGTTCTTTCGCAGCAGCTCCCGATCGTACGTCGTCGTCTCCGGCGGCCGGTAGTCGAGCAGCGCCAGCCCCGGCAGCGCGTACGGCTTCTCGTCGGTCGCGAGCGTCGTGCCCAGCTCGAGCTGCTCGCCGATGATCAGGTCCCGGCTGCGCCGCATCGCCGCCGACTCGATGATCTTGATCGAGCCGTCCGCGTCCAGCGTCACGCCGCCGGCGCCGTCCTCGCCGTCTTCGTCGAGGACCTCGACGACCTCGAGCTCATCGTCACCGTCGCCGTCGTCGGAGAGCTCATCGACGGCGTCGTCGTCAGCCTCATCGGCGGTCGCGGCGGCCGCCGACGGGGCAGCGCGCACCGGCGGCGGCACGATCACCGGCCCGTCGTCCTCGCCGTCCTCCTCGAAGGGGTCCACCGCAGGCGAGCGCCGCGCCTCTGGCGCCTCGGGTGCGGCGACGACCTTGCGCTGCACAACGAGCTTCGGACCTTCATCAGTCTTATCTTCAGAGGTATTGTGTTGCGATGCACCAGGCGTCGGCTCGGCCTCGTCGGGCGCGCCCTCCTCCGTCGCGTCGTCCTCCATCGCGTCGTCCACGCCGCGGCGCCACGGCCAGCGCCACCGCGAGGGCCGCGCGTCCGCCTCGTCCGCGGCGCCCTGCGCCTCGCCCTCGGGCCCGTCCCCGTGGTTCATCCCGCGCCGCACGAGCCCGGCCACGCGCTTGCCCCCGTGCCCGAGCAGGTGGGCCAGCTCGAAGACGCTGCGGCGTGTGACCGCGATGAGCGACACCAGAAACAGGGCCGAGAACGCGATGGCGGTCCCGGCGCTCGACAGCAGCGACGCGCTGATCTCGCCGACCCACGCCCCGGTCTCGCCCCCTGGCGGGTGGTCGAGGAGCTGCGCCGGCGCGAACACCACGTGGCACAACACCGCCCCGGAGAGCAAAAGCCCGAGCCAGCCGAGCAGATCCAGCTTGGTCACGCGCGCGCGCCGGCCGATCAGGTAGCTCGCGCCGAAGTACGCGAACCCCAGCGCCAGGACGAAGGCGCCTCCACCGAGGCCGTCGAGGAAGAGGTCGGCGACCTGGGCGCCCACCGGACCGATGAGGTTCGACACACCCGCGCCGCGGCCGCGCGCCGCCGGCGCGACGTCGGCCCCGTCGAAGGTGAGCAGCGCCAAGAGCAGGGCTACGGCGAAGGCGAGGACGAGGATCCCGTAGATCTCCAGGCGGATGACCTGGTCCTCGTCGGGTCGCCGGCCGACTACGCGGTCCTGCACACGGAAGCGGTTCTCTGGAGTGTTCGTCGCCACCGGCCGAACCTACACCGAATCGGATCCCGCGCAATATCTTCACCTGAACGGCTGCCCAGTGGATCGCCCCGGGCGCGAGCGTCAGCGCCCGAGCTTCAGCGAGCCGCGCTCGCCCCACGGGGCGAAGAACTTCAGCATCACCCCCGGCACCACCCCCTGCAGCACGGCGCTGACCGCGATGGCGATCCCGACGCCGGCGACGCCGAGCCCCTCCGGGCGGGCGAGGACGAAGGCCAGGACCGACTGCACGCCCAGGATGATGGCCGCGTCCCAGATGAGCGGCGCGCGCATGTTGCCGGCGCCGTTGTAGGCCATCGAGATGACGATCCCCGCGGTGAAGAAGGCGTAGACCGGGGCCGCGTACTGGTAGAGGGCGTCGGTCTGCACCACCGCCATCGGGTCGTCCGGGATGAACGCCGCCGCCAGGGACGCCGCGAACAGCAGCATCACCGTCATCGTCACGAGCGACGTCCCGGTCACGCAGCCGACCCCGGACCACGCCGCGCGCCGCGCGAACCGCGGGCGGCCCGCGCCCAGCGCCATCCCCACCACCGGCGCCACCCCGCCGCCCCACGCGAAGGCCAGGATGATGGTCGGCAGGTCCAGCTTGATCCAGACGTTCACCGCCGTGTAGGTCGGGTTGCCCTCCGGACCGCCAAAGCGCGCCGCCACGATCGCCAGCAGGATGAGGAACCCCACGAGCCTCGTGCTCTGCTGCATCGCGGAGGTCAGCCCCAGCCGGAGCTGGTGGCGGAGCGCGCCCCACACGACGAAGCCCTCGCCCTTGGGGGGCCGCAGGGACAGGCCCCGACCGATGAGCCAGATGGCGGTGGCCGACACCACGCCGCGCGCGATGACCGTGATCCAGCCCGCCGCCACCACCCCGCTCGGCTCGACGCCGAAGAGGCCCAGCACGAACACCGCCTCGAGCCCCAGGGTCACGACCGACATCACCGCGACCAGCACCAGCGGGCGCACGCTGTCGCCCCGCGCCCGCAGGATGGCCACGGTGAAGGCGAGGTAGATCGTGCCGAAGCCGCCGAGCGCCATGATGCGGAGAAACGCCGTCCCCTGGACCCGGGTCTCGCCGTCCGCCATCACGAGCCCGCCGACCGGATCCGCGAGGAGCCCGACGACCGCGCTCAAGAGGCTCAGGATGGCGCCGAGGACCAGCGCCTGGCGCGCGTGACGGCGCTCGCCGAGGGCGTCGCCGGCCCCGTGACAGTAGGAGATCTCCGCGACCGCGGCGTTGCCGAGGCCGTTCGCCAGCAGCGCGAAGATCCCGGTCACGATGTCGCTCGCCGCCGCGCCGGCCAGGGACGCGCCGCCGTCTCCGATCTGCCCGAAGATCCAGACCTCGGTCAGGTTGAACGCGAACTGGAACACCGCGGCCAGCGCCAGCGGCGACCCCAGGCTCGCCACCGCGCCGAGCGGCGACCGCGTCAACAGCTTCGGTCCGGTGTCGGTCATCCCCGCCGGGGTCTAACCCATCTGGCGTGGTTCGTCTCGGAAACCCACCACCGCGCCGCCGCACTCTGGCCGCCACCGCTTGGGGTTGATAGCCTCGCGCCCATGCACCGCACCACCTCCACCCTAGCGCTCACGCTGGTCCTCGCCCTCGGCGGGTGGGCCTGCGGCGGCGACCGCGTGACCGGCTCGATAGACGGGCTCGACGTCTCGACCCCCGACATCGTCGCGAGCAGCGACACCGTCCCGAGCGACGCCGCGAACGACGGGCTCGACGCGGACGTCACCGACACTGTCAACATGGTTGACGGTGTCGCCGACAGCGGTCAAGCGGAAGACCCGAGCGACCTCCTGTTCCCCGACGATCGCGTCATCGAGGTCGCGATCACCATGGCGGCCGCCGACTTCGAGGCGCTCCGCCACCAGACGCGGACGTTCTACGACATCCTCGGCGCGATCTGCGACGACCAGCCCGTCCCGGATCCCTTCACCTGGTTTCACGCCAGCGCGACGATCGACGGCCACACCGTCACCGACATCGGTGTGCGCAAGAAGGGCTTCCTCGGCTCCCTCGACGCCGAGCGCCCGGCGCTCAAGCTCAAGCTCGACGCCTTCGTCGACGACCAGGAGCTCCTCGGCCTCGAGCGGTTGACCCTCAACAACGGCCGCCAGGACCCATCGCGCCTGCGGACGTGCCTCGCCTACGACGTCTTTCGCGCCGCCGGCGTCCCCACTCCGCGCTGCGCCTTCGCCCACGTCGTCGTCAACGGCGCGGACCTCGGCCTGTACGCCCACGTCGAGAGCATGAAGAAGGACTTCGTCCGGCGCTGGTTCCCCGAGCCCCTCGGCGAGCTCTACGAGGGCACCGTCAGCGACTTCCGCGAGGGCTGGACCGGGACCTTCGAGCGCAAATACGACGACGAGGACCCGCAGAGCGACATCCTCGACCGCGTCGTCGCCGCCGCCGCCGTCCCCGACGACCAGCTCATCGCCGCCCTCGACGAGGTCATCGACCTCGACGCCTTCTTCACCTTCTGGGCGGTCGAGGTCGTGGTCGGCCACTGGGACGGCTACGCCAATAACCGCAACAACTTCCTGGTCTACGCCGATCCCCGCGACGGCAAGCTGCGCTTCGTCCCCTGGGGCCCGGACGGCGCCTTCTCGCCCGCGCCCAACGCACCCGAGGGCGCCCCGGACTCGGTCTTCGCCGACGGCGTCCTCGCCCACCGCCTCTACAGCGTCCCCGCGGGGCGCACGCGCTATCACGCCGCGCTCCAGCGCGTCCTCGCCGACGCCTTCGACGAGGTGGCGCTGCTCGCCGAGGCCGACCGCCTCGTCGCGCTCACCGCCGACGCCCGCGCCGCGGCGGCCATCCCGGCCGCCGTCGCCGACGTCGCGGCGGTGCGGGGCTTCATCAGCGGCCGCCGCGCCGCCATCGAGGCCGAGCTCGCCTCGCCCCCCGACTGGCCGTACCCGCTCGGCGGCCGCCCGTGCCTGGTCGACCGCGGCCGCGTCTACGGCACCCTCGCGACCACCTGGGGCAACCTCGACGAGCCCGACATCTTCGCCACCGGCGACGCCCAGCTGGGTTTCGAGACCGAGTTCTTCACCGGGACGCTGCCGCCGCCGGGGGGGAGCAAGGCCGGCCCCGATCCGGACGACCCGACCCACGCCCGCCTGCAGCTCGTCCGACCAGCCGAGGTCAACGTCTACATCGTCGTCGACATCAGCCTCCCGCTCGCGCTCTTCGCCCCGGGCGACGTCGACACCGAGGCGCCTGGGGTGCAGGTGCTCATCTATCGCCTCGAGCCGGACGTCTCCGTCGACCTCATCGGCTACCTGCGCGGCGGGGTGGTCAGCTTCTCCGAGGCCCTCGCGGTCGACGGCAGCCCGGTGCAAGCCACCTTCGACCTGCGCCTGCTCATGTTCTGACCGGGCTCGCGGCCGAGCTCACGCCGAGGGGTCGGACAGGAGCTCCTCGAGGTGGGCGACGTCGGACTCGACGTCGCACATGAGCCCCTCGACGATGGCCGGCGTGATCTCGAGGGCGGCGATGGCGCGCTCGTCCGAGCGGTACCACAGCCCGTCGCTGCCAGCGGCGACGCCGATCTGCATCGCGACGAGGTCGGCGACGTGGATCACGTTGGCGATCGCGCGGTGCTTCGCCGGCGCCGCGCTCGGGTGATGGTGGTGGGCGACCGCCGCGACGATGGCCGGCGGCAGCGTCCAGCGCCGGATCATCTCCGCGCCGATCTCGGCGTGGTCGGCCCCGAGCAGCTCGTCCTCCAGGACGTCGAAGGCGCAGTCGGCGTCGGCCTCGAGCCGGGCCCGGACCTCGTCCCAGCGCTCGCGCAGCGGCTGCGCGAGCGCGAGCTTGCCGATGTCCGCCATCAGCCCCGCGGTGTAGGCGATCCCCGGCGAGACGGCGGTGCGTGAGGAGAGCCGCGCGGCGGCCGCTGCGCAGCGGATGCTGTGGCGCCACAGGCCCTCGTTGAGCATCTCGTAGCCGGGGAGCTCCGGGCGCCCGAGGATCGCGCGCATACGGCGCGCGATCAGCTCGCGCATGAGCCGCTCGCCGAGCGCGACCACCGCCTGACGGATGCTCGTCACCGGGTTGCGGAACGCAAAGGCGGCGCTGTTGGCGATCCGCAGGGAGTCGGCGCCGAGCCCGGGGTCGACCTCGACGACCTCCGCGATCTTGTAGGCGTCCCGCTTGGGGTCGTCCATCAGCGCGACCATGCGCGCCATCACGGCGGGCGGGATCGGCAGCTCCACCGCCGCCGCCGCGGCGTACTGCCGGAGCGCGATCGTGTGGCGGATCGCTTCGCGGGTCATCGCAGCCTCCGTGGAGCCAGCCCCGGGGTGGCGACCACGATCGCTCCCGTGTTGAGATCGAGCGACGCCGTGCGGCTGGTGCGGTCGCCGACCTCGTGGCCTCGCACGTGGTAGCGCAGTCGCTCGAGGGTGACGCGCGCCATCCGAGCGTTGCGCCCGCCGATGTCGAAGAGGTCGCCCATGCCCGACAGCGAGGCGCCGCCCACGACGTAGGCCTCGGCGTTGCGAGGGTCGCCCCCGCGGCGCGTGAACACCTCCGCGAGCTGCGCGATCGCCATGTCGCCGAACATCAGCGGCTGGCTCGCCGAGCGCCGCGGGTCCTGGGTGCTGTCGGGCAGCATGTAGTGGCACATGGCTCCGACGCGCGAATTGGGATCCAGCAGGATCACCGCGATGCACGAGCCCAGGCCGTAGGTGATCAAGACCCCCGCGCCGCGCGCCGTGGCGAGGGCGTTGACCCCCACGACGATCCGTTCGTTGCGCACCTCCTGGGCCGAGCCCGTCGAGGCTTCGGGCGGCTGGCTCGGGAGGAGGCCGCGCTCGCGGAGGACCGCGAAGCTGCTCCCGGCGGGCGGCGCCGGTCGCGCCTGGTCTGCGAGGCGTCGAATTCGGTCGCGGATGACGGTCAGGCGGGGTCGGCGCCGGTCTGGAGGTCGATCGTTCATGGCGTCTCCCAGACCGATCGTACGAGCCAGGGCCCCACCTTGTCGAGCGCGAGGATCGTCTCCGCGGCGCCGACGGCGGCCGCCGCGCGGGGCATCCCGAAGACGAGCGAGGTCGCCTCGTCCTGGGCTGCGGTGTGCGCGCCGGCGTTGCGCAACGCGAGCAGGCTGTCCGCCCCGTCGCGCCCCATCCCCGTGAGTAGCACGGCGACCGACTCGCGCGGCGCGGCCTGGGCGACCGAGGCGAACAGCACGTCGACGCTCGGGCGGTGGCCCGAGACCTCGGCGGTCTGCGGGTCCAGCGCCGCTCGGAGCGCCCCGCCGCGGCGGCGCACCCGCAGGTGGGCCCCGCCCGGCGCGAGGTAGACGGTGCCATCCTCGAGGGGCTCGTCGTGGCGGGCCTCGCGGACGGTGAGCGGGCTCCGCGCGTCGAGCCAGCTCGCGAGGACCGGGGTGAAGGTGGCCGGCATGTGTTGAACGATCACGATCGGCGGCATCTCGGCGCGCAGCGTCGAGAGCACGGCGTGGAGGGCCTCCACGCCGCCGGTCGAGGCGCCGATGGCGATGAGGCGCGGACCGTCCTGGGTGCGGACCGCGGAGGGCGAGGGCGCCACCCAGCGGGTCTGGCGGGTCGCCGTGTGGTGGCGCCAGCGGGTCATGTCCGCCTGGGACGCCCACTTCACCTTCGAGCGGAGCTCGTAGAGCATCCCCGTGACGTCGCCGTGATCGGGATCGGTCGGCTTGGCCACGTAGTCCACCGCGCCAGCTCGCAGGGCCTCGAGCGTCCGGGTGCCTCCATGCACGGTGAGGGTGCTCACCATGACCGTGGGGACCGGCCACTGGGGCATCAGCTTGCGGAGAAACGAGACGCCGTCCATCTTCGGCATCTCGATGTCCAGGGTCATCACGTCGGGCTTCAGGGCGACCAGGGCCTCGCGAGCTTCGTAGGCGTCGCACGCGGTCCCGACGACCTCGATCTCGGGATCGGCGCTCAGCCCGCGCGACAGCACCGTCCGGACGACCGCGGAGTCGTCGACGACGAGCACGCGGACAGCCCTGGTGAGGAGCGGTGGCGTCACGCTCCACCCAGCTTCTGGAGGACACCGGGGGCGATCGCCCTGAGTCCCGGCGGGGTCGAGCCCAGTGACTCCGAGAGCCCCACCACGAGGAAGCCGCCGGGGCGCAGCGCGGCCGCGATGCGCTCGGTCAGGTCGCGCTTGGTGGGTTCGTCGAAGTAGATCATGACGTTGCGGCAGAACACGATGTCGAGCGATTGCTTGAAGCGGAACGGCGTCAGCAGGTTGAGGCGCCGGAACGTGACGTCTTTACGGAGCTCGTCGCGTACGCGGACCCCGCCCTCGAAGTCCTGGAACATCGTCTGGCGATAGAGGTCCGGCAGGGGGGCAGCCTCGGCTTCGGTGAAAATCCCGACGCGCGCCGCGTCGAGCGCCCGGGCCGAGATGTCGGTCGCGAGGACCCCGGTGTCCCAGCGGCGCAGGTCGGGGCCGAGGGCGATTCGTACCGCGGCGGCGAGGGTGTATGGCTCCTGGCCAGTGGATGCTGCGGCGCACCAGATGCGTAGCAAAGGTCTCGGTACTAATTTGTTTTTGGTCTTGTGCTCTTGCAGCAGGCGGTCCACGAGCAGCTCGAAGTGCGCCGACTCGCGCCAGAAGAAGGTGTGGTTGGTCGTGATGGCGTCGGCGAGCTCGCCGACGGCGTCCGCGGACGGGTTCGAGAGGACCTGCGCCACGTACTCTTGGGCGTTCGCGAGCCCGCGCGACTGGACGACGCTGCGCAGGCGCATCTTGAGCAGCGGCATCTTGGCCGGCGACAGCGCGATGCCGAAGGCGTCGTGGACGAAGGCCCGGATGGCGTCGAAGTCCGACCTGCTCATCGCGAGCTCGGCGTGCCGGCGGGGACGGCCGCTCGTCGCGGTGGCGGGACGCTGCGTCCGCAGCCGATCAGAACTTGCCGAGGTCATCGTCGTCCAGGGAGATCACGTGTGAGGCGGAGCTGCGGGTGACCTCGGGGCCCCCGGAGGCGAGGGCGGACCAGCCGCTGGACGCCGCGTTGGGCGCCGGTCGGGACCAGCCGCTGAGGTCACCGGTCGGCGTCGGCGCGGACCGGGCGGCGGTGAGCTCGGCGGCGGGCGCGGGGCGGGGCCGCGGCGGAGGGACGACCCGGGCGAGGTGGCGCGAGGAAGCCTGCGATTCCACTCGACCCCGGAACTGACGCTCGACGCCCTGCATCCGCAACTATCGTTCATGATGGAAGGTTATACCGATCAGGAGGCCACGGCGAGCATCAAGTTTGAGGTTCGCGATCAATCCGCGGCAATGGTGGTCTCCTTGCCGGCATTTACCCAGATTCTTCCGGCAGGCGGCGGGGTGATCAGGGGGGCGTTCCCGCTCGACGGCTTGCCGGAAGGGCGCTACCTGCTGCACGCGGCAGTGACGCTCAACGGGAAGACGGCAGAGCGCATCGCCGAGTTCGGAATCGGCAGCCTGGAAGCGGCCATGGCGAGGGAGATCGCCATGCGCAATGCCGGCCGGGCGATAGATGAAGTCTATTTCGCCAACATGAACGAGGACGAACTCGATCAGGCGGCCGAAGTGCTGGAGGTTCTGGCACCCAGTCGTGAATTGGCGGTCTACCGCGCCACAGGAGACGGTCGCCTTTCCGTCTCGGCCAAGCGCCGCTTTCTGACCGAGTTTTGGCAGAAGCGCGACAACAATCCGGCCACCGAAGCCAACGAGGACCGGATTCGCTTCTACGACGCGATTGAAATGGCCAACAAGGAGTTCGCCGAGGCGGGACGGGGGGCGCGGCCGGGGTGGAAGACCGACATGGGCAGAATCTGGGTTCGCCACGGCATTCCCGACGAACGGCAACGGTGGCGGCAGCAGGGCAAGGCGCCGCCTGTGGAAATCTGGCGCTACACGCAGGGGCGGGCCCGCTTTTACATTTTCGCTGATCGAACGAACTTCGGGCTCTATTCCCTCCTGCGCTCCAACGACCTGGATGAACCGGGTCAGCCCGGCTGGGCAGAGATCGTCACGCCGGAATTCATTACGCGGGAGATCGAACCATGGCTCGGCATGACGTTCTGCGCCTTTGGCGGCGCAGATCAGCAACAACTGACGTGCAATTGATTCCGGTCACACCGGACAGCTATCCATCTCTGGTGAGGAGCAAGGCTATGAAGGAACTGATTCGTGGGGTGACATGTTTGGCACTCGCCCTTGGGGCCACGGCTTGCGAGGACGACCCCAGCATCGACTTCGGTGGCTCGCCTACCACGGTGCAACTTTCGCCGAACGTGATGTTCATCACCTTATCGTTCACAAAGGTCAGTTCGGTCTGCTTGTAAGTGCGTTTGGCGTCATAGCGAACAATGTCAGTGTAGTACCACATCTCGACATTGACCGGCTTGGAGGTATCGCCTGGCTTGCCGCCCAATTGTGTAATAGCGGCATTGGCCCCGGAAGGTCTGACACCCTGTTCTTTTTTCACAGGCTGACCCAGTTGATCGGTAATCGCCTTGCGGGATTT
>PHBI01000232.1 GCA_002841945.1 Deltaproteobacteria bacterium HGW-Deltaproteobacteria-14
CGCAGGTGCCGGCGCCGGTGGGGCCGGCGGCGGGGCAGCGGGTGGCCGGGTCGGCGGGGGCCAGGGCGGCCTCGTGGGCGCGGCAGGCGACGGTGTTGGCGCCCGTGGGGTCCGCGGCCGGGTCGCCGGGGGGCAGCGCGGCCCAGGTCTCGCAGTAGTCGAGGCAGTGGGTGTAGCTGGTGTACTGGGCGGCGGCGCCGGTGCAGGCGGTCGTGACCAGGCCACAGTAGGTCGTGCAGGCGGTGGCGTCGACGGCCTCGAGGGTGAGGGTGGTCGGCCCGTGATCGCCGGGGAACCAGCCGTCGATCGCATAGAACATCGTTTCGCCCGCGGTGCGCCAGAGGGTCCAGGCGCCGCCCGCCCAGAGGTCGCCGCTGGCGCCGTCGCAGCCGTCGAGCGCCGGGCCGTCGCAGGCGGCGGCGGTGGTGATGAGGGCCGGGCCGCCGGGGTCGGGCTTGGTCCAGCGGTAGAGGCCGGTGGTCGGGGCGGTGAAGGCTATGACGACGTCGCCCGAGCCGGCGCCGCGGTCGCCGCCGAGGCCGCAGGCGCCGCCGGTGGAGAGGTCGTCGGCGAAGGCGCTGGTGTCGACGGTCAGGGTGTAGGGGAGCGCGTCGACGACGAGGGGATCGGCGCAGGTCTCGCCGCTCGGCGGGGGGACGACGGTGTCGGGCTCGACCGTGTCGGGGGTGACCGTGTCGGGGGTGACCGTGTCGGGCTCGACCGTGTCGGGGGTGACCGTGTCGGGCTCGACCGTGTCGGGGGTGACCGTGTCGGGGGTGACCGTGTCGGGGGTGACGCTATCGACGCCGGAGGTGTCGGGCTCGAGCGTGTCGCTGACGGCGTCGCTGACGTCGGGCGAGGTGTCGGGGACGTCGACCACGTCCTCGCCGGGGCAGCCCGTGAGCGAGGCGAGGAGGGCGACGGCCACCAGGGAGCGGCTGGCGTGGCGCATGGCGGCGTCCGGTCTGGAGGTGTCACGGCCGCACGTCGCAAGAAGCGCGCCGGGGTCGCGTCACACGTTCTCGCGTGGTTAGCGGTCCTTCGGGGTGCGCGCGCGCAGTCTGGGAGTGCGCGCGCGCACCCCGGGCGCGGCTGGTCCCTCGCGGTGGCATCTGGCATGGTCGTGCACGGTTGAGCCCGCTCTCGCGCTCTGGGAGGTGTCGTGGAATTCGTCCTCTTCGGCCTCGTCGCCGTCGCCGTCGTGTTGGCCGTCGGCTCGCACCAGAGCCAGGCCTGGATCCAGGCGATGACCGCGCTCGCCCGGCAGCACGAGGGCCTCGAGGTCGTCCGCGGCGGCGTCTTCAAGTCCGCCTCGGTCACGGGGACGGTGGACGACGTCCCCGTCACGGTCGACACCTTCACGCGCAGCCACGGCAAGTCGTCGACGACGTACTCGCGGGTCGCCGTGGAGATCGAGCTGCCGGCGGCCTTGCGGGTCGGGCGCGAGGGGTTCGGCACGTCTCTGACCAAGGTCTTCATGGGCGACGACATCGAGGTCGGAGACCATGACTTCGACGCCGCGCTGACGCTGCGCGGGGCGGAGCCGGCGACGGTCGTGGCCCACCTCGACGCCGCGACCCGCCAGGCGCTGCGGAGCGCCATCGAGGTCCACCGGGCCGAGCTCGACGCGGGCACCCTGAAGCTGGTGGTGGTCGGGCGCGCGAAGCTCCCGGTGCTCGAAGGCTTGATCGACGCCGGGCTCGACGTCGCCCGCGCGGCGCGGGCGACGAGCGGCTCCGTGGCGGAGCGGCTCGAGCGCATCGCCTTCGACGACCCCGTGCCCGGGGTGCAGCGGCGCGCCTTCGAGCTCCTGATGTCCCGGGTGAACCGCGGTGGCGCAGAGCGGATCGCGCGGCGGGCGCTCGAGACCGGCGACCCGGCGATGGCCGTCCTCGCCGCAGAGGTGCTGCGCGACGAGGCCGCCGTCGCAGCGCTGCACGCGGTGGTCGCGTCGTCGCGAGCCCCCAACGGCGCGCTCGCGCGAGCGCTCGAGCTGCTCGCCGAGCTGGGGCGCCCCCCGGCCGAGCCCGCTGTGCAGCCTCTGACCGAGGCGCTGGACGAGGCCGTGAGGGCGAGCGCCGCGCGGTGTCTCGGGGCGATCGGCGGCGCCGCCGCCCAGGCGCGGCTCGTCGAGCTGCTCGGCGACGAGCCGACGATCGGGGTCGCGGCGGCCGACGCCCTCGGCCGCTGTGGCGACCTCGCCACGGTCGAGCCCCTCCTGGCCCGCACCAAGGGGGTCTTTGGATCATCGGAGCTCAAGCGCGCTGCCGGCGCGGCGATCAAGGCCATCCAGGCCCGGGGCGCAGGTAGCGCCGGGCAGCTGAGCCTGGTCGAGCACGACGGAGGCGGCGGCCTGGCGTTGGTGGCGGAGGGCGATCCGGAGGTCGTCCCCTGAACCCGCGGCGCGGGCTCCCGGCGATCGAGGCGAGCGACCGGGCGGCGGCTCAGGCCGCCTCGCGAGCCCGCTCGACGCGCGCTCGGGGCCAGGAGGGCCGGTGGACCCACGGCGGTGTGCGGTCCGGAGAGTACGGGCTCGTCAAGAGCGCGATGATCGGCGTCTCGCCGGCCGCCGCTTCGGCGCCGGGACGGCGGGCTTGCCGACCGCGGCCCGGAGGCGGGCCACCTCGGCGGGGGTCAGCCGACGCGACGCCCCCGCCGCCAGGCCGCCGAGCGCGATCGGCCCGAAGGCGGTGCGGACCAGGACCAGCACCTCGTGACCGTAATACGCGAGCTGGCGGCGGATCTGCCGGTTCTTGCCCTCCGCGAGGCTGACGTCGAGCCAGGTGCTGCTCGGCCCGCGCGCGCTCACGGTGGCGCGGACGGGCCCGAGGACGAGCTCGTCGACCTCGACGGTCTCGCGCCCCAGCCGCTCGAGCACCGCGTCCTCCACCTGCCCGCGCACCTTCACGCGGTACGTCTTGGTCACGTGGGTCGCAGGGTCGAGCAGCGCCGCGGCGAGCGCGTGGTCGTTGGTCAGCAGCAGGAGCCCACCGCTGTCGAGGTCGAGCCGCCCGACCGGCGCGAGGCCGCGCACGGTGGACCCGACGACGTCGAGCACGGTGCGTCGCCCCTCGGGATCGCTCGTCGTGGTGATGACGCCGCGGGGCTTGTTGAGCGCGATCCAGGCGAGCTCCGCCGCCGGCCCCACCCGCTCGCCGTCGACCGTGACGCGGGCTCGCTCGTCGACCTCGGCGAGGACGTCTCGGACCACGCGCCCGTCGACCGTGACCCGACCATCATGGACCAGCTGCTCGGCCTGCTTGCGCGACGCCACGTTCCACCGCGACAGCAGCCGCGGGAGCATCCGCTTTTCACCCTGAGGGCCTGGCTTCTTGCGTTCCATCGGGCGCCACCGTAGGGGACGACGCGCCCGCTGTCACCAGCGCGGTGAACCGGCGAGCCTCCGCCCATGGACCTCGAGCACCCCTCGCGCCCCGGCGTCCAGTGAACGTCATTGGCCGGTGGGACCCGCCCGCAGCCTCCCCTGGTGGAGCAGACGATGGCGCTGGCCGGTCACCGCCACGGCCATTCCGGTCGCTGCCGTTTCAGGTCAGTTTCGCCACCGCCTGGCCCGCTTCGCGTTTGGCCAGGCGGGCCTTTCGGGGCTTCCTTCGCGGGGTGCGGGGCGCAGCGCCCGGGTATCGGGCGCGGACCTGCGTCCTCCGCGGCCGACCGGCGGGGTGGTGGTTTCGAACAACCCGCTCGAGTCGCTGAGGCAGAGACGTATGCAAGGCAGGACTCCAGAGGCCCAGCTCGACCTCATCGCGCGCATCATCGCGGCCTGCCCCCGCCGCGTCGCCGCCAGCGACGACGAGCGCCGGGCGCAGCGGCTCCTCGCGGCCGAGTTCGAGGCACACGGCGCCACCACGGCCACCCACCGCTTCCGCTTCAGCGTGCACCTCTACGCCGTGCTCGCCTTGCACTTCGGGCTCGCCGCCGCGGCCTCGCTCGTCACCTTCGTCGCCCCTTGGGTCGCCCTGGGCCTCCACCTCCTCGCCGGCGTCTCCTACCTCGGCGACAGCTACCGCCGCTTCCACTGGCTGCGCCGCCTCCTCCCCTACGGCGACTCCCAGAACCTCGTCGCCACGCTGCCCGCCGCGGCCGCGCCGCGCCTGCGCGTCGTCCTCGTCGCCCACGCCGACGCCGCCTACACCGGCCTGGTCTTCACCCCCGCGCTGGTCCGCCGCGCCGCCCGCAGGTCCACCCTCCCCGGCCTCGGCTGGGTTCACCGCAGCGTGCTGCTGGTGGTGGCGGCGACCTTCGCCCTCGCCGCCCTCGACGTGGTCGTCGCCCTCGGCGCGCCCGAGGTCTGGCCCGCGGTCATCGCGCTGAGCCTGCCGCCCCTCATCGGCGCCCTGCTCAACCTCGACGTCGTGCTGCGCAACACCGTCGTCCCCGGCGCCAACGACAACCTCAGCGGCTGCGTCGGCGCCGTGGAGCTGTGCGCCCGCCTGGCCCCCGACAAGCCCGACGACGTCGAGCTGGCCTTCGTCTGCACCGGCGCCGAGGAGGCCGGCACCGGGGGCGCCCTCGCCCTCGCGCGGACCCGCTGCGACGGCCGCTGGTCCCCGGCCGACACGCTCATCGTCGCCATCGACGGGCTGAGCAACGGCGCGCTGCGGATCCTGGTCGACGGCGAGCTCTTCCCGGCGCCGCCGCCGCGCTGGATGACGGACCTGGTCGCCGCGGTCGCCGCCACCGACGCCGCGTGTGGCGCCGTCGCGCCCTACGAGATCCCCTCCGGGGCGACCGACGCCCTGCCCTTCGCCGTCGCCGGCTTCGAGAGCATCGCGCTCGGCTGCATCGACCCGGACCTGGGCGCCCCCGGCTGCTACCACCTGCCGACGGACACCCCCGACAACATGGATCCCGCCCAGCTCGGCGCCTCGGTCGACTTCGTGGAGGCGTATGTCCGCGCCCTGATCGCCCACCGCAGCGCCGCGCCCACCCCATGACCGCGGACCCGGGGGGCGGCCTCGCGGCTCGCCTTGACGCGCCGGACGTTGCGGCCGGATGCTGGCGCGGCGCGGGTCCGTCGCGGCGGTGAGGCGCGCGCCGGAGGGCACATGCTCCTCGGCGACATGCTGGCGCGCCGGCCGGCGCGCGAGCTGTTCATCGCCATCATGCGCGAGGCGATGGCGGTCGCCGACGCGATGGGCGTCCGGGTCGAGCCCGGCGGGGGCGGCAAGCTCGACTTCTACCGCTTCGTGCGCGGTGACGGCTGGCTCGACCGCCTCAGGCGCCACGCCATGATCCGCCTCATCGGCTTCAAATACCGCCGCCTGAAGTCCTCCACTTTGCAGTCTCTCGAGCGCGGTAAGCCGACCGAGATCGACTTCCTCAACGGCTACATCGTCGCCATGGGCGCGCACCACGGCGTCCCCACGCCGGTCACCGCCGCGCTCGTGCGCATGGTCAAGGAGATCGAGGCCGGCACCCGGGCCATCGGCTACGCCAACCTCCTCGAAGCGGCGCAGGCGGACCGCTGAGTATCGACCGCGAGCCCCGGCGCGGCCGCCACAGCGGGTGGCGGGCCGGCCTGGCCGGGCCGGCGTGTTTCAGACCCCACGCACGGAGCCCTGGGAGGAGCTGAAGGTGACCGACCCGGCCGCGGGTCGGCGAGCTACCAGCTGTGGACGTAGTTGTTGAAGGTGCTCAGCTCCATCTTGAGCAGCCCACCGCTCTTCAACACCGCGTAGACGATGTCGTTGTCGTCGGGGTCGAGGACCACGCCGCCGTAGCCGATGGTGTTGCCGTTGCCGAGGGCGCTCTGGCTCGTGCTGCGCGACTCCGGGTAGACGGACACGAGGACCGCCTCGGCGCCGTGCTCATCTCGCCCGGTGTCGGCGAAGATGCTCTCGCGGCGCCCGTTCTTGAGGTTCACGATGGTGCCGGTGTGCGCGGCGGCGGTCCCGACCGCCCAGATGACCTCGCGGGTCGGGTCCCAGAACATGTTGGCGAACCCCATCCCGCCGTAGGTCGTCTTGGTGTAGCTCACGTCGACCCGGTCGCCGGTCGCGGGATCGAAGGAGTAGAGGTCGCTGTTGCTCACGCCGTAGATGAGGCCGTCGTGAAAGAGCAGCCCCTGGACGGGGAACTGCAGGAACGGGCCGGCGCCGATGGCCTCGGGCGCCGGCACCGGCGTCGCACCGCCGCCCGGGGAGTCGCCCGTGCCCCCCCAACGCGAGAGGACGGTGCAGGTCTTGCCGTCGGGGCTCACCGCCATGATGCCGTCGCCCTCCCGGACGCCGCGAAACGCGAAGTACAGGGTGCGGTCGGGGCCGATCTCGAACGCCTGCGCGTTCATCCCCACCGAGTCCACGTAGTCGAAGGCCTCGGGGCGCAGGCACTGGCCGAAGTCGGCGGTGACCTCCGGCCCGTCCACGTCCCGCTGCGCCCGCCACACGAGCGTGCGCTCGCCGGTCGTGGGGTCCACCCGGACGACCTGCCGTTGGCTGTCGGTGGACTCGCCGGTGCCACCGCCATAGACGTAGAGCATCTTGTCGGGTCCGAAGCGGATGACGTTGGCGCCGGTCAGTGGCTGCGGTCCGAAGGGGAACGGGCCCTGCGCCGGTGGGCTGAGGTAGCCCGAGCCGAACTCGCCCGCGGTCGGATGGATCCCGCTGACGATGCGGCGATCGCCCGAGTCCAGCTCCCACGCGACCACGGCGCCGCCCTTGACGTGGGTCGGGTCGGTGAACTTGATGATCGCGAACATCTCGCGGGTCTCGGGGTTCACGACGCCGCTGAACCAGGACGCGCCTGAGGCGTTGACGTCATACCAGGCGTTGAAGCTCGGTCCCGTCCCGTACTGAACCGGCGCCGTGCGGGTCGGCATCGTGCCGCCGGCGAGGCAGTTGAAGATCGGCCCCCCGGGGCGCGCGCCGTTGCTGATGTCGACGTTGTTGGGGTCGGCCATGGCGTTGCCGGTGCCGCCAGCCCCGCCCTGTCCGTCGCCGACGGTGCGGCAGCGGCAGTCGATCTCGAGCTTGGTCGGGTAACGCATCCACAGCGAGAATTTGGAGCAGCCGAAGTCGTAGTAGGGCTTGCCGGCCTGGCTCGCGTCGATCGACCGATGGCAGAGGGCTTCGCCGTCGTTGAACCCCGGCTCCTGAAAGCACGCGCTGCCGAAACCGCAGTCCTCGATGAGGTCACCGGCGTCTTCGGGGGTGTCGACGCAAGCGACGTCGGTCCCGACGGCGATATAGGATGTCTCGTACAAGGTGCGACCTTGACCGCCTGGATACACGCAGATCGTCGCTTGGTCGAAGGGGTCGCACGGCTCCACGGGGTCGGTGCAGGTCGCCAGGGAGGTCGGCGTGCGCTGGAAGCACTCCTTGCCGGGGTTGCACTCGCTCCGGACGCCGTTGACGACGCCGCACGCGTCCACCGAGAACACCCGGCTCAGGTCGCTGGGGTCACACCGCGTGGTGACCAGGTTGTTGCAGTTCTGTGTCGTGTCCGCGGCCGGCCCGCCCGCCGGGGCCGAGTCGCACGCCGCGACCAGCCCCAGGGAGGCCACCATCGCGCAGAGGGTGGGGTGGGCGAACACGCCCGGCGCAAGCGTGCGAAGACGTCGAGAAGCGTTCATCACGGGTCCTGGGCTGGAGGCTGACGGCGGCATCGTAGGGGTGCGCAAACGTCGCTGCAACGCCCCACGCGCCGATGTTGGATCGCTGTTGGCCCCAACGCCGATCATCCGGCGCCATTACCGCGTAGTCGCCGGGCATTCTCGCTCTCGCCACCGCACGATGGTCGGTCGCAGGCCGGCCGCCGGGCGCGGCGGATAGAGACCGCCGTTTCGCTGGATGGCCACCCCACGGGGGGGCGGTCGGTGACCGGTCGCGGACCCCGGGCGCGGGGTGGCGGGGGGGCCGTTCCAGCGCCACATCCAGCGCCAGGATCTCCGGCGACCACGTCGCGCTGGTCGCCTGCGCCTGCTCCGCCCCGTAGCGCCGCAACAGCTCCAGCTGGGCGTGGTCGCACCGCCGGGAGCGGCCGGGGCGACGGGTTTGACACGGGGGGGCGCCACCGCAATAGTGAACGCCGCTCATTGTTGCGGTGCGTCGTCGCCCGCCACGGCCCCTCGGGGACCCCACGGCGGGCGAGATACCGCGCCCCGCGGAGGTGGCCATGCGCTCGCTCCTCGCCGGACTCGTGCCCCCCGTCGCCCTCGCCCTCGCCCTCGCGGCGTGCGGCGACGCGCGCCACGCCACCGCGGACGGAGTCGTCGCGACCGACACCGCCGAGCTCGACACGTCCGCACCCCAGGACTCCTTCACCCCGCTCGACGTCCAGCCGCCGAACGACGCGGCCGACTCCGACGCCGCGGCCAGCGACGCGGCCGACACCGCCGACGACGCCGACGGCGGGGCCTGCCCCACCCTCGAGTGTGCGCTGACCTGCACCCACGGCTTCGCCACAGACGGCGCAGGCTGCCCCGTCTGCGCCTGTCGCGCGTGCGCCGCGGCGGACGACTGCGCCGCCAGCGGCTGCCCCCACCCCCTGTGCACCGCCGCGGGCCACTGCGGCTGCGACTGCGTCGCGAGCGCGCCCAGCACCTACACCTGCCCCGGCGGCGCGACCGTGCCGCACTGCGCCTGCGCCTCGGGCCACTGGCTGTGCGCGCCCCACCCCGAGCGGGCATGCCCCACGCTGTGCCGCGACGGCGTGGACGAGCCGTGGCCCTGCCCCGACGGCACCACGACGCCCTGGTGCACCTGCGCCCTGCCCGACACGACCTGCGCCCCCCGCTGCGCACACGTCGGCGAGGCGGAGGAGGGCTTCTACGACGGCTGCAGCGGCGAGGTCGTGCGCAAGGGCGCCTGCGCGGGCTGTACGCCGGTCTGTGACGCCATCGGGAGCCGCAGCGAGGGCTGGTACGACTGCACCGGGGCGCTGCTCGGCTGGGCCTTCTGTAGCCCGGCGCGCACCTGCGGCGGCGCGCCCGAGGCCGGCTGCGCCGAGCTCGAGTGCACCGCCACCCAGGGCGCGACTTACGCCTGTGCGAGCGACGACACCAACGTTCCGTTCTGCGCTTGCGACGTCCCGGCGGCCGCGTGTCCGCCGCGTTGCGACAACGTCGACACCGCCACCGAGGGCTGGTACGACAGCTGCACCGGAGCGCTGCTCGCCAAGCGCCCGTGCGCCACCTGCGCGGTCAGCTGCGACGCCGTCGGCAGCAAGTCCGAGGGGTGGTACGACAGCTGCGCCGGGCTGATCGGGTGGGCGCTGTGCGGGACCGGGAGCTGGAGCTGCGCGGTCGAGCCGTGGCAGTCCTGCGGCGACTGAGGCGCCCGCGCCGACGCCGCGCACCGACGCGAGCGCGGCGGGCGGGTCGGCGTTGGGCGTCGTCCCCCTGACCACGGGGCGACGAGCGGCGCGCGACCTGTGAAACCTACACGCTTGCCACCCGCCAGAGCGCCGCGTTATGGCACCGGCGTTGGACGACGGAGCCCGGGGGCGCCCCATGAACAAGATGGTCATCACCTGTGCGGTCACCGGCGCCGAGACGACCCGCGCCCACCACCCGAGGCTGCCCATCACCGCCGAGGAGATCGCGACGGCGGCGGTCGAGGCGCGCGAGGCCGGCGCGAGCATCCTGCACCTGCACGTCCGCACCGACGCCGGCGAGCCGACGCAGGACCTCGAGGTCTTCCGGCGCGCGATCAGCGCCGTGCGGCGCAAGACCGACATCGTCATCGAGGTCACCACCGGCGGCGCCGTCGGCATGACCCCCGAGGAGCGCCTCGCCCCGGTCCAGCTCGAGCCCGAGATGGCCTCCCTCGACTGCGGGACCGTCAACTTCGGTGACGACTACATCGTCAACACCCTGCCGATGATGCGCGAGTTCGCCTCGCAGATGCGCGCCCGCAGGGTGCAGCCCACCCTCGAGTGCTTCGACCTCAGCCACGTCTACGCCTCGCACGTCCTCATCAAGGAGGGCCTGGTCACGCCGCCCTTCCACTACGGGCTGGTGATGAACGTCCCGGGCGGCGTCAGGTACGAGGCGGACACGTTGGCCCTGCTGCTGTCGAAGCTGCCCCAGGGCGCCCACTGGACCGCCATGGGCGTCGGCCGCGCGTCGGTGCCGGCCATCTGCGGGGCGCTGGCCTTCGGCGGCTTCATCCGCGTCGGCTTCGAGGACAACGTCTACTACGCCAAGGGCGTCCTCGCCGAGAGCAACGCCCAGCTGGTCGCCCGCGCCGCGCGCATGTCGCGCGACGCCGGCTTCGAGGTCGCGACCCCCGACGACGTCCGCAGCCTGTTCAAGCTGCGCCAGAGCTGAGACACGGGCCGCTCCCGAGCCGGCGCGGCCGACCCGGGCCCGTCTGCAGGAGACACGGCGATGCGCTACCCCAAAGGCAATATCTTCGGCACCCACCGCGTCCTCGAGCCGCGCGGGGTGCTGCCGCAGCCGGCGCTCGTGGTCGACAACGACATGAGCGTCCTCTACGACAACGAGATCCTCGTGGACGTGGAGATCCTCAACGTCGACTCGGCGAGCTTCACCCAGCTCGAGCACGCGGCCGAGGGCGACGCGGACCGCATCGCGGCGCTGATCCTCGCCATCGTCGCCGAGCGCGGCAAGCTGCAGAACCCGGTGACCGGCTCGGGCGGCATGTTCATCGGCACGGTGGCCAAGATCGGCCCGGCGCTGCAGGACAAGATCGCGCTGCGCCCCGGCGACCGCGTCGCCAGCCTGGTGTCGCTGTCGCTCACGCCGCTCAACCTCGAGCGCATCACCGAGGTGCGCGTCGACAACGACCAGGTGCACGTCCAGGGCCAGGCCATCCTGTTCGAGAGCGGCATCTACGCCAAGCTGCCGAGCGACCTGCCGGGGCCGCTGGCCCTCGCCGTGCTCGACGTCGCGGGCGCGCCGGCGCAGGTCGCGCGCCTGGTGAAGCCGGGCGACACCGTGGTGATCGTGGGCGCCGGCGGCAAGTCGGGCGTGCTGTGCGCCTACGAGGCCCACAAGCGCGCCGGCGTCACCGGCACGGTCATCGGCATCGACAGCACCGAGCGCGGCCTCGCCAAGCTCCGCTCGCTCGACCTCTGCGACCACACGGCGGCGCTCAGCGCGACCGACGCCGTCGCCTGCCACGAGGCCGTCGCCGAGCTGACCGGCGGCAGGCTCGCCGACCTCGTCGTCAACTGCGTCAACGTCCCCAACACCGAGATGGCCTCGATCCTGATGTGCCGCCAGGGGGGGACGGTCTACTTCTTCGGCATGGCCACGTCGTTCACGAAGGCCGCGCTCGGCGCCGAGGGCGTCGGCCGCGACATCACCATGCTCATCGGCAACGGCTACGCCAAGGACCACGCCGAGATCGCGCTGAACCTGCTGCGCGAGTCACCGCCGATCCGCGCGCTCTATGAGGAGACCTACTGCTGACCGCACGGGGCGCCCGCGACCCGGGGCCCCCCCCGACCGCCGTGGTCCCTCGCGACGGAACGGGGGTCGCGGGTCACGCGACAGCCGTCGCTCACCCACCCGCCCCGCGCGACGCCGTCGCGCGGGCCACTCACCACCGGGCGCCGAGGGTCCCGATGTTCGCCTTCGACAGCCTCGCCGACCGCACGACCTTCGTCGTCGGCAACGGCAAGAACAGCGGCAAGACCACGTTTCTGAACCTGGCCGCCGCGCACCTGCGTCGCTGGGGCCCGGTGGCGCTGGCCACCGTGGGCGTCGACGGCGAGGCGAACGACGCCCTCTTCGGCGGGCCGAAGCCCAGCGTCCCGGTCGCCGCCGGCGATCTGGTGCTCACGACCGACGCCGCGCTGCGCGCCTCCCACGGGGCCTTCGCGCTGCTGCACGTCTTCCCCTCCCGCGCGATCCTCGGCCGGGTGGTCATCGCCCGCGCCCTGCGCGACGCCACCGTCGAGCTGGTCGGCCCCGGCGCCAACGCCCGGCTCGGCGACGCCCTCGACGTGTTGCGCGGAGAGCTCGGCGCGCGCACGGTCCTCGTGGACGGCGCCGCCGACCGCGTCACCCAGGCCGCCGCCCAGGCCGGCGCCGACGTCGGCCTGGTCGAGATCGTCCGGGCCGCCCCCGACAACCGCGCCGCCGCCCTGGCCCGGCTGGCCTTTCTGGCCCACGTCCTGACCCTCGGCCCGCCCCCGCCCGACCTCGACCTCGACGCGCCCGACGTCATCGTGATCCCCGGCGCCCTGGCCGAGGCCCGGCTGGCCGCCCTC
>PHBI01000233.1 GCA_002841945.1 Deltaproteobacteria bacterium HGW-Deltaproteobacteria-14
CCTCCGCACGACCCTCGGGCGCCTCGCCACCACCCTCGCCCTGCCCCGCCTGATCGCCGACGGCCGCACGCCGTCGACCGGGCTCGCCCGGGTCGCCCTGTGCGCCCGCGTGCTCCACGCCCTCGGCGCCCGCGGGGCCCTCGGCCGCTACGCCCGCGTCGCCGACCGCCCCGGCCTGCCGAGCGCGCTCGCCGCGACCCTCCACGATCTGCGCATGGCCGACGTCGGCCCGGACGCGGTCGCCGCCCTCGCCCCCGACCTGTCGCGCCTCTACGGCGCCTACCTCGACGCCCTCGCGGTCGCCGGCCTCGCCGATCGCGCCGACGTCTTCCGCGTCGCCACCGCCGCCGCCCGCGATCCCGACGCCGGCCCGCCGCTCGGCCACCCGACCCTGCTGCTCGACGTGCCCGTGCGCACCCGCCTCGAGGAGCGCCTGATCGCGGCCATCGCCGACCGCGCCCCCGATCTGCTCGCGCTGACCCCGACCGGCGACGATCCCACCCTCGCCCACCTCTCGGCCGCGCTCGGCGTGCCCGGCGAGCCCCTGCGCCTGCGCCGCGCCCCCGCTCCCCGGGGCCACCGCAGCGCCCAGGCGATCCCCGCCCCCCTGGCTCGCCTCCAGGCCGCGCTCTTTGACGACGCCGACGCCGCCCCCGCGCCCCTCGACGACCCGAGCGTCACCCTCCTCTCCGCCCCGGGCGAGAGCCGCGAGTGCGTCGAGATCGCGCGCCGCATCCGCGCCGAGGCCGCCCGCGGCGTCCCCTTCGACCGGATCGCGGTGCTCCTGAGGAGCCCCGGCACCTACCGCGCCCCGCTCGGCGAGGCCCTGCGCCGCGCCGACGTCCCGGCCTGGTTCGCCCCCGGCACCGTCGCCCCGGACCCCGCGGGCCGCGCCCTGCTGTCGCTCCTCGCCTGCGCCGCCGAGGGGCTCACGAGCCGCCGCTTCGCCGAGTACCTCTCCCTCGGCGAGGCCCCGCCCGTCCAGGTCGCCGGCCGCGGCGCCCAGGTCCCCTCCTTCGCTCGCGCCGAGACGACCGCCCCACCGGAGCCCTGGGCGCCCCCCCTCGACGACGGCGCCAGCGACGTCATCGCCCGCCTCGCCGCCGAGCACGAGGCCCCCGACCCCCTCGCCGCCCCCATCGACCTCGCCGGCCCGGTCGTCGACGGCCGCCTCCGCGCCCCCCGCCGCTGGGAGCAGCTCCTCGACGACGCCGCCGTCATCGGCGGCCTCGAGCGCTGGCGCGGGCGCCTCGACGTGCTGGAGCGAGAGCTCCGCCTCGACCTCACCGCCAGCGAGGACCCCGATGGCCCCCACGCCCTCGCCCTCGCCGAGGACATCCGCCTGGTCGCGGGGCTGCGCGCCTTCGCCCTGCCGCTGCTCGGCGCCCTCGACGCCCTGCCCGCCGCCGCCGACTGGGCCACCTGGCTCGCCGCGCTGCGCGACCTCGCGACCCGCGCGCTGCGCGCCCCCGATCGCGTGCTCGGGCTGCTGAGCGACCTCGCCCCGATGGGCCCGGTCGGCCCCGTCGGCCTCGACGAGATCCGCCTCGTCCTCACCCGACACCTGAGCGAGCTCTCCCACCCGCCCGAAGGGCGCCCGGCCGGCCGCGTCTGGGTCGGCGCGGTCGACGACGCCCGCGGCCGCGACTTCGACGTCGTCTTCGTCCCCGGCCTCCACGAGAAGAGCTTCCCCCAGCGCCTCATCGAGGATCCGCTGCTCCTCGACCGCGTCCGCGTCGCCCTGCGCGCCGCCACTGGCGCCCGCCTCGAGCTCAACGCCGACCGCGCCGCCACCGAGCGCCTCCTCCTCCGCCTCGCCGTCGGCGCGACCAGCGAGCGCCTCGTCATCTCCTGGTCCCGCGTCGACGCCGACAAGGGCCGCCCGCGGGTCCCCTCGTTCTACGGCCTCGAGGTGCTGCGCGCCGCCGAGGGCCGCCTCCCGGGCTTCGACGAGCTCGCCCTGCGCGCCGAGCGCGGGGACGCGCGCCGCCTCGGCTGGCCCGCCCCCGACGACCCCGCCCGCGCCATCGACGCCGCCGAGTACGATCTCGCCGTCCTCCACGGCATCCTCGCCGGCCGCCCCGAGGACGGCGCCAGCCTCGCCAGCTACCTCATCGCCGCGAGCCCCCACCTCGCCCGCGCCCTGCGCGCCCACGCCCGCCGCGACATCCGCCGCTGGACCCCCGCCGACGGGATCGTCCTCGCCCCCGGCGATCGCGCCGCCCGCGCCGCCCTCGACCGCCACGCCCTCGGCGTCCGCGCCTACTCCGCCACCGCGCTGCAGAAGTGGGCCGACTGCCCCTACCAGTTCGCCCTCTACGCCCTCCACAAGCTCGCCCCGCGCGAGGTCCCCGAGGCCGTCGAGCGCCTCGACCCGCGCCAACGCGGCTCGCTCTTCCACGAGGTCCAGTTCGAGCTCCTCGAGCGCCTCCGCGACCAGGGCCGCCTCCCCCTCGCGCCGCCGACCCCCGACGCCCCCGAGCCCCTCGCCGCCGCCCTCGCCGAGCTCGACCTCACCCTCGCCGAGGTCGCAGACCGCTACGCCGCCGAGCTCGCCCCGGCCATCGAGCGCGTCTGGGACGACGGCCTCGCGGTCATCCGGGCCGACCTCCGCGGCTGGCTCCGCCGCGTCGCCGAGGACCAGGCCTGGACCCCGCACCGCTTCGAGCTGTCCTTCGGCCTCGCGGGCCGCCGCGCGAAGGACCCGGCGAGCACCGACGCCCCGGTCCAGCTCGACGCCGGGCTGCTCCTGCGCGGCGCCATCGACCTCGTCGAGCAGGCCCCCGACGGCGCCCTGCGCGCCACCGATCACAAGACGGGGCGTGCCCGCGGCGCCCCCGGCATGGTCATCGGTGGCGGCCTCTATCTCCAGCCGGTCCTCTACGCCCTCGCCCTCGAGCAGCTCGTCCCCGGCGCGCGCGTCACCGGCGGACGCCTCTGGTATTGCACCGAGCGCGCCGGCTGGGAGGACCGCGTCATCCCCCTCGACGACCGCGCCCGCGCCGCCGCCGGCCGCGTAGTGCGAGCCATCGACGGCGCCATCACCCGGGGCTTTCTCCCCGCCCACCCCCGCGTCGACGGTCGCTTCGTCGCCTGCACCTGGTGCGACTACGCCCCGATCTGCGGCCCCGACGAGCCCCAGCGCACCAAGAAGAAGCCCGACAAGGGCCTCGAAGATCTGCGCGCCATCCGGGGGGAACCATGACCGCGCCCACCGCCACCCCCGCGCCGCTCGTCGACGCGGAGGCCCGCCGCCGGATCCGCGAGGACCTCGACGCGACGCTGATCGTCGAGGCCGCCGCCGGCACCGGCAAGACCACCACCCTCATCTCGCGGGTCATCGAGATCGTCCGCCGCGGCCGCACGACCCTCGACCGCGTCGTCGCGGTGACGTTCACCGACAAGGCCGCCGGTGAGATGAAGCTCCGCCTCCGCGCCGAGCTCGAGCGCGTCCGCGGCGACGCCGGCGGGGTCGAGCGCGATCGCCTCGACGAGGCCATCCGCCAGCTCGAGACGGCGCGCATGTCCACCATCCACGCCCTGTGCGCGGATCTCCTGCGCGAGCGCCCGATCGAGGCCGGGGTCGACCCGCGCTTTCAGGTCGGCGCCGACGGCGCCTCCGAGCGCCTCTTCGATCAGGTCTTCACGACCTGGTACCGCGCCGCGGTCGAGGACCAGGCGAACCTCCCCGGCGTCCGCCGCGTGCTGCGGCTGGCGGCCTCGAGCGGCGACGACAGCCCGCGCGAGACCCTGCGCAAGGCCGGCCTCGACCTCGCCGACCGCCGCGACTACCCCACACCCTGGCAGCGGCCCCCGCTTGACCGCACTGCAACATCGCCAGACCTCATCACGGACGCGCGACAGCTCGTCCGAATGCTGCAGCGCAGCGGAGCCGCCGGCGACCCGCTCAACGAGACCCTGGGGCTGATCGCCGACTTCGTCCACGACCGCGATCGCCTCGAGCAGGTCGATCCCTCGGCCCTCGACGACGACTCCACCGAGGCGGCGCTGCGCGACCTCGAGCGGAGGCTCCGTGACAAGACCCGGTTCCCGCGCAACGGCCGGGGCAAGTGGTACGCCAAGGAGCTGCCCCGCCAGACCGTCGTCGACGCGCGCGACGCCTTCCAGGCGCGCCTGTTGGCCTTCGCGAAGCGGGCCGAGGCCGACATCGCCGCCAGCCTCCAGGCCGAGCTCGCGCCGCTCGTCGCCGCCTACCAGGCGCTCAAGGAGAAGGCCGGCGTCCTCGACTTCCTCGATCTGCTGACCCGGACCCGCGACCTCCTGGTGGGCGACCCGGAGGTCCGGCGCGAGCTGCAGGAGCGCTTCGACTGCGTGCTCATCGACGAGTTCCAGGACACCAACCCGCTCCAGGCGGAGATCCTCCTGCTGCTCAGCGCCGACGACCCCGACGAGGACGACTGGCGCGAGGTCCGCCCGCGCCCCGGCAAGCTCTTCGTCGTCGGCGACCCCAAGCAGTCGATCTACCGCTTCCGCCGCGCCGACGTCGCCCTCTACGAGGCCATCAAGGGGCGCCTGGTCGCCCGCGGGGCCGCGGTCGTCCACCTGACGGCGTGCTTTCGCCTCGTCCCGGGCATCGCCAGCGCCGTCAACGCCGCGTTCTCCCAGGTGATGGTCGCCGCCCCCGACACCACCCAGATCGCCTACGTCCCGCTCGACCCCGTCCGCGCCGAGCCGACGGGCCGCCCGAGCGTCATCGGCCTCCCGGTCCCGGAGCCGTTCTCGAACGCCGGCAACGTCACCAAGGGCCAGATCGCCAAGGGTTACCCCGAGGCGGTCGGCGCCTTCGTCGCCTGGCTGGTGCAGCGGAGCGGCTGGACCCTCGACCCGCCCGCGGCCGGCGGCGCCCCGGTCCCAATCGCGGCGCAGCACGTCTGCCTGCTGTTTCGCCGGATGAGCCAGAGCTGGGTCCAGACCCCGGAGGGCCGCGATCTGACCCGCGCCTACACCCGCGCCCTCGAGAAGCGCGGCGTCCCCCACGTCCTCGTCGGGGGCCACGCCTTCCACGCCCGCCCCGAGGTGCTCGCGCTGCGCAACGCGCTCACGGCGATCGAGTGGCCCGACGACGAGCTCTCGGTCTACGCGACCCTGCGCGGGCCGCTCTTCGGCGTGACCGACGACATGCTGCTGGTGCACCGCCGCTTCGCCCGCCTCGCCCCGCTCGAGGCGGTGGCGCGGGCGAGCGGCGCCCCCGACGCCCCGCCCCTGCCCGAGGACCCCGACGCGCGCCCCGTCATGGAGGAGGTCGACGCCGCGCTGCTCGTCCTGGGCGAGCTCCATCGACGGCGCAACCGCCGCCCGATCGCCGACACCATCACGGCGCTGCTCGACGCGACCCGCGCCCACGCCGGGCTGGCCTTCTGGCCCGCGGGCGAGCAGGCCCTCGCGAACGCGCTCCGGGTCACCGAGCTGGCCCGCCGTTTCGAGGCCGGCGGGGCGCTGTCGTTCAGGGCCTTCGTCGATCAGCTCGCCGCCGCCGCCGCGCGCGGGGACAGCGGCGACGCCACGGCGATCGAGGAGGACGTCGAGGGCGTCCGCATCATGACGGTCCACGGCTCCAAGGGGCTCGAGTTTCCGGTCGTCATCCTGTGCGATCCGACCGCCACCGCCGCATCGCAGACCGTCCACGACTACGTCGACCCCGAGCGGCAGCTGTGGGCGTTCACCATCGCCGGCTGCGCGCCCCACGACCTGACCCAGAACGCGAACCTGACGCGGTCCCGGGACGCCGAGGAGGTGGTGCGCCTCGCCTACGTCGCCGCCACCCGCGCCCGCGACGTGCTCGTCGCCCCGGTCGTCGCCGCCCACACCCCGGTCGCGAACACCTGGCTCGGGCCGCTGTGGCCGGCCTTCCAGCCCCAAGAGCGCGACGGCGCCCCCGCCCCCGGCTGCCCCCCGTTCGGCGATCGCGCGGCCCTGAGCTGGCCCTACCGGATCCACGAGCAGGAGGAGAGCGCGCCCCGCCCCGGCGCCCACCGGCCGACCGCTGGCGACCACGCCCTCGTCTGGTGGGACCCGCACACCCTCGACCTCGACGTGCCGGCGCCGGACGCGAGCCGACGGCACCCGCTGCTCGGCGAGGCCGACAAGGTCGCCGCGCGCACGGCCCAGGAGGCCCACGCCGCCTGGGCCGCGCAGCGGGACGCGACCCGCGAGGCGGCGTCCCGGCCCACCCGCGCGGCCGAGGGCTTCGGGGCGCTCGTCAGCGACCGCTCGGAGCTCGGCGCCGACGGCGAGCTCACCCGCGTCGAGCTCCCGGTGTCGCCGGACCGCCCGCGCGGCCCCCGCTTCGGGACCCTCGTGCACGCGGTCCTGGCCGACGCCCCGCTCTCGACCCCGGCGCCGGACGCCGCCCGGCTCGGCGCGCTCGCGGCGACCCACGGCGCCATCCTCGGGGCCACCGAAGCCGAGATCCGCGTGGCGGCCGAGCGCTCCGCCGCGGCGCTCACGACGCCGCTCATGCGCCGCGCCGCGGCCAGCCCGGACTGCCGCCGCGAGACCCCGATCGCGCTGGTCCTCGAAGACGGCACGGTCGCCGAGGGGGTGATCGACCTCGCCTTCGTCGAGGCGTCGCCCGAGGGCGGCCGCCGCTGGGTGGTCGTCGACTACAAGACCGGCCGCGACGCCGCCCGAGAGGCGCTCGACAGCCGTCGCCTGCGGCTCTACTGCGACGCGTTGACGCGGGCCACCGGTGAGCCCGCAGACGCAGCGCTGCTCGTGCTCTAGCGGCGACTAGGCTGGTTGCTCGGGTGGCGCTCGTGCCCACATTGCCCGGGTTCAAGCGCAACCAAGGAGGACGCCCCCATGAAGATCGACATCGGCATCGACGACGCGACACGCAAGGCGATCGCGCGGGATCTGGACCGGGTCCTGGCCGACACCTACACGCTCTACCTCAAGACCCACAACTTCCACTGGAACGTGACCGGACCGATGTTCTCGGCCCTGCACACGATGTTCATGACCCAGTACAACGAGCTGTGGCTGGCGGTGGACGAGATCGCCGAGCGCATCCGCACCCTCGGTGAGGCCGCGCCGGGCACCTACGGCGCGTTCGCGCGCCTGACCTCCATCACCGAGACCGACGGCGTCCCGGAGGCGATGGAGATGGTCAGGCAGCTCAAGGACGGCCACGAGACCGTGGTCCGAACCCTCCGCGAGGCGCTCCCCCGCGCCCAGGAGGCGGGCGACGAGTCCACCGTGAGCCTCTTGAGCGACCGCCTCGTGGTCCACGAGAAGACCGCCTGGATGCTCCGGACGACGCTCCAGTAGCCCAACCCCACCGCATTGCACAACTGACGGGGCGCCCTTGCGACAAGGGCGCCCCGTTATACTTCGATGCGTCGCACAAGGACGTCGTCGCCGTCCACGACGACCTCGAGGCCGGCGCGCTGCAGCGCCTTCAGCAGCCCGGACCAGGCGTCGGTCAAGGTGACCGGGCCGTCGGCGGCCAGGTCGACCCGCCGCCCGGCGAGGTCCTCCCGGGTGACGAAGCGCGCCCCGGTGACGCAGGCGAAGAAGCCGAGGACCTCGTCGATCGGCGCGGCGACGAAGCGGAGCCGCACCGGCGCGTCCCCGGGCAGGGGCCGACAGGCGGGCCGCACCCCGGTCACCGGCCGCGACGGGGTCGGCGCGGCGAGCGCCGGCGCCGAGATCAGGGCGGTGAGGGTGGCGATCGCGAGCAGGGTGCGAAGCATGCGGACCTCCGGGGCCGGGCGTCACGACGACCCCAGCACGCGCCGTGCCAACGGCGGCCACGGGGCCGTGCGCTGGCGCGGAGCGGCCGGCGGCGGGCCGCCCCGGGGGGGCCCCCGGCGATTCAGGGGCGAGCGCCGGCGCTCGCCCGGCCTGGCGCGACACAATGGCGTGGGATCGGTGGCTGCGGCCGCGGGCTCGTGACATCCTGGCACACGGCATGGCGATCAGTCCGGCGAGCAAGCGCGCAGCGGAGGGGTTGGCCGCGGCGGGCGTCGCCGCGGAGAAGGCGCGCTACGCCGAGCGTCTGCGCGCGCTGCAGGCCGTCGTCGCGCCACCGCTGACCAACGCCGAGCTGTCGATCGGGCTCGAGCTCGACCCCGCCCATGCCCATGGCGCCGGTGTCGCCTCCCAGGTCGGTCGCTTCCTGAGCGTCGCGCCGCGCAACCGCAACGCCCGTCCCGACCGCGCTACCCGGGCGATCATCGACCGCCTCGTCAGCGGCGAGGCGGTGCTCTGTGTCCGCGCGGCCATGGTGCCCGGCCTCCCCCGCGAGGTCCTCGTCTGCGAGCCGCGCGAGACGGCGCGGCTCGACCCCGACTGGACCGCCGTCCGCCTCGGCGCCCTGCCTCTGCCCGCCCTCCGCCCCGCTTGCCCGGCGGACGACGACGACGACTTCGGCGAAGCGGACGGCGCGGCCGATGGGCTTCAGAATGCCGCCGGCTACCCACCAGCCGAGGAGGCCGAGCCCCGGGGGCAGGCGGCGCTCGATCGCGGGGCCGGACGCATCCTCCTCGTGGACGACGAGCCCGC
>PHBI01000234.1 GCA_002841945.1 Deltaproteobacteria bacterium HGW-Deltaproteobacteria-14
TCCGCCGCGCACGCCGTCCCGTTGGAGGCCGGCGTCGTGCAATAGCCCACGCCGAGGACGAAGACGCAGTTGTTCGAGCCGCACTCGGCGTCCTCGACGCACTGCTCGCCGTCCTCGCCCTTGCGGCACTCCCAGCCGTAGCAGCCCTCGCCGGCGCCGCAGTCCGCCTTCGCGCAGCACTCGTGGCAGATCCCGAGCCCGGGCGGCGACGCGAGGTCGTTCTGGCAGCAGTGGTCGCTCTGACAGACGGCGTCGCGGGCACAGACGTAGGCGTTGTCGGCCTGGGCGTGGCAGGTGCCGTCCAGGTCGCAGAAGTTTCCGGGCTGACAGTGGAGGTCGGAGCCGGTGAAGCCGCACTTCTCCCCCGTCGCCGCGAGCCCGTGACACTTGTAGTCCGGCGCGGTCGGAAAGAGCGCCGGGTAGGTGTCACACCACTCGCCGACGCCGCAGTGGGCGTCGCTGGTGCAGTCGGCGCAGCGCGGGCCGCCCCAAAAGGCATCGAACTGGCACATCCCCGACTGGCACACCTCGTTCCAGCCGCAAGCGACCCCATAGCCGGCCTTGTCGCGGCACTCGAGCAGCTGGAAGCCGTCGCAGTACTGGCCGACGGGGCACGTCGCGGGGTCGTTGGGGTCGCAGGCCAGGCACACGCCCTGGCCCGGCGCGACGCTGTCGCTGACGAGGATCTCCTGCTGCTCGGCCTCGGTCCAGCAGTTGGCGGAGGCGCAGTCGGCGTCCATCGTGCAAGCATCCCCCGCCGGGGCGCCGCAGTCATCGGCGCAGTTGTTGCTGTTCTCCCCGAAGGCGCACAAGCCGTCGCCGCAGACCGAGCAGCGGCCGAAGCGGCAGGTGGCGCCCTCGTCGACGCAGTTGGCGTCGACCAAGCAGTAGGGCGAGCACTGCGGCGCCGACGCGTCGAGGTAGGGGGCGCCGCCCTCTGGGATGACGAGGGTCACGTGGATGTCGCAGAAGTCCGGCGCCCAGTAGTCGAAGCCGAGGGCGGTGCTGGTGCCAGACGTGTAGCGCGCGGTGCCAGCGAAGCTCAGCCCGTCGGGCGAGAAGTTTGCCGACAGGTTCACGTCGACGTTGCCGAAGGAGCCGCCGATGAACGTCAGGTTCGACTGCAAGCGCAGCCGCACCATCGGCGCCGGCATCTTGAAGTTCGGGTCGGCGGCGGCGACGCAGACGACCTTGCCCTGGCCCGCGTCCCACTCGGCGACCTGGCCGCGGGCGCACTCCTCGATGAAGAGCTCCGTCACCGACGACGGGACGATGCTGCCGAGGTTCACGCCGGCGCTGGCGCGCAGGCTGAAGGTCACGTCCCCCTCGGGCGCCGTGACGTCGAGGCAGGCGTCGGCCACGCTGATGGCGCCGCCGAGCAGCGAGATGTCGCCGCAGACGTGCAGCCGGTCGCTCGTGCAGGCGCGGACGCCGGCCATGCCGATGCGATCGCCGTCGCCGACGCAGATGTCGACGTCGCCGACGAGCTGGAACAGCGACGCTCCATGGGTGAGCGACAGGAAGCTGACGGTCGCCGGGGCCGGCGTCCCGTCCGGGCTCCCGGTCAGGATCCGCAGGAAGTTGCCCGAGTCCGTGCCGCTGATCTTGGCCGGATCCCCGACGCAGGTGTCCGCGACCGCCTCCGCGTCGATCTGGAGGAGCTTCGCCCCCGCGCCCTCGGGCAGATCGATGTTCAGGTCCATGTACCCGCTCGCACACATCCGGAACGGGACGAAGCGCGCGCTCACCTCGGTCGACAGGCTGCCGATGGGAGGCATCCGCAGGCCGCCGATGTTCAGCGCGTCGAGGTCGATGGCGCTGCGAGCCTTGAAGCCGCAGCTCGTCAGCAGCGCCGAGCCCGACAGCGTCTGGGACAGGGCGCTGATCGAGCCGTCGACGAACATCCCGAAGCTCGCGTCGCGCCCCGGGTCCGGGCAGAAGGAGGACGTGGCGGTGATCCAGGCGGGCAGCGTGTCGCCCTTGCCCGGCTTGTAGGCGGCCGCGTTGCCGCAGATCTGCATGAGCTTGGTGGGCTGGCCGGCCCCGTCGAAGGCGAAGGGCAGCGGCAGCGTCAGGTCGAGCCCGCCCGCGATCGACAGCCGGTAGTCGGCCATCGCGTTACACGCCTGCCCCGGCGGGCACTGCAGCTCGTAGCTCATGAAGCTGAGGTCGGTCCGCGGCGCGGCGAAGGTCTCGAGGCTGGTCCGCGCCCCGCCGGACAGCGTCGGGAGCGGCTTCGCGTGGAGGTTCGTGCGCACGTAGAAGCCGTCGTCGATGCCGTCGTCGATGCCGTTCGGCCCGTAGCCCGACAGGGTCAGCCGGCCGAGGCAGGGGCCGTCGGTGCAGAAGCCGTCGTCACGGCAGTAGGCGAGCGCGTCGAGGTGGAAGTACGGGTCGTGGCACTCGGCGCTGGTCCTACACGCCTGGGTCGTCGCCGAGCAGGAGCCGAGCTTCAAGAAGTCGAAGGACTTCGTGTAGAGCGAGCCCTTGGCCTCGGACGTCCCGGCGAGGGCGACCTCGGCGCGGAAGCCGCCGTTGGCGAGCTCGTCGGGGAGCGGGATGACGTCGTCGGGGAAGTTGACGGCCACGCCGCCGCGGATCCACAGGCCACCCTCGCTGATGATCCCCGACCCGAACGGCACGTTGAGCTTGAACACCAGGTCGTCGGCCATCCCCGCGCCGGGGTCGTCGACGGAGCTCACCCAGTGGGCGCCGCCGATGTAGCTCGCGTGGATCTTGTGCGGGTTGGTGAAGTCGTAGTCCTGGCACGGCTCGCCGATCAGGCCGCAGCCACCGGACGGCGGCGCGAACGGGGTCTCCTCGCAGTCGAGGCCGTCGGGATCGCCCTGATAGCGCGTGTTCCAAGCCCGCTTGAGCGACGACTTGTAGTTGTCGTAGTCGAACTCGTAGCGGGCGATGAGGCCCGCGTCGAAGGCGTAGCGCTGGGTCGGGGGCACGTAGCCGCCGCAGGTCGCGCCGGCGCCACAGTCGGCGTCGGCGCGGCAGGTCCCGCGCGGCACGGCGCCCGCGCACAGGCCGGTGTCGCAGTCGAAGTCGGCGTCGCACTCGGCGCCGCCGTCCGCGCAGGCGCCGGGGCCGACGTTCGAGCAGTCGCCGAGCTTCTCCGGGGTGCCGTCCTGGGGCAGGACCGACTTCTGGCTGGCGATCTGCTCGGGGGTGCGCTCGACCGACCAGATGCGCACGTCGTCGACGGCCGGGATCCCCTCGGCGATCCGCATCGTGGCGCCGGCGCCGAGGATCGGCCAGTTGCCAGCGCCCTCGGCGGCGGCGCGCCAGGTCGCGAGCGCGCTCTGGCAGGTGCCGCAGGCGTCGTGCACCGCGGTCACCGCGCCCCCGGGCGAGCCGCAGCTGGGGCAGGCGTCCGCCGCGCAGCCGGCGCAGGAGACCGCGCTGGCGTCGCCGGTGCAGACCGTGTCGCAGGCGCAGACCGCGTCGCAGTCCGGGCGCCCGCCGGTGTCGACGGTGTCGACGACCTCGCCGTTGACGTACAGCGCGATGCCGCCGGTCGCGTCATCGAAGACGGCGGCGACGTGGGACCAGCGGTCCTTCGGGACCACGGGGCGCGCGCTCGTGACGACGCGCGGGGAGGCCACCGCGAAGTTGATGACGCCGAGGCGGATGTTCGCCCGCTGCTCGCAGGTGACGAAGCCGGCGAGGCAGCTCCCGCAGGTGCTCGAGAGCGGCGCGCCCGCCAGCTGCTCGACCTGCGCGCTCAAGGCGGCGGCGGCACAGGCGCCGACGTCGCCGCTCTGGGGGCAGGTCGTCGCGGCGTCGCTGAGGATCCGCTCGATGTCGAAGTCGGCGTCGGACTTGGCCGTGGAGAGCAGCAGGCCGTCGCGGCTCGGCGGCGCGTAGCCCACGCAGGTCGAGCCCGCCACGCCGGTGGCGCCGACGCACTCCTCGTCGGTCGAGCAGGGGACGTCGCACGGCTCCTCGGAGTCCGGCGCACAGGCCGAGCACTTCCCGATGACCTCGCCGCCGCCGCACGCCAGGTCGGCGCCGGCGGGCGCACCGGGCCCGCCTTCGCAGGCCCACTGGGCGCACTGGCCGGTGTCGCAGCTGCCGTAGTGGGTCACGCAGTAGGGCGCTGGGTTGCCGACCGACAGCTCGTAGCCGTGGTTGCCCGGATCCACCTGCCGCATGAGCGAGTACCAGACGCCGGCGTAGACCGAGTTGTGCTTGAACCAGGTCTCGATGGTGCCGGGCACCGCCGCGAGCTTCTCGTCGCCGCCGGTCTGGAGGTAGCCGGCGCTGGTGTCGGCGTACTTCGTGAAGGGGTCGCCCTTGACCGTCACGGCGTTCAACAAGCTCACCGGGCTCAGGCGGCCCTCGAGGGAGACGCCCTCGCTGCCGAGGGCGCCGGACAGGAAGACCACGCGCTTGCAGGTGCCGTTGTCGCAGGTCAGGCCGCCCTCACAGGGCGCGTTGACGTCGCAGGTCGCGGCCGGGAGCGCCGTGAGCTTGGCGTCGAGGTCGGCGCGCACGCCCGGCGAGAAGGTCACCCCGAAGAGCTCCTTCTCGTGGGTCGAGAAGTAGAGGCGGGCACGGTCGATCTGGATCTGCACCGGCGAGGCCTGCAGCACGTTCGGCAGCGGGGTCGCGGGGAGGAGGCAGCTGAGGCTCTTGTCGAGCTGCCCGTCGCCGTCGAGGTCCACGCACGGCGGCAAGGGCGAGAGCTCCGGCGACAGCCCGGGGACGCGCTCCTCGGCCCAGCGCAGGAGGTTGCGCGTGCCGTCTTTCATCTCGTCGAGGGCCGGGATGAGATCGAGGGTGTTGAGGTTGTTCACCTCGCGCCGCACGATGAGCGTCGGCAGCGGCAGGCCGAGGAGCCCGCTCGGCGAGGGCACGACGTCGAGAAAGAGCGTCATCCCCTGGCTCGCGAGGCTCGCGGGGACGTCGGCCGGCTGGTACAGCGTCTCGATGCACGGGGCGTTCGCGGGCTTGTTCGGGTCGCTGCAGGTGTAGGGCCAAGCGTAGCTGCAGGTGTCGGGGTCGGTGCCGGCGTCCGGGCCGTCGCTGCACTTCGCCGGGCAGGCGCCGCCCGAGCAGTTGCCGTAGCCGGTGCACTGCGCGTCGGAGTTGCACGACACGGGGTAGGTCGGCTCGCCGCCAGCGTCGTCGTAGTACGGGCGCTTCCAGAAGACGTCGCCGTTGACGCCGAGCGACTGCGGGATGGGGATCTGGATGCCGTACGGCCCCGTCTGCAGGCGCACCTCGGCGGTCAAGCCCGGGTTCGCGATGCCGACGTTGGGGGCCCAGAACGGCTCGTACCACATGCCGTTGAGCGAGATCTCGCCGCCAAAGGTCTTCGGCGGGACGTACTTGAAGCGCGCCGTCCCGGTGAGCGGCCGCTGCTGCGGGATGGCCTTGAAGGGCGCCGGCAGATCGAGGCAGGTGATGAGGGACGGGTCGAAGGCCTTGAACGGGCTCGCGTCGGGGGCGAACGCCGCGGCGTAGTCGGGCAGGCAGTGGCTCGGCTGAAACAGCACGCTGCCGAAGAAGCTGAGGCTGGGCTTGCTGTTGATGTCGACCTGGAAGGCCAGCTCGTTGAGCTGCAACAGGCGCACGCCGGGGACGTTCCAGTCCGGGCGGATGACCTGCCAGGGGATGTTGAGCGCGCCCTTGAGGCGGACGCCGGAGGTGTCGACGCCGAGCTCGACCACGATGGTCGGGTCGCCGGCGAGACCGAGGATCTCCTTGAGCTGCTGCGGATCGAGCCCGAGCGGCTCGAGGACCCCCGAGGGCGGCGCGATGGTGGCCGCGATGGTGAGCCCGCGCTTGAGCGGCGTGTTCGGCGCCAGCGCGATCTCCGGGTAGGCGCGGCTCGCGAGGCCCACCGAGACGATGGGCGTCGCGCACGGCGAGGGCTGGCCGAGCATGATCGGGTCGAAGCCCTCGGGCAGGAGGTCGGCCGGCAGCGACAGGCCGCAGATGCCGCCGGTGAGGTAGAAGCCGGACCGGCCGCCGAGGGAGCCGCCGCCGGCGAGCTGCACGCCGAGGGGGCCGATCGACAGCGGCGGCGGCAGCGAGACGTTGGCGCCGCCGGCGATGTCGAAGGAGACGCCCGCCGACCCGGCGGCGACCTCGACGCTGAAGTAGCTGATCTCGAAGGTGTCCTCGCCGATCGCCTGGCGCAGCGGCTCGACGTCCGCCGAGACCCCGCTCGCCGGGTCGCCGATCGAGCCCTTGAGGCTGAGCGCGAGCCCGGCCCCGCCGCCGACCTCGAACAGGCCCTCGACCGTGACGTCTACGGGCTCCTCGCCGAGCGGCACCGCGAAGACGCCGCGGATCCCGGCCGCCACGGCGGTCGCGCTGCCGACGGACGCGGACATCGCGACCTGCAGGGACTTCAGCGACAGCCCGGGCAGGATGGGCGGCATCGCGGAGGCGTCGAAGAGCCCCTGCGCCTCGACGTCGAGGCCGCCGGTGCCGATGGAGATCGACCCCTGGAGGACGTTGATCCCGAGGTTGGCCCACGCGCTCGGGAGGCCGGGGAGCTGGCCGCTGAAGGGGTGCCAGGTGGTCGCCGGGCAGGCGCCGACGCCGGCGCAGCAGGCGGCGCCGGCGGCGTCCGCGGCGGCGAGGCAGACCGACGCGGAGAGCGCGGTCGCGGCGCCGTCGAAGCCCGCGGTGGCGAGGATGTCGACCGGCTCGCCGACGGCGTTCGGGGCCTCGACGAGGACCTTCACGTCCACCGAGCCGACCACCGGGCCGCCGAAGCAGAAGCCGGCGGTGATGCCCTTGACGACGACGCCGAGCGGGACCTGGAGCGAGCTCTGGACGGCGCCCTCGACGCACAGGGTGCCTCCGGCGTAGCGCCCGGCGACTGCGACGCTCGAGAGCCCCGGCACGCCCGAGAGGTCGACGGTGGTGGCCAGCACGATCTCCTGGATGGCCCCACCGCTGATGTCCGCGGAGCCGCGGACGGTGACGTTCTGCCCGGCGACCGCGACGGACGCGCTGAAGGAGCCGAGGAAGGCCGCGGTGGGGGCCGGATCGACGAGGTGGCCGCAGGTCTGGCCGGCGGCGACGTAGCGCGCGGTGGCCTCGAAGCTCACCCCGGAGAGATCGAGGGTCGCGGGGCCGAGGTCGGCGCAGGTGACGGCGCCGTTGTCGATGGCGATGCCGCCGGCGAGGTGCGCCTCGGCGCCCGGGACCATCAGCGTGGCGTCGGCGACGGCCAGCGACAGCGAGCGGCTGGTGACCGCGCCCCCAGCGTCGTAGCTCGCGGCGTAGTCGAGCGACAGCGCGCCGGACAGGGCCAGCCCCTCGAAGGAGACGCCCGCGCCGACCGCGAGGGAGAGCTGGGTCAAACGCCCGCCGGCGAGCTGCGACGAGCCGCTGACCGAGAGCGTCCCGAGGCCAGCGACGGCGATGGTCGCGTCGGAGACCGAGAACGTCAGGCTGCCGGCGGCGGCGGCGTAGGCGAGCTCCATGTCGCCGGACAGCGTGACGGTGCCGAGGGTGACGTCCCCGCCGATGGTCAAGGACAGCGTGCTGAGGCTGCCGCTCTGGACGACGGCGCTGCCGGAGAGGTGGAGCGAGCCGAGGCCCGCGACGGTGGCGCTGGCGTTGTTCACGGAGAACGACAGCGTCTGCGTCGCGGCGGTGTAGCTCAGCCCGAGGCCGCCGGACAGGGTGACGCCGGCGAGGGTCGCGTCGCTGGTGACCGCGAGGTCGAAGCTGGCGAGCGCGCCGCCCTCGATGACCATGGCGCCGGCGACGCCGAGCGTACCGAGGCCGGCGACGGTCGCCGTGGCGTTGGTGAGGGCGAGCTTCAAGGTGGGCCCGCCGGTCGCCGCGTCCACCCGGGTGTAGGCGAGGCTGGCGTCGGCGTCGAAGGTCGTCCCGGCGACCGCGAGGGTGCCGGTCACCGCGAGGGTCAGCGCGTCGAGCGCGCCGTTGGACAGCGCCGCCTGGCCGCTGACGGTGATGGCGCCGAGCCCGGTGATGGCGGCGCTCCCGTCCTGCACGGCGAGCGTCAGCGAGCTGTCGGCCGCCGTGTAGGTGAGGGTCGCGCCGCCGGAGATGGCGACGCCGCCGAGGGTCAGCGCCGTGGCGACGTCGAGCCGGAGCGAGGTCAGCGCCCCGTTCGTCAGGAGCGTGCCGCCGCTGACGTCGAGGGAGCCGAGCCCCACGACGGCGACGTGCCCGCCGGCGAGGGTGAGCCGGACCGTGGAGGCGCCGCCGGCCGCGGCGTCCTGGCGCGTGTAGAGGAGGTCCACCGAGTCGGCCGCGACGGTGAGCGCGCCGAGGGTCACGGACGTCCCGAGGTGCAGCGTCAGCGCGTCGAGCTGGCGGTTGACGATCTCGGCGCCGCCGCTGACGGTGAAGGTCCCGAGCCCGGTGATCACCACCTGGCCGCTGGCCGCGAGGGTGAGGCTCTCGCTGAGGCGGGCGCCGGTGGTCGGGTCGTAGCTCGCGGCGTACTCGAGGCGACCCGCGGGCTGACCGGCGAGGGAGCTCAC